>NZ_LXSD01000388.1:0-11911 GCF_017168095.1 Lysobacter enzymogenes | reverse complement strand
CCGCGAAGGCGGGCATCCAGGGCTTTACCGCGACATGACTCTGAAGTCTCTGGATCCCCGCCTCCGCGGGGATGACGATTGAAGAGACGCCGCAAGGCCAGAGCCCGCAAAGCGCGAACAAGCCACGTCGCCCATCCGCCTGAACCACCCCGCCACGCCGCGCATGGCCGGCGCGCGCCGCAGCCGCCACAATGGCCGCAGCCGCGCGAGCGCCCGCGGCCATGGACGGCCCCAGGCCACGCGCGCCACCGAGCATCCCGCCTCCGAGGTCTTCGATGAGCTGGCTCAAGCGTCTGCGCGTGGACACCTTCACCCTGGCCCTGCTGGCCACGGTCGCGCTGGCCTGGAAATTCCCGCTGCACGGCGCGCCCGCGCAGTGGATGGACGATGTCACCGACCTGGCCATCGCCGCGCTGTTCTTCCTGCACGGCGCGCGCCTGTCGCGCGAGGCGATCCTCGCCGGCATGCTGCACTGGCGCCTGCACCTGGTGATCTTCGCCAGCACCTTCATCGCGTTCCCGCTGCTGGGCCTGGCGCTGAAGCCGCTGTCCGGCCACCTGCTGACGCCGGAGCTGTACCTAGGCCTGCTGTTCCTGTGCACCCTGCCCTCGACCGTGCAGTCGTCGATCGCCTTCACCTCGATGGCCGGCGGCAACGTGCCCGCGGCGGTGTGCAGCGCCTCGGCCTCGAGCCTGCTCGGCGTGTTCCTGACCCCGCTGCTGCTCAGCGCGCTGGCCGGCGCGCACGGCGGCATGGCCGACCCGAGCGAGGCCATCGGCAAGATCATGCTGCAGCTGCTGGTGCCGTTCGTGGCCGGCCACCTGCTGCGGCGCTGGATCGGCGGCTGGGTCGAGCGCCAGCGCGCGGTGCTGCGCTACACCGACCAAGGCACGGTGCTGCTGGTGGTCTACACCGCGTTCTCGGCCTCGATGAACAGCGGCCTGTGGCAGAGCATGCCGGTGGCGGCGCTGTACGTGGTCATCGCGGTGTGCGCGCTGCTGCTGGCGGCGGTCATGGTGCTGACGACGTTCGCCGCGCGGCGAATGGGTTTCTCGCGCGAGGACGAAATCGCCATCGTGTTCTGCGGTTCGAAGAAGAGCCTGGCCACCGGCGTGCCGATGGCGAAGATCCTGTTCGCCAGCAGCGCGCTCGGCGCGATCGTGCTGCCGGTGATGATCTTCCACCAGATCCAGCTCATCGTCTGCGCGCAGCTGGCGCAGCGCTATGCGCGCAAGGCGCCGGCGCGGGCGCAGTTGGAGGAAGCGGCGGACTGAGCGGTTTCGGCGGAGGCCGGAACCGCGCGGCGGGGTTCGCTTCGCCGCTTCGGTCGATCCGTACCCGACTGTAGGAGCGGCGCGAGCCGCGACCGCGACAACGCAGCCACGGCGTTGCTTTCGGCGTAGTTGCGTTGTCGCGGTCGCGGCTCGCGCCGCTCCTACAGCGGGCGTTCCGCGGTCGCTTCGGCGTTACGGGTGAGGGCGCGCGCTCAGCGCGCGTCTTTCACCACCTCGCCGCCCTTGATCACCACCGGCACCGCCTCGAGCAGGCGCACATCCTGGGTCGGGTCGCCGGCCACCGCGATCAGATCGCCCCAGCGCCCCGCCTCGATCAGTCCGACATCCTTGCGCCCCAGCGCCTGCGCCGCATCGAACGTAGCCGCACGGATCGCCTGCGCAGCGCTCATCCCATACCGCGTCATCACCGCGAACTGCCTGCCGTTGAGTCCGTGCGGATACACGCCGGCGTCGGTGCCGTACACCATCTTCACCCCGGCCGCGTGCGCGCGGCGGAAGTTCTCGCGCTGGATGTCGCCGACCTCGCGGTCCTTGCGCAGGTTGTCCTCGAGCACGCCGTTCTTCTTGCCCTCGGCCTGGGTGTAGTCGGTGTTGTAGATGTCCATCGACAGCCACGCGCCGTGCTGCTTGGCCAGGCGGATGCCTTCCTCGTCGATCAGGCTGGCATGCTCGATGGTGTCCACGCCGGCGCGGATCGCATCGCGGATGCCGGCCGCGCCGTGCGCGTGCGCGGCCACACGCAGGCCCCACTGGTGCGCCTCGTCGGCCACCGCCTTCATTTCCTCATAGCTCATCTGCTGCTGGCCGGGCTCGGTGTTGCGCGAGAACACGCCGCCGGTGGCGCAGATCTTGATCACTTGCGCGCCGTACTTGCGCAGCTCGCGCACGCTCTTGCGCGCTTCGGCGGCCGAGTCGGCGTTGTACGGGTTCTTCTGCGCCATCGACGGCGGGAAATAGGTCGAATCGCAGTGGCCGCCGGTGGCGCCGAAGGAATACGCGGCGGTGACGATGCGCGGGCCGGCGAGTTTGCCTTCGTCGATGGCCTGGCGCAGGCCGACGTCGTTCCAGGCGTCGGCGCCGACGTTGCGCACGGTGGTGAAGCCGGCCTGCAAGGTCTGCTGCGCGTGCTTGACCGCCAGCACCGACCAGAACCGGTCGCTGAACTGCAGGCCGGTATAGCCGCCGTAGCTGGGATCCGAATCCAGATGCACGTGCATGTCGATCAGGCCCGGCAGCACGGTCATGCCAGCCAGGTCGATGCGGCGCGCGCCATCCGGCGCGGCGTCGCCGGCGCGGCCGACCGCGCTGATGCGGCCGTCGCGGATCACGATCTGCGGGTTCTCGACCAGGCGGCCGCTGCTAGCGTCGAACAAGCGCGCGGCGGTGACCACGACGGTGTCGGACGCAGGCGAGGCTGCCGGCGCCTGCGCCGCCGCCGGCAGCGCGAGCGCCAAGGCCAGCGCCGACAGCGCCGGAATCCATCCACGCCGCGACGCGCGCGGCTCCCTGCGAATGCGGTACGGCATCATCGGCACCGATCTCCCCATCGGCGGAACAGTGCCGCGAGTATAGGCACGAGCGGGCCGCGCTCCGCCAGTGCGGGTCGGCTCGATAAAGCGCGCCGCGCCTTCAGGCGGATGCCGTCGATGCGGCGGACTCAGCCGATCGGATGCAGCTCGAACGCGGCCGCCGGCGCCAGCGCCGGCAGCATCCAGTGATCGGCCAGCAGGAACGCGAACAACGCCATCAGGTAGACGATGGAGTAGTTGAACACCTTCATCGCGTACAGCTCGTCCGGCGGGTCCATCAACTTCCAGGCGTAGTACAGGAACACCGCGCCGAGCACCAGCGCGCCGCCGAGATAGAACAAGCCGCTCATGCCCGCCGCCCACGGCAGCACCGTCACCGCCACCAGCAGCACGGTGTAGAACAGGATCTGCCAGCGGGTGTACTGCACGCCGTGGGTGACCGGCAGCATCGGCACCATCGCGCGGGCGTAGTCGGCGCGGCGGAAGATCGCCAGCGCCCAGAAGTGCGGCGGGGTCCAGACGAAGATGATCAGCACCAGCAGCAGCGCGTGCGCCCAGTCCCACTCGCCCCGCATGCCGGTCACCGCGGCCCAGCCCAGCAGCGGCGGCGCCGCGCCGGCGATGCCGCCGATGACGATGTTCTGCGGCGTGGCGCGCTTCAGATAGACGGTGTAGACCACCGCGTAGCCGATCAACGAGGCGAAGGTCAGCAGCGCGGTGATCGCGTTGACCCACAGCGCCAGGATCGTCATCGACAGCGCCGCCAGCACCAGCGCGAACACCAGCGCCTGGCGCGGCGTCACCTGGCCGGCGACGATCGGCCGCCACGAGGTGCGCGCCATCTTGGCGTCGATGCGCGAATCCAGCAGCTGGTTGATCGCCGCCGCGGACGAGGCCGCCAGCCAGATGCCGAGGAAGCCCAGCACCGACTCGCGCAGCGGCGGCCAGCCCGGCACCGCCATGAACATGCCGACGATGGCGGTGAACACGATCAGCGCGACCACGCGCGGCTTGGTCAGGTCCCAGTACTGCCTGGCGGTGGGTCGCGGCGCGGCGTTCATCACGGCTCCGGCGTGCGCAGGCGCGCGAGCAGCGAGACCAGGGCGAACAGCAGCAGCGCGGCGCCGCCGTTGTGCGCCACCGCGACCGCCAGCGGCAGGCCGAGCTTGACGTTGGCGATGCCCAGGCCGACCTGCAGCAACAGCAGCGCGCCCAGCAGCGTGGCCCAGCCGCGCAGGCCCGGCGTGCGCAGCAGCTTGACCGTCAGCGCCGCCAGATACGCGAACACCACGCCGGCCATGATCCGGTGGGCGAGCTGGATGGCGATGCGCGCCTCGCCGTCGAGGATGCCGCCTTCGTAGTCCACGCCGATGCCGCGCCACAGCACGAACGCCTCGCCGAAGTCGTGGCGCGGCCACCACTGGCCGACGCAGGTCGGGAAATCGTTGCCGCAGGCCAGCGCGGCGTAGTTGGCGCTGGTCCAGCCGCCGAGCGCGATCTGCACGCCGAGCACGGCGATGCCCACGCCGACCCAGCCACGCAGGCGCGGCGCATCGGCCAGGCGGATCGGCAGGTGGGTCGCGCGCCACGCCGTCCACACCAGCAGCGAGAAGGTCAGCAGTCCGCCGAGCAGATGCGCCATCACCACGATCGGCTTGAGCAGCCAGGTCACCGTCCACATGCCGAGCAAGGCCTGGAAGATGATCACCGCCAGGGTGATCGCCGACACCCGCGACAGGTCGGTGTTGCTCCAGCGCGCGGCGGCGGCGATCAGGATCGCTTCGCCGATAATCGCCAGCGCCGAGGCGGCGACGTGCTGCCCCTTCATGTACAGCGGAATGCCGATGGCGACCAGCAGCGAGGCCAGCGCGATCTGCGCCATGCCCTTGCTGCGCCGGCGCGCCGACACCAGCGCCAAGGTCAGCACCAGCACGCCGAGCAGGCCGGCGATCATGCGGTGGAACTGCTCGCGCCAGGCCTTGTGCACTTCGACCGGGCGGATCTGGGTGGCGACGTGATCGACCGCGTCGTCGGCGTGCGACGGCCACGCGGCGCGGCCGTAGCAGGTCGGCCAGTCGGGGCAGCTCAGGCCGGCGTTGGACAGGCGCACGAACGCGCCGAACACGATCACGCACAACGCCAGCGCCACCGCCAGCCAGGCGATGCGGTGGAAATTCTTGTGCAAACCCGGACCGCTCAGGCCGGTGAGGCTGGATACGCTCATTTCTTCGCTTGGTCTCGCTGGAGGCGCCGCGTGCGGGACGGCGGCGCCTTGCGCCCGCCGTGGCCGCCGCGGCCCGTCGTCACATCAGTTTCAGCAGCCGGCTCAGGTCCGTGCGCAGCCCGCCGGGTTGGAAGCCGGGAGCGTAACGCAGAATCACGAAGCCGTTCGGGTCGATCACATACACCGGCAGCCCGGCCGGGTCGTTCAGCCGCGGCAGGCGCTCGCGCAACTGCGGCGACGGGCCGAGCACGCGCAGCGAGGCCGGACGCGCCGCGCCGGCCGGCGGTTCGCCGAGCCACAGGATGTCGACCTGGTCGGCGTCCTTGCCGAACAGCTGCCACACGGTGTCGAGCTCGTGCGACAACCGGACGCAGGCCTGCAGGCAATCGGGCTGCGGCGCCACCACGATGCGCCAGACCCGGGCGCCCGGGTTCCACGGGTAGGGCTTGCCGTCGGCCAGCGTCGGCTCGATCCGGCGCAGGTCGGGCTTGGGCTCCAGCAGTTCGCCGTGCTGGCGGTTGATCGCCGGGTGGCGGTCGGTGAAGCGCATGACTCCGGCGACCAGCATCGGCACGAAGAAGAACGCGGCGATCAGCACCAGGGTCAGGCGATTGCGGTTGCGCTGGGCGTCGGAGACGGGCGCGGGTGAGTTCATCGGTCGGCTCCGCGGCGCGGACGCCGGAAAGTCAGGATCAGCGCGGTGACCAGCACCGCCGCGGCGAGTGCGAACCACTGCAGGGAATAGCCGCGGTGCTTGTCCGGCGGCAAGGTGTTGCTGAGCAGTTCCAGGTCGCGGTCGAAGCCGAGCTTCAGCGCCGGATCCAGGCGCAGCACGCGCGGCGCCAGCGGCTTCGGCAGTGCCAGCGCGGCGGCGATCGCGCGGGTGTCCACGCGGGTCAGCAGCCAGCCCTCGCCTTCGCGGCCGATGCCGGGCCCGAGCGGGATGCCGACCGACGGCGGCGCGCTGAGCAGCCCGCGCAAGGCCAGTTCGCCTTCGGGCCGCGGCACCGGCGGCAGCTTGCGTTCGCCGCCCAGCGGCAGCCAGCCCAGATCGACCAGCAACGGCTCGCCGCCGTCGGGCACGAACAGCCGGTAGACGCGCACACCGGCGCGGCCGCCGCGCTGCTGGTTGTCGAGCAGCAAGGCGCCGCGCGGGTCGAAACGCCCGCGGCCTTCGGCCCAGTCGTAGTCGTGCGCGCGGCGCGGATCGGCCGCGCGCGACAGCGGCTGCGGCACGCGCTCGCCGAGCACGCGCGCGGCCGCGTCGAGCATGGCCTGCTTCTCCACCGCGCGCCGCGCCTGCCACAGGCCGAGGTTGGCGAACAGCGCGATCGCCGCCAGCGCCAGCGTCCAGCCCAGCAGCACGGTGCCGCGGCGGCTCACCCCAAGCTCCCGGCGTGCTGCGATAATCCCGGCTTCGCACCCGCGCACGCACCGAACGAGGCTTCGATGAGCCAAGAACTGAAAATCCTGCTGGTGGTGGCGTTCCTGGCGGTCATCCTGTGGAACCTGGGGGCGGGCCTGTATTACATGCTGGTGGACAAGGGTCAGAGCAAACGCACGGTCAATGCGCTGACCCGCCGCATCGCGCTGTCCATCGCGCTGATCCTGATCGTGGTGGTGTCGATCTGGATGGGTTGGATCACGCCGCACGGCGTGGGGTCGAATCCGGGCTGAGGGCGGGTCGAACCCGGCCAGCCCGCTGGCGGACCCCGCGGACCGGCGAACCGCAGGCCGGCGAACAGCAGACCGCTATTGTCGCCCGTCCGGTGCGTCGCCGCGATGCGGCGGCCGGTCGCCTCGGGCCGGCCTTCGCTCTTGCCCTTGTGGGAGGGCCTTCAGGCCCGATGCCTTTCGATCGGGTCGCGCGGCGAGCCGACACAAGAGCCTCGGGCCTGAAGGCCCTCCCACAACAGCAGAGCCCGGGCCATTCCAGCCCGCAACCGGCCTGCCCCGCCCACAAAACGAAAGGCCGGCCACCGGGCCGGCCTTTCGCATCGACGCTTCGCCGCGCTTACAGCACGTAGACGAACAGGAACAGGCCCAGCCACACCACGTCGACGAAGTGCCAGTACCAGGCCACCGCTTCGAACGCGAAGTGGTTGTCCTTGTCGAAATGACCCTTGAGGCAGCGGAACCAGATGATCGCCAGCATGATCGTGCCCAGGGTCACGTGCAGGCCGTGGAAGCCGGTGAGCATGAAGAAGGTCGAACCGTAGATGCCCGAGCCCAGGGTCAGGTTCAACTCGGTGTAGGCGTGGATGTACTCCTCCGCCTGGAAGAACAGGAACAGGCAGCCCAGCGCCACGGTCAAGCCCAGCCAGATCAGCAGCGCCTTGCGGTTGCCGGCCTTGAGCGCGTGGTGCGCGGCGGTGACCGTGGTGCCGGAGGTCAGCAGGATCAGGGTGTTGAGCAGCGGCAGGCCCCAGGCCGGAATGGTCTGGAAGTGGCCGCCGACGTCGCCCGGGCCGGCGCTCGGCCAGGCCGCGCTGAATTCCGGCCACAGCAGGCTGTTGGTCATCACGCCGTCGCCTTCGCCGCCAAGCCACGGCAGCGCGAGCGTGCGGGCGTAGAACAGCGCGCCGAAGAACGCGGCGAAGAACATCACCTCGGAGAAGATGAACCAGATCATCCCCATCCGGAACGAGACGTCGACCTGCTTATTGTAGTTGCCGCGCACCGACTCGCGGACCACATCGCCGAACCAGCCGAACAGCACGGCGATCATCATCGCCACGCCGACGAAGAAGGTCGGCTTGCCCCAGCTGACTTCGTTGAGCCAGCTGGCCACGCCGATCATCAGGGTGAACAGGCCGATCGAACCGAGGAACGGCCAGCGGCTGCTATGCGGGACGTAATAGATGTTGGCGTCTGGCGAGTGCGCTTGGCCCATGGCGGCGTTCCGTAGTCAGGTAGTGCGAAGCCAACTCAAGGCGCGGCCAGCGGCGAGGACGGCGTCTTGGAGACCGCGCCCTGCTGCAGCCGTGCGGTGAGCACGTCGTTCTTGAAGAAAGTGTAGGACAGGGTGATGGTCTCGACGCCGTCCGGAAGGTTCGGATCGACGATGAAACGCACCGGCATCTCGCGCGACTCGCCGGCCTGCAGCGTTTGCGCGGTGAAGCAGAAGCATTCGGTCTTGTTGAAATAGCCCGACGCGCGCGCCGGGGCCACCGAGGGCGAGGCGCTGCCGACGATCGGCGCGTCGCTGGTGTTGCGCGCGTAGTAAGTCGTTTCGTACTGCTCGCCCGGGCGCACCTTCATGCTCACCGCGTGCGGGCGGAACTCCCAAGGCAGCTTGGAATTGACGCTGCCGTCGAACTGCACGGTGACGATGCGGTCGCTGACCGCGTGGCCGCCGCGGTCGGCGTCGGCGACGCCGCGTTCCAGGCGGATGCCGAACACCTTCTCGCAGGCGATGCGGTACAGCGGCACCAGGGCGAAGGTGAAGGCGAACGCGCCCAGCGCCACGCCGACCATGAGCTTGGTCATCTTCGGCGACGCCTGCCGGCGGACCTCGGCGAGGTCCTGCGGCTGCGGTTCGCGCGGGTCGCGGTCCTGGCTCATCGGCCGAGCCCGAACACGCCGCTGAGGATGAACAACACGTACACCGCGACCGCAACGCCGCCGAACCACAACGCGGTCCGCCGCGCGGCCGAGCGGCGCTGAGCGAGGTCCTGCGGTTCCTGGATCGGAGTCATGTCGGCCTCCCGGAAGCGCGCGCCGCGATCGTTACGAACGAACGCGGCGCCGCCTGCGCGATCAATGGGTGATGTCGCCGTGCGCCAGGTCGCCGTCGCGGATGACCGGCGGGGTGGCGAAGGTGTGGTGCGGCGCCGGGCTCGGCACCGTCCACTCCAGGCCCTTGGCGCCTTCCCACGAGCGCGCCTCGGCCTTGGCGCCGGACTTCTTCGACAGCAGCAGGATGCCGGCCATCATGAACGGCGTCAGGAACATGCCGAACGCGCCGATCGAGCTGACCAGGTTCCAGTCCGCGAACACCACGTTGTAGTCCGGGATGCGGCGCGGCATGCCGGCCAGGCCCAGGAAGTGCTGCGGGAAGAACAGCAGGTTGACGAACACCATCGTCCACCAGAAGTGGAACTTGGCCAGGCCTTCGTTGTACATGCGGCCGGTCCACTTCGGCCACCAGTAGTAGACCGCGGCGATGATCGAGAACAGCGCGCCGGTCACCAGCACGTAGTGGAAGTGGGCGACCACGAAGTAGGTGTCGTGGTACTGGAAGTCGGCCGGAACGATGGCCAGCATCAGGCCCGAGAAGCCGCCGATGGTGAACAGGATGACGAAGGCGACCGCCCACAGCATCGGCGCTTCGAAGGTCATCGAGCCGCGCCACATCGTGGTGACCCAGTTGAACACCTTCACGCCGGTCGGCACCGCGATCAGCATGGTCGCGAACATGAAGTAGATCTCGCCACCGAGCGGCATGCCGACGGTGAACATGTGGTGCGCCCACACGATGAACGAGAGGAAGGCGATCGACGCGGTCGCGTACACCATGGCCTGGTAGCCGAACAGCGGCTTGCGGGCGAAGGTCGGGATGATCTCCGAGACCACGCCGAACGCCGGCAGGATCATGATGTAGACCTCGGGATGCCCGAAGAACCAGAAGATGTGCTGGAACATCACCGGGTCGCCGCCGCCGGCCGCGTTGAAGAACGAGGTGGCGAAGAACTTGTCGGTCAGCAGCATCGTCACCGCGCCGGCCAGCACCGGCATCACCGCGATCAGCAGAAACGCGGTGATCAGCCAGGTCCAGCAGAAGATCGGCATCTTCAGCAGGTCCACGCCCGGGGCGCGCATGTTGAGGATGGTGGCGATGACGTTGATCGCGCCCATGATCGAGCTGATGCCCATCATGTGGATGGCGAAGATCGCGAAGGCGACGTTGGAGCCGCCCTGCAGCGACAGCGGCGGGTACAGCGTCCAGCCGCCGGCCGGCGCGCCGCCCGGCAGGAACAGGGTCATCAGCAGCAGGGTGAAGGCGAACGGAAGGATCCAGAACGACCAGTTGTTCATGCGCGGCAGCGCCATGTCCGGCGCGCCGATCTGCAGCGGGATCATCCAGTTGGCCAGGCCGACGAAGGCCGGCATCACGCCGCCGAAGATCATGACCAGCGCGTGCATCGTGGTCATCTGGTTGAAGAACTCGGGCTTGACGAACTGCAGGCCCGGCTCGGCGAGTTCGGCCCGGATGACCACCGACATGCCTGCGCCGATGATGAACATCACGAAGCTGAAAATCAGATACAGCGTGCCGATGTCCTTGTGGTTGGTCGAGAAGAACCAACGCTCGATGAAGCCCTGCTGGTGGGCGTGATCATCGTGATGCTCGTGGTGATCGGCGACGGGGTGCGTGGCTGCCATGACCTACCTCTGATAAATGCGGACGATCAACCGGCGGTCGCGGCGCCCTGCGGGGCGGCGGCCGGGGCATCGGAACTGGCAGTGCCGGCGGCCGGAGCCTGCGCGGCGGCGGGAGCGGCCTCGGCGGGCGCCGGAGCGGCGGCCGGAGCCGCCGGAGCGTTCTTGGCCTTCTGCTCGGCCAGCCACTGCTGGTATTCGGCCTTGGGCAGCGCGCGCACCACGATCGGCATGAAGCCGTGGTCCTTGCCGCACAGCTCGGCGCACTGGCCGCGGTAGATGCCCGGCTCCTTGATGTCGGTCCAGGCCTCGTTGACGATGCCCGGGATCGCGTCCTGCTTCCAGCCCAGCGCCGGCACCCACCAGGCGTGGATGACGTCGTCGGCGGTGATCACGAAGCGGATCTTGGTGTCGGTGGGCAGCACCAGGACGTTGTCGACGTCGAGCAGGTAGTGCTCGTGGTCGGCGGCGGTGACGTGCTTGCCGCTCTGGCGCAGCTGGTCGCTCTTGCGGTCCAGGCGGCTGGTGAAGGACACGCCTTCGCCGAGGTAGTCGTACTTCCACATCCATTGGTAGCCGGTGATCTTCACCGTCATCGCCGAATCGCGGGTGTCGTACATGTTGATGAGCTTGCTGGTGGCGGGGAACGCCATCAGCACCAGCAGCGCCACCGGCACGACCGTCCAGACGATCTCCAGCTTGGTGCTGTGGACGAAGTCCTTGTCGGGCACCGCGCCCTTGGACTTGCGGAACTTGAACATGGCCACGGCCATCGCGCCGAAGACCAGGATGCCGATCACCACGCAGATCCACAGCGCCAGCATGTGCGCGGAGTGGGCGTTCATCGATTGGGCGGTGACGCCCTTGCCCATGTTCAACTGCCACGGCTTGGGATCGGCCGCCTGCGCGAACGCCAGGACCGGCGACGCCATCGCGGCGACGCCCGCTGCCCACTGCTTGAAACGACCGGCTTTCATCAGTTCGAGCCCCGAATAAATCAGTGTGGTGATCTAACGCGCGCTCCGCGGGCTGCCTCTCCTCCCGGCGCCGGCGGCGCCCTTGGAGGGGCGCGCGGACCGTGCGGGAACTGCGAGGTGGCTGGCGAGCCCTGCCGGGCCCATCACGCCGGGATCGGCGCTACGGATAACCGAGAAATGGTAGCGGCGCCCCCGCCCTGCGGCAACCCGCCACTTGCACCGAGCGCGCGCCGGCGAAAATCGCGCAGAACCAATGTCGGCGCGGGTTTGCGCCGCGCACGGCCGGCCGGGCGCGCAATCGGGGCATGCGTCGCAAACGTGACCGATGCAAGTTAGCGCATCCAATGCAGGCCTTGCGAGCAAGTCCGCGGCGCGGCCGCAGACCTTGCCGGAACGGCCCGATCGCCTGTCCGCGCGAGCGATCCGCGCCGATCTGGGCGCCACGCCGGCCGGTAGCGAACCCGCGCCGGGCCAGCACCGGCCCACGCCGACCCCGCCGCGGCC
>NZ_LXSD01000387.1:8731-10667 GCF_017168095.1 Lysobacter enzymogenes | reverse complement strand
AGGCCGCCGCGTCCGCTCCGGCCGCCAGCGCCGGCGAGTCCGCTCCGGCCGCCTCCGGCGCCGCCGAGACCGCCGCGCCGCAGAACCACGGCGCCTCCAACAACGGCCACGCCAACGAAGGCGGCGGCGCGTCCAACAACCCGCAGCAGCAAGGCCAGCAGAACCAGGGCGGCCAGCAGCGCGATGGCGGTTACGACAACAACCGCGGCGGCAACAACCGTCGCGACCGCTTCCGCAACCGCCGCGAGCGCGACCGCAACAACCGCCAGCAGCAGCGCGGCGGCAACGGCGGCGAGGATTTCGGCGACAACGGCGAGAACTTCGTCCCGCGCCCGCACCCGCAGGTGCCCGAGGGCTTCCCGCAGTACTCGCTCGGCGACCTCAAGCGCATGCCGGCGCCGAAGCTGCTCGACCTGGCCGACCAGCTGAGCATCCAGGAAGGCGTCGCCCGCGCGCGCAAGCAGGACGTGATCTTCGCGCTGCTCAAGGTGCTGACCCGCCACGGCGAAGGCGTCGCCGCCGACGGCGTGCTGGAAATCCTGCCCGACGGCTTCGGCTTCCTGCGCGCGGCCGAGGCCAGCTATTTGGCCGGCCCGGACGATACCTACATCTCGCCCAGCCAGATCCGCCGCTTCAACCTGCGCACCGGCGACCACCTCTCCGGCCGCATCCGCTTCCCCAAGGACGGCGAACGCTACTTCGCCCTGTCGGTGGTCGACAGCATCAACGGCGAGCCGCTGGAAGCGTCGAAGAACAAGGTCCTGTTCGAGAACCTGACCCCGCTGTTCCCGCGCAAGCGCTTTCGCCTGGAGCGCGGCGACGGGTCCACCGAGGACATCACCGGCCGCATCCTCGACCTGATGGCGCCGCAGGGCAAAGGCCAGCGCGCGCTGATCGTGTCGCCGCCGAAGGCCGGCAAGACCATGATGATGCAGCAGGTCGCCACGGCGATCACCCACAACCATCCCGACGTGCACCTGATCGTGCTGCTGGTCGACGAGCGTCCGGAAGAAGTGACCGAAATGCAGCGCACCGTGCGCGGCGAAGTGGTTTCCTCGACCTTCGACGAACCCGCCGCGCGCCACGTGCAGGTCGCCGAGATGGTGATCGAGCGCGCCAAGCGCCTGGTCGAACACAAGAAGGACGTGGTGATCCTGCTCGACTCGATCACCCGCCTGGCCCGCGCCTACAACAACGTCGTGCCGAGCTCGGGCAAGGTGCTGTCGGGCGGCGTCGACGCCAACGCCCTGCACCGTCCCAAGCGCTTCTTCGGCGCCGCGCGCAACGTCGAGGAAGGCGGTTCGCTGACGATCATCGCCACCGCCCTGATCGACACCGGCAGCAAGATGGACGAGGTGATCTACGAAGAGTTCAAGGGCACCGGCAACTCGGAAGTCCACTTGAACCGCCGCATCGCCGAAAAGCGCGTGTACCCGGCGATCGACATCAACCGTTCGGGCACGCGCCGCGAAGACCTGCTGATCGAGCCGGAACTGCTGCAGAAGATCTGGATCCTGCGCAAGCTGCTGCACGGCATGGACGAGATCGGCGCGATGGAGTTCCTGCTGGACAAGATGAAGACGACCAAGTCGAACGACGAGTTCTTCAGTTCGATGAAGCGCTGAGCCGGATCGTTCGGCTCGACCGAAAAGCCCTCGCTTCGTGCGGGGGCTTTTTCGTTGGCGCTGCGGTCGTGCCGGGGCGTTCTCGCTATGCGTGCTCGGCCGTCATAGCCGCGAAAGCGGGGATCCAGAGACTTCAGAGTCATGCCTGGATAAAGCCCTGGATGCCCGCCTTCGCGGGCATGACGATAGGTGGGGTCCGCCGCACTTCTTCCGCGGCGTCTCTTTCGGGTTCGCGGCACCATTCTCACCCGTCATCCCCGCGAAGGCGGGGATCCAGAGACTTCAGCGTCATGCCTGGATAAAGCCGTGGA
>NZ_LXSD01000387.1:0-8681 GCF_017168095.1 Lysobacter enzymogenes | reverse complement strand
GACGATAGGTGGCTTTCGCGTCGAACTGGTTTCGCTACGCCTCTACAAGCCGTCATCCCCGCGCAGGCGGGGATCCAGAGGCTTCAGCGTCATGTCGCGATGAAGCCCTGGATCCCCGCCTTCGCGGGGATGACGTTCTGACAGAGGAACGCGGCTTGAGAGCGCACGCGGCGTTGCGCAGGCGACGCTGCCCGGTCGATGCGCGATGAGCGACTCATGCGGACTGAACTGGCGAGGCACCGAAAACGCACGAGCCCGCCGGCCCGATGCTCTTCGATCGGACCCGGCCGCAGTCATCGCGGCCGGAGCGAAAAGCATCGGGCCGGCAGGCCCGTTCGATACGCAGCCACCGCCTGGCGAGCGACGCCGCGGATTCGATCCCGCAGTTCGGCGAGCGAATCCGACGAACGAACTCGCTCGTCGATCGCCCCGCACGATTGGCGTGCGTCGCACCGGCAAGCCCACCCGCTGCGACGCCGCCACCACCGATACCTACACCGACACCGACGCCAGCGCCGAAGCCCGACGGGCTCCGGTATCGGCCATCCGCACTCAGAACCCGCGGCCGCCCTGGTTCTGCGCCTGCTGCGGATCCTGTCCGCCGCCGCCGTTGGCGGCGTGGTGCGCGGCGAGCTTGCTGCTGGTCTCGATGCTCTGCTGGGTGCCCTTCTCCACGTCCAGCGCGACCATGCGCCGGTCCGGCGAGTTCGGGTCGCCCTGCACCGCGAACAGGCGGCTGCCGTCCTTGCTCGGGATCAGGTGGTCGACCTGGCTCAGGCCGCCTTCGCGCACCGCCGGCACCAGCGCCGCGGCGAGATTCTTCTGCTGCTGCTCGCCGAGCTTGTTCGGCAGGTCCACGCCCTTGAGCTTGTCGAGCAGGTCGCGGTACTGGCCGTTGAGCGCGTTGGCGCCGCTGGTGAGGATGCCGGCCACGCGCAGGCCTTCCTCGACCGCGCCGCCGAGCTTGTTGCCGTTGCGGTTGGCCGCTTCCTGCTGCGCGGCCGGCAGCAGGTAGGTGCCGCGCTCGCGCTCGCCGTCGCGGTCCTTGACGTAGCGCTTGACGTCCTTGAGCTCCAGGTCGAGGAACTCCTTGGACGAACTCTTGGCCGCCTGCGCCAGCAGCATCGCCTGCTGCTCGGTGAGCTGGCCGCCGCGGCCGGTGGCGAGCGCGTCCACCAGCGATTCGGGCTGCACCTTCTGCTTGAGGAAGCTCAGGAAACGCTCGCGCGTCTCCGGGTTCTCGCCCATGCCGTCCATGATCCGGGTGGCGGTGGCCAGCGCGTTGCGGCCGTCGGTGGGCATGCCGGCGATCTGCCGCATCACCCCGGTGATGGCCTGCTTGGGCTCCAGGCCTTCGGCGAACGGGAAGCGCTCGCGGAATTCGTCCCACTGCGGCTTGAGGATGGCTTCGCGAACGTGCTTGATGAGCTGGTAGGCACCGGCCGCGAACGCGACCACGGCGATGCCGACCGGGGCGACGCCGATCAGGCCGGCGACCAGGCCGGAGTTGCCCGCGCCCATCAGCAAGGCGGTGCTGCCGATGTTGCCGGCGAGCTTGAAGCCGCCGCTGAGCAGGTCGAACGCGGAGTTGACCCGGTCGTCGGCGGTCAGCGCCTTGCCGGTGACCGGGTCGCGGCCGTTGAACACGCGGCCGGCGTGCTGGCTGAGCTCGCGCGCGTCGGTGGTGATGCCCTTGACCGCGGTGTAGCGCTCCAGCAGCCGCGCCGCCTCGCGCTCGTGGCCGCTGCGGGTGGCGAACTCCAGCACCGCGCTCAGCGCGACCGCGTCGAGCGGCTTGCCGGCCTGTTGCGCGGTGGTGCCGGCCTTGATCGCCGCGTCCAGCGCTTCCAGGGTTTCCAGCACGTCGGATTTGCCGGCGGCGCCGGCCAGGCCCTTGAGCTTCTTGAGCGGCGCGTCCTCGCTGCCCGGCGCGTGCGGGTCGTGCCGGGCCGCCCACTCCTTGGCGAAGGCGGCCAGTTCTTCCTGGGCCGCGGCCGGCACTTGCAGCGAATAGCCCTGGAACGGCGGGCTCGGACGGCCGTCGGCGCGGCTTTCGCCGGGCTGCAGCTTCCATTCGAACTCGACGCCGGCGAACGCGCCGGTGGGCACGGTCGCGGCGGCGACGGTGGCGTCGAGGGTGTCCTCGTCCACCACCATGCCGTTGCGTTGCAGGGCGTCGGCGACGAAGGCGCGCATGACCGTCTCGCGCGCCCACTGGCCGTCGGCGGGCAGCAGGGCGGTGTAGGCGGTCGGCAGGCCGGGCGGGATGCCCTGGCCGGCGTAACGGCGCAAGGCGGCGGCGGGATCCCCGGCCGGGGCGACGCCGGCGGGGGGAAGTGAATCGACTGCGGCATTCATAGGCACTGGCTCCATGTCGGTGCTATTTGCTTCACGAGTCGCCGAGCCCGACTAGGGATGAGGAGCTCCGGGATGGCGGGCGAACCCGCATCATGCCCGCGAAGCTGAACGACGGCAATTCGTCGGCGTACGGGAAGCGCGGAATCTGGCCGCAAGTTTGCCCGTTCAGCGTTACCGCCCGTCGGTTGCCGGCCGCCCGTCGTCCCCGGCGAATCCCGGGGGACGGCGCCGGCTGGCGCGCTCAGTGCGCAAGCGATGGCGCGGCCGCCTTCGCGGCGGCGTGCAGCAGCGGCGGGTTGTCGTATGCCGGATTGCACGCGCTCAGCGCCAGCACGAGCAGACACAGCGCCAATGCCTTCATGGCCTTCATGACCAACCTCCTTGTATTCCACGATGGGTGTGCGTTCCTGCACGACAGCGGTGACGCGAGCGGCTGTCGCCCGCTATTTTCCTTTACCTCCATCGCACAGCCCGCGACGCTTCGAGGCATCTTTTCGATGCCGTGACCGCAAGGCGCGAATCGCTTCGCGGCCGAGACGCGAGCGCTTGCGGCAACGGGTTTTCGCACGCGATCCGAGCGCGGCGACGCAGCGCGCGGATGCCGATCCGAACCGATCGCTTTGCGGCCGGCCGCATTGAAATCCGTCCAGGCGGCAACCATTGCAAACATCCGGCGTCATCCTGGCCCACGACGGTGCGTTGCGATCGTGGAGTCCGGCCGCGCGCCGCTTCGCCGGCGCGGCGCGCCATAATCCCCTGGGTCGGACGTTGAGGAGGTGCCCATGCACGGTGGCGGTCTAGAGCTTGCGTTGTTGTTCCTGCTGGCCGCGGTGATCGCGGTGCCGGTGTTCCGCAAGTTCGGGCTGGGCGCGGTGCTGGGCTATCTGGCCGCGGGCGTGGTGCTGGGGCCGTACGGGGTCAAGGTGATCGCCGATGCCGAGCCGGTGCTGGCCGCGTCGGAAATCGGCGTGGTGATGATGCTGTTCGTGATCGGCCTGGAGCTGTCGCCCTCGCGCCTGCGGGTGATGCGCAAGCCGGTGTTCGGCGCCGGCGGGCTGCAGGTGATCCTCAGCGGCATCGCCCTGGGCGCGCTGGCGATGTTCGGCGGCGGCCTGGGCTGGAAGGCGGCGACCGTGGTCGGCCTCGGCCTGGCCCTGTCCTCGACCGCGGTGTGCCTGCAACTGCTGTCCGAGCGCAAGGGCCTGTCCGCCGACTACGGCAAGCTGGCGTTCGCGATCCTGCTGTTCCAGGACCTGGCCGCGATCCCGCTGCTGGCGGCGATCCCGCTGCTCGGCAAGGCCGCCGGCGTGGAGGGCCTGAACTGGATTTCGGTGGCCAAGGCGGTCGGCGCGATCGCCGCGGTGGTGTTCGGCGGCCGGGTGCTGCTGCGCCAGGTGTTCCGGGTGGTGGCGCGCACGCAGATGCCGGAGGTGTTCACCGGCGCGGCGCTGCTGACGGTGCTGGGCTCGGCCTGGATCCTGCAGACCGCGGGCCTGTCGGCCGGCCTGGGCGCGTTCCTGGCCGGCGTGCTGCTGGCCGATTCGGAATTCCGCCACGAGCTGGAATCGCAGATCGAGCCGTTCAAGGGCCTGCTGCTGGGCCTGTTCTTCATGGCCGTGGGCATGAGCATCGACCTGCAGCGGGTGATGAACGAGCCGCTGACCATCGGCGCGATCGTGCTGACCCTGCTGACGGTGAAGTTCGCGCTGCTGTTCGCGGTCGGCATCAGCGCCGGCGGGCTGGACAAGCGCGGCGCGTTCCAGCTGTCCACGGTGATGGCGCTGGGCGGCGAGTTCGCCTTCGTGGTGTTCAACGAAGCGTTCAAGGCGCGCTTGCTCGACGATCCGACCCGCGACCGCCTGATCGCCGCGGTCGGCGTGTCGATGGCGCTGACGCCGCTGCTGATGATCGCCGCGCAGCGCCTGCTCGACTCGGCGCCGGCGGCCAAGCCCAAGCGGCCGTACGACGAGATCGTCGACGACCACCATCCGCAGGTGCTGCTGGCCGGCATGGGCCGGTTCGGCCAGATCGTCGCGCGCCTGCTGGTCGCGCACCGCACGCCGTTCATTGCGATCGAGAACAGCGCCGAGCAGGTCGACTTCATGCGCCGCTTCGGCAACATGGTCTATTACGGCGACCCGGCGCGGCCGGAGCTGCTGCGCTCGGCCGGCGCGGCGCAGGTCAAGGTGTTCGTGATCGCCATCGACGACCGCGACGCCTGCATCCGCACCGTGCGCACGGTGCGCCGGCTGTACCCGAAGGCCAAGGTGTTCGCCCGCGCGCGCGACCGCCGCCATTCCTGGGAACTGATGGACCTGGGCGCCGAGCCGATGCGCGAGACCTTCCATTCCAGCCTCAGGCTCGGCGAGGACGTGCTGGTCGAACTCGGCGTGGAGCCGGCGACCGCGCGCGACCACGTCGAGCGGTTCCGCGAACTCGACGAGCGCATGCTCAACGCCCAGTACCTGGTGCACGACGACGAAGACGCGCTGATGCAGACCGCGCGCGACGCGCGCAAGGAACTCGAAGAGCTGTTCGAAGCCGACCGCGGCGAAGGCGTGCTCGGCGGGATGGTGGACAAGCAGGCGACGACGGTGGCGTCGGACAACACCACGCGGCATTGAGGCGCGGCCGCTGTCGAGGCGGCGGACGCTGCGCGCGCGGCGATCGCGGCGGTTCCCGGGGTGGCGCCGTTAGCGCGGTGTCGCGGTCGCGGCTTGCGCCGCTCCTACAGGCAGCGGCCGTGGTTTCGATTCCGACTGTAGGAGCGACGCGAGTCGCGACCGCGGGCTTCCAGCTCGCGCCGCAACTGCGGTGTCGCGGTCGCGGCTTGCGCCGCTCCTACAGGCAGCGGCCGCGGTTCCGATTCAAGCTGTAGGAGCGACGCGAGTCGCGACCGCGAGGCTTCACGCTCGCGACGTAACTGCGGTGTCGTGGTCGCGGCTTGCGCCGCTCCTATAGGCAGCGGCCGCGGTTTCGATTCAAGCTGTAGGAGCGACGCGAGTCGCGACCGCGGGGCTTCATGCTCGCGGCGCGACCCGCATGTGCCTCAGTTCCCCGGTCCGCCGCGCAGGAAGCGCGCCATCGACACGCCGCCCGGGTTGCCGCCGGCCGGCGCCGCGGGCGCGAATTCGGCGGCGATGTCGACGAAGCCGCGCATCACCGCGATCTCGCGCGGGGTGCGGTTGAGCGCGTCGCGCTGGTCGGGGTTGGCGCCGTGGCGCAGCAGGCGCTGGACCACCCGCAGCAGGCCGTGCAGCGAGGCCAGGTGCAGCGGGCCGAAGCCGCGCGGGTCCTGCACGTCGAGCGAGGCCTCGTGGTCGAGCAGCAGTTCCAGGCCGGCGATCAGCACGTCTTCGTCGGCGGCGGTGCCCGGTTCGGCGCGCGCGCCCAGCAGCAGCAGCAGCGGGGTCGCGCCGGCGGCGGACTGGTCGGCGTCGACGCCGGCCAGCAGCAGGGTGTCGAACAGCGCGACCAGGCGGCTGCGCTCGCGCGCGGTGAAGCCGTACATCGCCGCGCAGTGCAGGGCCATGCGGCCTTGCGCGTCGCGCGCCTGGACGTCGGCGCCGGCGGCGAGCAGGCGCGCGGCCAGGTCGGTCAGGCCGAGCGCGCAGGCCACCATCAGCACGGTCAGCTCGCCCGGCAGGCGCTGTTCCAGCGAGGCGCCGGCGGCGACCAGGCGGTCGACGATCTCGCCGTGGCGCATGCTCACCGCGGCCGACAGCGGGGTGGCGCCGGAATTGGCGGCGCGCTGCGGATCGGCGCCGCGCGCCAGCAGCAGGTCGACCACGGCGCGGTGGCCGCCGCCGGCGGCGCGCAGCAGCGCGGTGCAGCCCTGGCTGTCGAGCGCGTCGACCGACAGGCCCAGGTCGAGCAGGCGGCGCACCGCGTCGGCGTCGCCGACGATGGCCGCGGCCGGCACGTCGGCGGCCAGCAGCGGGCGCTTGGGCAGCGGCCAGCCGCGCCAGTCCAGCCAGTCGGCGAGGTCGCGCCGGCCCGAGGCCAGGGCCACGCCGAGCGGGGTCTGGCCGTCGGCGGCGAGCAGATCGGGCGCCGCGCCGTGGGCGACCAGGCGCTTGAGCATGTTCTCGCGGCCCAGCGCCGCGGCCAGGTGCAGCGCGCTCATGCCGTGGCTGTCGCGGGCGTTGAGGTCGACGCCGGACGCGAGCAGGCGCTCGAGCAGGCGCGCCCAGCCCATCCGCACCGCGATCGCCAGCGGCGGGTCGCCGGCCGGGGTGCGCGCGAACACGTCGGCGCCGCGTTCGATCAGGTCCAGGGCGAACTGTTCCAGCCCGCGCGCGGCCTGTTCGCCGGCCGAGCAGGTCGCCAGGAACCGGCCCAGGCCGCCGCGGCCGGCCGGCGACACGCCGTGGCGCAGCAGCGCGTGCAGCGCCGGCAGCGAGCCGGGCGCGCGGTCGAGCAAGGCGAACAGCACGGTGTCGCCGGCGGCGTTGCGCACGTTGGCGTCGGCGCCCTGCCCCAGCAGCCAGTCGATGCGCTCGGCGCTCGGCGCCTGGCCGTCCTCTTCGTGCAGTTGCGCGCCCAGCTCGGCCGGGCTCAGCAGCTTGGCCAGCCCGGTCAGTTCGCTGGAGCGGCCTTCGCGCAGGCCGTCGCGCAGCAGCGCGGCGGGCATGCGGTCGACGATGACCCGCTCGCCTTCCGGCGCGTCGGCGTCGCCCTCGCCGCTGACCGCGGCCGGCAGCGGATAGGCGCGGTCGAGCGCGGCCACCAGCGACCAGCGCCCGGCTTCGGCGGCGCGGTCGACGGCGCGCTTGCCCTGGCGGTCGCGCAGTTCCGGATCCAGGCCCAGTTCGAGCAGGCGCAGCACCAGCGGCGGCGAGGCGGTCTCGGCCTGGCAGGCCAGGATCAGCGCGCTGGCGCCGTCGGCGTCGAGCGCCTTGGCCTGTTCCACGCCGCCTTGCGGCAGATGTTCGAGCAAGCGTTCGAGCACCCCGGGGCGGCCGCCGCGCGCGGCTTCCAGCACCGGCGTGCGCTGCTGGCTGTCGATCGCCGCGGCGTCGGCGCCGGCGGCGAGCAGGGTGGTGACGATGTCGAGATGACCGGCGAACGCGGCGGTATGCAGGGCGCTGCGGCGCTGGCCATCGCGCGCGTCGATGCGCGCCTTGTGCTTGAGCAGCAGTTGCACGCCGGCCGGGTCGTCCTCGTCGCCGCCGGCCGCGGCCAGCAGCGCCGGCGAACCGCCGGCGTGCTCGGTCTTGGCGCCGCGTTCGAGCAGGAACTTGGCCAGCCGCCAGTTGCCGCTGGCGCAGGCCACGCCGAGCGGGCTCAGGCCGTCGTGGTTCAGCGTTTCCAGTTCGGCCTGGGCGTCGCGCAGCAGCGCGGCCACGCCGGGGTCGGAGCTGCGCGCGGCATGGTGCAGCGGGGTGTTGCCTTCGTGGTCGGCCAGGCGCGGATCGGCGCCGTTGGCGAGCAGGGTCATGACCGCGTCGGGGCGGCCGTGCCAGCTGTCGCGGGTGGCGGCCAGCAACGGGGTCATGCCGGCGTGGGCGAGGTTGAGGTCGGCGCCGCGCGCGATCAGGGCGCGCAGCAGGCGCAGGTCCGGCAGCACCGCGGCCAGCACCGACAGGCTGCGGCGGTCGCGCTCGTCGTCGGCCGGCGGCGCGGCGTTGACGTCGGCGCCCAGCTCGATCAGCTCCAGCGCGCGCTCGACCTTGCCGGCGCGCGCGGCGGCGTACAGCGCCTGGGTCAGTTCGGCGTCGCTGAGTTCGGCGGCGTCGCCGTCTAGCAGTTCGTCGGCGGCGTGGACGGTGTCGAGTTCGGGATCGAACTCCAGCCCCGGCAGCGGATCGGCCGGGCGGATCGACTGCAGCAGCAGGTGCAGCGCCGGCGAGGCCAGGGCGAAGGCGACCGCGAGGGTCCAGCGCGCGCCGCTGGACAGCAGGTCCGGCCAGGCCAGCAATACGGCGACGGCGACCAGGCCGGCGACGATGCCGGCCACGCCGAGGCCGCGCCAGGCGCCCAGGTCCAGATCGGCCAGCCGCGCCCATTGCGGCGGCAGCGCCGCGCCGTCGCGCTCGGTGCCGGTCCACAGCGGCCACAACCGCCACAGGCCCAGCAGCAGCAGGCCGGCGACCACGCTGAGCCCCAGCGCCGCCAGCAGCGAGCCCGATTGCAGCAGCGCGCTCAGCGGCCACGCCGCCAGCGCCGCGGTCGCGGCGGTGGCGCCGCCCCACAGCGCCGACAGGTTCAGCAGTTCGGGTTTCCAGTCCGGCCGCTCGTCGCGCCGGCGCCACAAGCGCGCGGCCAGGGCGAACGCCGGCTGCGCCAGCGCGCCGCCGAGCAGCGCGACGACCGCCCCCGCC
>NZ_LXSD01000386.1:2082-9456 GCF_017168095.1 Lysobacter enzymogenes | reverse complement strand
AACTGCTGCGGCTGGCGCCGACCGCGCGCTCGGAGCTGCGCTGATGATTGCGCCCATGAGCGCACGCCCGAGCCCGCACGCGCGCCGCCGCATCGCCGCGCCCGCGCTTGAGCGCGCCGGCGCGGCGCGGGATCATGCGGCATGCGCCGCGCCGACCGCCTGTTCCTGCTGATCCATGCCCTGCGCGGCCGCCGCCGGGCCATCACCGCGCAGCAGCTGGCGCAGACGCTGGAGGTGTCGCTGCGCACGGTCTATCGCGACGTCGCCGACCTGCAGCGCTCGGGCGTGCCGATCGAAGGCGAGGCCGGAGTCGGCTATGTGTTGCGCAAGGGCGCGGACATTCCGCCGCTGATGTTCAGTCCCGATGAGCTCGAAGCCCTGGTGGTCGGCAGCCGCTTCGTGCGCGCCTTCGGTGGCGAGCGCCTGGGCCGCGGCGCCACCGCGGCGCTGTTGAAGATCGAAGCGGTGCTGCCGCCGGAGCTGCGCGAGCGCGCCGCGCGCACCCGCATCTTCGCGCCGGCGCTGGACAACCGGCTCGAGGCCAGCGGCGTCATCGACGCGCTCTATGCCGCGGTCCAGCAGCGCCGGGTGCTGCGGCTGGCCTATCGCGACGGCGAGTCGCGCGCCAGCGAGCGCGAGGTCGAGCCGCTGTGCCTGTCGTTCTGGGGCGGCAGCTGGACCCTGGGCGCGTGGTGCCGGCTGCGCGCGGACTTCCGCAGCTTCCGCCCGGACCGGATCGCGGCGCAGGTCGCGACCGGCGAGACCTTCGCCGCGGACGAGCGGCGCGGGCTCGATGCGTATCTGCGTTCGGTCGGTTCGTCCTGGTCCGACCAGCTGTGAGCGCTCCGGCGGCCGCATGCGCTTGCCGGAGCGTCGCGCCGTTCGCGCCGGAACCGCGTCGCGACGCGGACGGTTCGGCCACAAGCTCGTGTCGGCGGGCGCGGGCTCGACGGCCGCGCCCGCGACGGCCGCGCGCGCGGCCGCAGATCACTGGATCCGCACCGCCTGCAACCGCGCCAGCTTGTCCGGATTGCGCATGATGTAGATGTCGCGCAGCGCGCCGTCCTCTTCGTAGCCGAAGCTGATCGCCGCCTCGATCCGGCCGGCGCGCTCCAGGATCACGCCGCGCGAACCGTTGAGGTCGACGAAGGTCCAGCGGTCTTCGCGGCAGGCCGGATGCAGCACCGAGGCGATGAAGCCCAATACCGCTTCGCGGCCTTCGATCGCCTGCGCCGCCGCGGTGGCCTTGCCGCCGCCGTCGGCGCGCAGGGCGATCTGCTGCGACAGCAGCGCCGCCAGCGGCGCGGTGTGGCCCTGCACGATCGCGGTCTCGAACGCGGCCAGCAGCCGGTCCTGCTGTTCGGCGGGCGTGACGTGGCGCACCCGCGCCTGCTCGATGTTGCCGCGCGCGCGCTGCACCAGCTTGCGGCAGGCGGCTTCCTCGATCTCCAGGATCTTCGCCACCTCGGCATGCGGCTGGTCGAAGATCTCGTGCAGCAGATAGGCCGCGCGCTCCTTCGGCGTCAGCCGCTCCAGCAGCAGCAAGAACGCGGTCGACAGCGACGAGGCCAGGCTCCACTGCGCTTCCGGCTCGCTGCCGGCGTCGGCCAGTTCGGCCTGGATCGGCTCGGGCAGCCACGAGCCGACGTAGTCCACGCGGGTGCGATGGGCCGCGCGCAGCAGGTCGATGCAGCGGCGGGTGCAGGCGGTGGTCAGCCACGCGGCCGGATTGTCGATGCCGGCGCGCTGCGCGTCGCGCCACTTGAGGTAGGTGTCCTGGACCGCGTCCTCGGCGTCGGCGCGCGAGCCGAGGATGCGGTAGGCCAGGCCGGTCAGCATCGGCGCGTGTCGGGCGAACAGCAGGTCGTCAGGGGAGGCGGTCATGGGCAGACGAGGCGGGAAGGCGAAGGGTTCCGGGTTCGACGATCCGGAGCGCGCGAGCGTGACATGGTCCGCACGCGAAGTGGTGACACGACGGTCGTGGGTTCACCGTCGCATACGAAACCGGCCGCAGCCCCCTGTAGGAGCGGCGCAAGCCGCGACCGCGACCCCGCGCCGCCCGGCGCGACTCAAATCACCCGCAACGTGATCGCCTTCAACACCGCCCGGGTGCGATCGCGCGTATCGAGCTTCTCCAGAATCACCGACACATAATTCTTCACCGTACCCTCGGCCAGGAACATCGCCTTGGCGATCTCGCGGTTCGAATAACCGCCGGCCATCAGCCGCAGCACCCCGACCTCGCGCTCGGTGAACAAGGCGCGCGGCGCGTCGTCGGCGTGGTAGCGGTAGCGCGCGCGCACCGGCTCGGTGCTGACCGGCTGCAGCAGGGTTTCGCCGGCCGCCACCCGCGCGATCGCCTCGCGCAGGTCGTCGGGCGCGGCGTCCTTGAGCAGGAAGCCCTGCGCGCCGGCTTCGGCGGCGCGCAGCAGCAGCTCGCTGTCGTCGAAGGTGGTCAGCAGCAGCACCGGGGTGCGGTCGCCGCGTTCGCGCAGCGCCAGCAGCGCGTCGATGCCGTCCAGGCCGGGCATGCGGATGTCGCTGAGCACCACGTCGACCGGCGTGCCGGCGAGCTGGTCGAGCAAGGCCTGGCCGTCGTCGGCCTCGAACGCGATGGCCAGGCCGAGGCGTTCGAGCAGGGCGCGCAGGCCGGCGCGGACCAGGGCCTGGTCGTCGGCCAGGGCGATGCGGATCGGCGCGGCGCTCATGCCGGCCTCGCGGCGGCGGCCGCGTGCGTGGAGGCATGCAGGGGAAAACGGGCGTGGATGCGCATGGAGCCTTCGGGACTGAGGGAGAAATCGACGTCGCCGCCGGCCGCCGCGACGCGTTCGCGCATGCCCGACAGGCCGTTGCCTTCGCGCAGCGGCGCGTGCGCGCGGCCGTCGTCGTCGATGCGCAGGTCCAGCGCGGCGCCGTCGCGGCGCAGCGCGACCCGCAGCTGCGCGGCGTCGGCGTGGCGCGCGGCGTTGGTCAGCGCTTCCTGGACCACGCGCAGCAGGGTTTCGGCCAGGGCCGGGTCGGTCAGGTGCAGGCGTTCGTCCAGCGCCAGGGTCAGCGCCGGCCGCGGCAGCGGCGCGGCCAGCGCGCGCAGCGCGGTCGCCAGGTCCAGCCCGCGCGCGTCGCGCAGCGCCTGGACCACGGCGCGGATGTCGCCGAGCAATTCGCCGGCCAACTGCTGCGCCACCTGCACTTCGCGGCGTTGCGCCAGATCCGGCTCGGCCGCCAGCGCGCGCAGGTTGAGCATCATCGCGGTGAGCTTGTGCCCGGCCACGTCGTGCAGCTCGCGCGCCATGCGCAGGCGCTCGGCGTCGCGCGCGCTGTCGGCGAGCAGGGCGCGGGTGGCGAGCAGGTCGGCGTTGACCAGGGCGAGGCGGTCGCGCGCCTGCTCGGCGCTGCGCGCGTAGTGCGCGACCAGCATGGCGAAGCCCTGGAAGCCGACGAAACACAGGGTGATGATCAGCGCGCCGCGGTGGCCGCTGTCGAGCAGGATCAGGTACAGCGCCAGATCCAGCAGCGCGGTCAGCGCGATCGTGCGGCGCAGCGGATAGTGCATCGCCAGCTGCGCGACCAGGATCACCAGCAGCGCCGGCGCCGCGCCGCCGCGCGAAGCCAGATAGCAGATGCCCAGCGCCGCCACCGCCTGCAGGCAGAACCACGCCCCGCGCCGCGCGCGCTGCGCGCCGAACAGTTCGTCGCCGAGAAAGCCGATCAGGAACGCGACCATCACCGCCCACACCAGCGGCTGCGGGGTGCCGCGGTCGTACGGCAGCGACAGGCCCACGCCCAGCCAGCTCAGCACGGCGGGCAGGTTCAGCGGTTGCAGCAGGGCGCGCAGCGGCGTGGGCATCGGCATGCGGCCATGCTGCGCGGCGGCTGCGGCGCTGGCAACGGGGCGGCGGCAGAAAATGACTTCCGGCAGGCCGCTTCGGCGCCCGCGCGGCCGCGGAGCGAATCGGCGCCGCCGCGCGAACCACATCGCCGCGCAAAAAGAAAGTGCACAGCGTTGAGGCCGCGATCGCGCTGCGCGACGCAACCGCGCCGGCGTAACGCGCATCACAAGCAGCGACCTCCCTCCTTCACGGCCATCCCGATGAACCTGTTCCTGCCCCGCGTCGCCGCATTGACCGCCGCGCTGTTCGCGGCCGCCGCCGTCCAGGCCGCCGACCCCCAGAGCGCGCCCAAACCCGCTCCGGGCAAGGGCGCGGACCTGAGCTGCCACGTCGGCGCCTACCGCCTCGACGACGGCCGCTCGGTCGCGCTGGGCCGCATCGACGACCCCGCGGCGCTGCGCTGGCGCCTGCTCGACGGCCGCACCGGCAAGCTCGCCGACAAGGACGGCGCGCTGGTCAGCACCCTGGGCTGGAGCGACCGCGCCGACGGGGTCAAGGTCGAGCTCGGCCGATGCGGCGAAGGCATCGTGTTCGACGGCCATCGCGGCGAGCGGCTCAAGTTCGACATCGTCGACACCACCTTCGACGGCGCCGGAGTCAAGCTGCGCGGCCGGCTGGTGCTGCCGGCCGGGCAGGACAAGGTGCCGGTGGTGGTGATGGTGCACGGTTCGGAGAACTACTCCGGCGTCGACCTGTACTACCAGCAGCATCTGTTCCCGACCGAAGGCGTGGGCGTGTTCGTCTACGACAAGCGCGGCACCGGCGGCTCCAGCGGCAAGTACACGCAGAACTTCCACGAGCTGTCCGACGACGCCGGCGCGGCGCTGCGCGAGGCGCTGCGGGTGGGCGGCGCGCGGGTCGGCAGGATCGGCTACCTCGGCGGCAGCCAGGGCGGCTGGGTCGCGCCGCTGGCGGCGAGCAAGACGCCGCAGGCGCAGTTCGTCGAAGTCGGCTTCGGCCTGGCCGACGGGGTGCTGGCCGAAGACCGCGATCAGGTCGTGCTGGACCTGCGCGCGGCCGGATTCGGCGATGCGGCGACGCTGCGCAAGGCGCGCGAGCTCACCGACGCCACCGGGCTGATCGCCTCGACCAACGGCAAGCGCGGCTGGAAGGAACTCGACGCGGCGCGGGCGAAGTATTCCAGGCAGCCGTGGTGGAAGGCGGTCAAGGGCGAGTACAGCGGCATGATCGCCAACCACACCCCGGCCGAGATCGCGGCCGAGTTCGCCAAGTACGATTTCGAAGTCAGCTGGGACTACGACCCGATGCCGGTGCTGCGCACGCTCAAGACCCCGCAACTGTGGATGCTCGGCGGCGACGACATCGAGGCGCCGTCGGAAGAAACCCAAAGGCGCCTGACCGCGCTCGGCCGCGCCGGCCGTCCGATCACCAGCGTGGTGTTCCCGCAGGCCGATCACGGCATCCTGGAATTCGAGAAGGACGCCAAGGGCGAGCGCCAGCACACCCGCACCGCCGAGGGGTATGTGCGCATGCAGCTGGACTGGATCAAGCGCGGCACGCTGGACGGCTGGCCGTACGGCACGGCCAGGCAGCTGGCCGGGCCGAAGTGATCCCGGGTGCGGCGAAAACCGCGTTGTGAGCGATGATCGCGGCGGCGCAAGCGCGCGCCGCGCGACCGGCATCGGCGTGGTCGGCGACGCGCGCCGGGCCCGGAGCGAAAATCACCGCGTTCGGGCCGAAGGTCCTCCCCCGCGACGGCTACGGTGGCCGGCGCGGCGGGAGGGCCTTCGCGCACGAGCTTTTTCCGCGCGAGCGCGGGAATTGCGCGGCGACCGAATCCGAGTGCTCGAATCCGCGCGCTCGCGCCGCGCCGTCCTTGCGTTCTGCGACAAGCCTGATGGCGAATGGTCATGACGACCTTCCGCATCGTGCGCGCCGCTTTACGAAGCGGTAACCGCCGCTTTACATCCGGCTGCGCGCAATCCACTAGAACGACTGCTCCCATCCTCGGCAGGAGCAGCCCCATGCGCATCACCCTCATCGGCGCGGGTTTCAGCGGCAGCGCGGCCGCCGCAGAACTGGCCCGCCGCGCCGGCCCCGGCGTGGAGCTGTGCCTGGTCGGCCAGCCCGAGAGCTACGGCCGCGGCGTGGCCTACGGCGAGGCGCGGCCGGAGCATCTGCTCAACGTGCGCGCCAGCGATCTGGGCGCCACGCCCGAGGCGCCGGGCGGCTTCGCCGACTGGCTCAACCTGACCGACCGCGCGCGCGGCAGCTACCTGCCGCGGCTGTTGTTCGGCGAATACTTGCACGCGCAGTTGCAGGCCGCGGTGGCCGGAAGCACCGCCGCCTTCAGCCAGATCCGCCACGAAGCCATCGCGGTCGAGCGCGCATCGGCGGGCTTTCGCGTGCACCTGGCCGACGGCAGCGATTTCCTCACCGACAAGGTCGTGCTCGCGGTCGGCGCGTTGCCGCCGCAGCCGCTGGCCGGGGTCGGGCCGCGGCTGGCGGTGCATCCCAGCTACATCGGCTGGCCGTGGCAGGACGGCGCGATCGACGCGATCGCGGCGGACGCGCGTTTGTTGATCGTCGGCACCGGCCTGACCATGGCCGATACGGTGGCGACACTGCACAAGCGCGGTCATCGCGGCCCGATCGTGGCGCTGTCGCGGCACGGCCTGCTGCCGCGCGCGCACGGCGAAAGCGCGCCGGTGCCGGTGGCGCTGCCGCCGGCGGTGCTGCACGCGCTCGACAGCCACGCCCCGCGCGAACTGCTGCGCGCGTTGCGCAACCTGGCGCCGGTGGTGGACGACTGGCGCAGCCTGGTCGATGCGCTGCGGCCTTATCTGCAGGCGTTCTGGGCCGGCATGCCGGCGGCGCAGCGCGGCGCGTTCGTGCGCCATCTGCGTTCGTACTGGGAAGCGCTGCGCCATCGCATCGCGCCGCAGCTGGCCGAGGAGCTGCAGGCCTTGCAGGACTCCGGCCAGCTGCAGATCCGCGCCGGCCGCCTGCTGCGCGCGCGCCGCGGCGACGACGCGGTGGAAGCGTTGATCCGCGAGCGCGGCGGCCAGCGCCTGCACACCGAGCGCTTCGACGTGCTGATCCGCGCGACCGGCCTGGACACCGACGTGGAGCGCACCACCCATCCGCTGATCGCGCATCTGCGCGAATCGGGCCTGGTGACCGCCGACCCGCTCGGCCTGGGCCTGCGCACCTCGCCGCAGTTCGAAGCGCTCGACCGCAAGGGCGCGGCGGTGCGCGGCCTGTACGCGATCGGACCGCTGCTGCGCGCGCAGTGGTGGGAAATCACCGCGGTGCCGGAGCTGCGCGTAGCGGCGCGCGACCTGGCCGAGCGCTTGCTGGCGACGGCCGCGGCGCCGCGCAAGCCCGCCGCGGTCGCCCTGGCCTGATCGAATCCGCCCGCAGCCCCCTGTAGGAGCGGCGCAAGCCGCGACCACGGGGCTTCACGCTCGCGCCGAAGCTTGCGCCGCACGCCGTGTTTCGCGGTCGCGGCTCGCGCCGCTCC
>NZ_LXSD01000386.1:0-2032 GCF_017168095.1 Lysobacter enzymogenes | reverse complement strand
CTCGCGCCGAAGCTTGCGCCGCACGCCGTGTTTCGCGGTCGCGGCTCGCGCCGCTCCTACAGGGGCTTCGGCGGGTTTGCGGGAGCGTTCCTGCGGCCGCATCAGCGCGGCCGAGTCGCGCCGATTTCGATGCGGGTGGTTTCGCGCACCGACACGCGCAGCGCGGTCGGCGCGTCGCTCAGCGACCACGGCAGCGGCAGGTTGTCGGCGATCGTCTGCAGGCGGTGTTCGCCGACGCCGACGCGGGCGAAGGCGAACGCGCCGTTGCTGTCGGTGCGCGCGATCCAGCGGCCGTCGAGCACCACGGTGACGTTGGCGGCGGGACGCTCGGAGGCGGCGCGCACGCCGTCGCCGTTCTCGTCCAGGTACAGCGTGCCGGCGATGTCGCCGCTGGCCGCGTTCGGCGCGGCGCCGAGCACCGGCTGCGGGCGGCCGGCCTGCCAGTCGTAGCGCAGGGTCAGCAGCGCCGAGCGTTCGCGCGGCAGGCGCTGGAACGGCGAATCCAGGGCCAAAGGGTCGAGCAGGAACGGCGAGCGCTGCGAGCCGCGGCTCTGGTACAGCGCCGCGCTCAGCGACCAGCCGCGCGCCAGCGCGCCGCTGAGGCCGAGGTTGAAGTCGCTGCCGCGGGTCGCCGACGGACCGTCGCCGCGGGTCCAGCGCGCGGTGCCGTCCAGGCTCCAGCGCTGGCCCAGGCGCAGCCCGCCGTACAGCGATGCGCTGGCGCTGCGGGTCGCTTCGAGCCCGCGCTGGCCGAGTTCGGCGTAGGCCAGCGAAAGCGACAGGTGCTGGCCTTCCGGCAGCGGCAGCGCCTGGTCGATGCTGGCCTGCCAGCTGCGCTCGCCGCCGCCGGCGTCGGCGCGGTCGAGCTGCAGCCGGGTCTGGCCCCAGTCGCTGCGGTAGTCGGCGAAGCCTTGCAGCGAGTACGCGTCGCCGCCGCCGTCGGCATGGCGCAGGCTGGCGCTGGCGCCGTAGCCCAGGCGGGTGCTGGCCTGGTAGCGCGCGAACGCGGTGGCGTAGCGGCCGTCGAAGCCGCGGCCGCTGATCGAGCGGATTTCGTCGAGGCCGGCGTTCCACAGCCAGCGCCCGTATTGATAGCCGATGCGGTAGTAGCCGCCGCGCGCGTCCTGGTTGACCGGCAGCGCGCCCCAGGCCATGCCCGGGTCGAGCGAGAACACGCCGGCGTCGTGGCGGAAGCGGCCGCGGCGCGCGCTGGCGTCGATCCAGCCGCCGCTGGCGTTGCCGTCGCGGCTGTGGCTGTTGAGCAGATTGAACTGGACCGAATCGGCGCCCGAGCTCCAGCGCGCGGCCCAGTGCCCGGCCTGGGTCGCGCCCGGCGTCAGCGCGACCCCGCGCGCGTCCGCGGCGATGCGGCCGTCGTTGCTCAGCAGCGCCGCCGACGCGGTCCAGTTCGGCGCCGGCCGCCATTGCGCGCCGAGCGCGGCGACTTCGCCGTCGCCGAGTTCGAAGCCGACCGTGCGGGTGCCGTCGAACACGCCGGCGCGGCCGAACGCGGCGTACACCGTGCGGCCGTCGGCGTCGCGGCTCCACTGGCTGCTGGCGCCGGCCATCGCCACGGTCGGCAGGAAGAAGCGGTATTGGTTGCGCTGCAGCTCCGGCGCCGGCGTGGCCAGCACGCCCAGGCCGTTGTCGCCGCGCCAGCCGCCGTCGACGTACACGCCGCGCTGCCACAGCGTGGCCGCGCCGCTCCATTCGCGCGCGCCGTCGCGGCGCTCGCCGCTGCGGCGCAGCGCGGTGGCGTCGAGCGAGACGCTGCCCCAGTGGGCGGTTTCCCAATAGCCGCCGAGGCTGAGCCCGCGTTCGTCGTAGCGCTCGTCGCCGCGTTCGTTGCGGGCGTAGTCCAGGCCGATGCGCAGCGAACGCGGCAGGCCGCTGTCGTTGCGTTCGTCTTCCGGATCCGGCGGCAGCGGCGCCAGCGCCTGCGGCGCGATGATGCGGTCGCGGTATTCGCCGGCGGGCGCGGGCGCGTCCTGCGCCGCCGCCGTGCCGGCGCACGCGGCCAGGATCAGCGCCA
>NZ_LXSD01000385.1:14869-17132 GCF_017168095.1 Lysobacter enzymogenes | reverse complement strand
GCGGCCGGCGCCGCCGCGGGCCTGGCCTTGCGCCGCAGCCAACCGCGGCCGGTGCCGGTGCGCTGCGGCTTGAACAAGGCGAACGCAGCGGCGGTCATCGCCAGGCCGATGCCGACCCACAGCACGCGGTTGATCAGCAGATAGCCGGTCAGCTCGGGCAGGCGGCTGTTGAGTTCGGGCGCGGTCCAGTAGCGGGTGGCGCGCCCGAACGCGGTCATGCCGAACGGATCGAGCAGCGAGGCCAGCGCTTCGTTCTCCAGATCGCCGACCAGCGCGCCGGCCAGCGCCTGCAGCAGATAGAAGCCCATCACGCCCAGGTACACCACCAGCAGGCTGCGCCCGGTCACCGCGAGCAGGGCCAGCAGCGCGCCGATGAACACCAGGTTCGGCAGCACCAGGACCGCGAAGCTCCACAGGTAGGGATACAGCGAGAACGGCCCCAGGCGCTCGGGATCGATCCACGGCATCGCCGGCGCGATCAGCAGGCCCAGCGCGACCATCGCGTAGACCAGCAGGCAGGCCAGCATCGCCCCGGCGAAGCGCCCGATCAGGAAATCGCGCTTGCGCATCGGGCTGGAGAAGAACAGGTCGGCCGTGCCCATCTCGAAATCGCGCAGCAGCGCGTTGGATACGAACGCGGCGATCGCCAGCAGGCTGAGCAGGCTCATGATGCCGAAGAACGTCGCGATCGTGGTCGGCGCGTTGCGGTTGATGTTGCCGATGCCGCCGCCGACCTGCACCGCGTCGCTGCTGGCGGCGGCGAACGCGATCAGGCCGAACAGCACCGCCAGCACCCACAGCAGCGGCGAGCGCAGTTGCTGGCGCAATTCGAAGCGGAAGAATTCGTAGATCATCGCCCGGCCCTCACGCCGCGACCCGCGCCTGCTGGCGCAGGCGCTGGAAGTACACGTCTTCCAGGCCCGGTTCGACCCGCTCGAAGCCGTCCTCCGGCGCCTGCGGACTGAACACATGGATCACCGGCTGGCCGCCGACCAGGCGCGTGGACAGCACGGTGAAGCGGGTCTCGTAGCTGTCGAGCTCCGCCTTGGCCACCTGCTTGCGCCACACCTGCCCGGCCAGCGCGGCGATCGCCGCGTTCGGTTCGCCGCTCAGCAGCACCCGGCCCTTGTTGACGATGGCCATGCTCGGGCACAGGTCGGTGACGTCCTCGACGATGTGGGTGGACAGGATCACCGCGACGTTCTCGCCGATCTCGGCCAGCAGGTTGAGGAAGCGGTTGCGCTCCTCGGGATCGAGCCCGGCGGTGGGCTCGTCGACGATCACCAGGCGCGGATCGCCGAGCAGCGCCTGGGCGATGCCGAAGCGCTGGCGCATGCCGCCGGAGAAGCCGCCTAGCTTCTGCTTGCGCACGTTCCACAGATTGACCTGGTGCAGCAGGGCCTCGACCGTTTCGCGCCGCTGCTTGCGTTCGCTCAGACCCTTGAGCACGGCGAAATGATCGAGCAGATCCAGCGCGCTGACCTTGGGATAGACGCCGAAATCCTGCGGCAGGTAGCCCAGCAGCCGGCGCACCGCGTCCTTCTCGCGCAGCACGTCGATCACGCGGCCGTCGGTTTCCAGGGTGACGCTGCCGCTGTCGGCTTCCTGCAAGGTCGCCAGCGTGCGCATCAGCGAGGACTTGCCGGCGCCGTTGGGGCCGAGCAGGCCGAACATGCCGCGCGGGATGTCCAGGCAGATGCCGTCCAGGGCGCGCACCCCGTTGGCGTAGGTCTTGGTGAGGTCGCGGATGGTCAGCATCGGCTGTGGTCTCGGTCAGGGGCGGCGAACGGAATCCGGCCCGGCGCAGGCGCAGGCCTGCGGCAGGCTCGCCACGATGCTATCGATGGCGCCGGGGCCGACCATGGCCGATTGGGGGGGATGACCGATGGCAGGGCGCGGCGTGGAGCTGTCCGGATCGGCGCGGCGAAGACGATCCCGATGCGACTGGCTGCCCGGTTTCGCGGGAGAGCGGGATGAAAGAGGCGCCGCGGATTTGGAAGGGACGCCGCGCGGTCCGCCTACCGTCATGCCGGCGAAGGCGGGCATCCAGGGCTTCACCGCGGGATGGCTCTGAAGTCTCTGGATCCCCGCCTTCGCGGGGATGACGGCTTGAAGAAGCGTCTCGAAACCCGCTATCGCCCAAACCGCGCACCCGATCCACCGTCATGCCCGCGGAGGCGGGCATCCAGGGCTTCACCGATGCATGGCTCTGAAGTCTCTGGATCCCCGCCTTCGCGGGGATGACGGGGTGAGAGAGGTGCCG
>NZ_LXSD01000385.1:0-14819 GCF_017168095.1 Lysobacter enzymogenes | reverse complement strand
TGGATCCCCGCCTTCGCGGGGATGACGGGGTGAGAGAGGTGCCGCGAACTGGGAGGAGACGCCACATACCCCCTAACCGTCATGCCCGCGGAGGCGGGCATCCAGGGCTTCACCGTTGCGTGGCTCTGAAGTCTCCGGACCCCCGCCTTCGCGGGGATGACGAAGTGACCGAAGCGCCGCGAACTCGAAACAGACGCCGCGCAACCTCACCCCTGCGAACGAAACGCCCTCGGCGTCAGCCCATAGCGCTTCTTGAACACCGCCGACAGATGGCTGTGGCTGGAGAACCCGTTCTCCACCGCGATGGTGGCGATGTCGTCGGCGCTGTCGCGCAGGCGCCGGCAGACCCGCAGCAGGCGCTGCGCCAGCACGTACTGGATCGGGGTCATGCCGAACGCATGCCGGAACGCGATCAGCAGCTGATGCGTGCTCAGCGCGCTCAGCCGCGCCAGTTCGTCCAGGGTGATGCGCCGGTCCAGGTGGGTGTGGATGTAGTCCTCGACCCGCCGCCGCGCCGCCTCGTTCAGGCGCGCCTGCGCCGCCACGGCGCTCGCCGCCGCGCCGGCGCCGTGTTCGCGCAGCAGGTGCAGGTACAGCGCCTGGCCCAGCGACTCGCGCAGCATCGCCGCGAGGTCGTCGCCGGCCCCGCTCAGATGCGCCAGGCGCGCGGCCAGGCCGTGCACGAACGGGTCGCGCTGCTTCATCCGCGCCGCCAGTCCGGCGCCGTCGCCCGCGCCCGGCACGGACGCGGCGAAGCCGGCCGGGTCCACCGTGAGTTCGGCATAGGCGATCTCGCCGCCGAGCGCGCGGCCGAGGTAGCGGCGCCCGGCCGGGATCAGCCACCAGTCGCCGGCCGCGGGCGCGGCGCGCAGGCGGCCGAGGCCGTCGATGCGGGTTTCCAGCCGGCGCATCGGGCCGTCGAGATGGACGATCAGGGTGTGCTGCGCGTGCTCCAGCGTCCACTGCGTGGGCAGGGCGATGTTCTCGGTGGCGAACGCGAACTGCAGGCCGGGGCCGAGTTCGACCTGCTGCCGGCGCTCGATCCGGCGCGCGCCGGACCAGCCGCGCCCGGCCGCCCCGCCCAGCGCCGCCGCGCCGTTCAGCGCGGCGCGTTCGGCCTCGCCGTCGGCTGGAGAAATTGACAGTGGCTTGGACATGTTGAAAGCGGACGGGGCCTGCGCCGATGTAAACATGACCTCGCGCACAAATGCGTCAAGGCCACGTGTTCTGCATGCACGCCCCCTGCCCTTCCCGCCCCACCTGCGTCCGGCCGCCGGCGCGTTCAGCCGCCTGTACCGCGCGCCCGCGGCGTCGCGGCGACGGCCGCTTCGTGTCCGCCGCGAACGGCCCGCGCATCCGCGCGCCGCGCATCGTCGGCCACTGATTTCCCCGTCCCTCACCCCCAAGGAGTTTCCCCATGCCCGACCGTTCCCTCACCGGCAAGCACGTCGTCATCGGCGGCGGCGCCAAGAACCTCGGCGGCCTGATCTCGCGCGAACTCGCCCGAGGCGGCGCCGCCGGCATCGCCGTGCACTACAACTCCGACGCCACCCGCGCCGCGGCCGAGGAAACCGTCGCCGCGGTCCGGGCCGCGGGTGCCGACGCCTTCGCCCACCAGGGCGACCTGACCCGGCCGGCCGAAGTGGCCAAGCTGTTCGACGCGGCCAAGGCGAAGTTCGGCAAGCTCGACATCGCCATCAACACCACCGGCATGGTCATCAAGAAGCCGCTGGTGGAGGTGACCGAGGCCGAGTACGACACCATGTTCGCAGTGAATTCCAAGGCCGCGTTCTTCTTCATCCAGGAAGCCGGCAAAAAGCTCGCCGACGACGGCAACATCTGCACCATCGTCAGCTCGCTGCTGGCCGCGTATACGCCGTTCTACGCGGTGTATCCGGGCAGCAAGGCGCCGATCGAGCACTTCACCCGCGCCGCGTCGAAGGAGTTCGGCGAGCGCGGCATCTCGGTCAACGCGGTCGGCCCGGGACCGATGGACACGCCGTTCTTCTACCCGGCCGAGTCCAAGGAATCGGCGGCCTACCACGCCACCGCCGCGGCGCTGAGCAACCGCACCAAGAGCGGTCTGACCGAGATTCAGGACATCGCGCCGCTGGTGAAATTCCTGGTCACCGACGGTTGGTGGATCACCGGGCAGACGATCTTCGCCAACGGCGGTTACACCACGCGCTGAGGTCGGCGCGGTCGGCGGCGACGGTATCGGCGGCGGGGCGCAAGCGCTCCGCCGCCGGTGTTTGGCGGGTACCGCGCGGCGCGGGCCGGTGTGCACGTGGCTTGCACGCGCGAAATCGAAAGATGGGCGCGATGTTCGAAGCGGCAGGGTCGGATGGGAGCGCGACCGAAGGGTTCCGATGCTCCGGTTCGCCCGCTCTGTCGTCATTACGGCGAAAGCCGGAATCCATTTTGATCTTGCTTCGCGCCGGCTTCGCCGGGGAGGGCACCAGCAACAGCAAAATGGATTCCGGCTTTCGCCGGAATGACGGTAGGGGGGGCTCGCGCCGGAATGACGGTTGGGGGCTTTCGCCGGAATGACGGTAGGGGACTTTCGCCGGAATGACGGTGGAGGCTTTCGTTGGAATGACGGCGGGGACTTTTGCCGGAATGACGGCAGAGGCTTTCGTCGGAATGACGGCACGGGGCTTTCGCTGCCATCAAGGCGGCGACGGAGGGGACTTTGGCGGAACCATCGAGCCGCAGCCACGCGACACAGCGACGATCCGCAAGACACACCGACGAATCCACGCACACCCACAACCCAGGGGAAACCGCATGCATACCGTCCTCGTCATCCTCGGCGGCTTCGTCCTGCTGGCGCTGTGCCTGCTCGCCGGCCGCGGCTTCGGCGGCCCCGGCGCGGCGCCGCTGATCCTGGCGATCAAGGCCTTCCTGCCGCTGTGGTTCGTCGGCGCCGCGATCAACATGTACATCGGCGTCGCCCGGGCCGGCTACTCGGTCGGCGAGGAGTTGCCGATCTTCCTGGTCATCTACGCCGTGCCGGCCGCCGTGGCCGCGCTGTTGTGGTGGCGCCTGGCCAAGCCCTGAAGCTACGGCGGTTGCGAGAGGTGCGAGGTGGCAGGAGGGCCTTCAGGCCCGAAGCCTTCCGGCCCGGTCGCGGCGATCGGCAACAAGCGCCTCGGGCCTGAAGGCCCGCCCACAGCAACTCAAGGCACGCTCACAGCAACATAAGGCCCCTCCCACAACAAGGCTCTCCTACAGCAACCGCAGCCGCGCCACCGCCGCCCGCCGCCATCCGCCCTGCTCTCCACACCGCCTGCGCGAACGATCGCGCTAGTCTGTCCGCGCCTCCGCCCCGACCCGCACCGACCATGACCACCACCCGCCCCAGCCTGCTGCGCACCCGCGAAGGCCACGCCAAGGTCGGCTTCGCCGAGCTGTTCTTCGACCTGGTGTTCGTGTTCGCCGTCACCCAGCTCTCGCACACCCTGCTCGAACACCTCGACCTCGCCGGCGCGCTGCGCACCGGCCTGCTGTTCCTGGGCGTGTGGTGGCTGTGGATCTACACCTCGTGGGTCACCAACTGGCTCGACCCGGAGAAGGTGCCGGTGCGGCTGATGATCTTCGCGCTGATGCTCGGCGGCCTGCTGCTGTCGTCCTCGCTGCCGCACGCCTTCGCCGAACGCGGCCTGGCCTACGGCGCGACCTTCGCCGCGATGCAGGTCGGCCGCACCTTGTTCATGCTGTGGGCGCTGCGCGGCGGCCGCAGCCCCGGCAATTTCCGCAATTTCGTGCGCATCGCGATCTGGCTCAGCGTGTCGGCGGTGTTCTGGCTGCTCGGCGGCCTGGCCGAACCCGAGGCGCGGCTGGGGTGGTGGCTGGCCGCGGTCGCGATCGAATACCTCGGCCCGATCGCGTTCTTCCGCGTGCCCGGCCTGGGCCGCTCCACGCTGAGCGACTGGGACATCGAAGGCGGCCACCTGTCCGAGCGCTGCGGCCTGTTCGTCATCATCGCGCTGGGCGAATCGATCCTGATCACCGGCGCCACCTACGCCAAGCTCGACTGGAACCCGACCACGCTGGCCGCGTTCGTGATCGCCTTCCTCGGCAGCGTGGCGATGTGGTGGATCTATTTCGACAGCGGCGCGGCGCGCGGCGAACACCGCATCGTCCACGGCGGCGACGCCGCGCGGCAGGCGCGGCTGGCCTACACCTACCTGCACCTGCCCATCGTCGGCGGCATCATCGTCTGCGCCGTCGCCGACGAACTGGTGCTGGTGCACCCCGCCCACGCCGACGCCGCCGGCATCGCCGCCATCGTCGGCGGGCCGGCGCTGTACCTGCTGGGCTGCGCGCTGTTCAAGTGGGTGACGAACACGCGCAAGTTCCCGCCGCTGTCGCACATGGGCGGGTTGGCGCTGCTGATCGCGCTGTGGTTCGCGGCCGGGCCGCTGCATTTGTCGGCGCTGGCGCTAGGGGCTGCGACGACGGCGGTGTTCGTGATCGTCGCCGGCTGGGAAACCGCGGCGCTGCGGCGCGACAACGCTGCGCCGGCGCACTGATCGCGCGATCCGGGTTCGCAAACACGCAGATCGACGCGGAGCCAAGGAAGTTGTAGGAGGGCCTTCAGGCCCGATGCTTTCGGGTCAGTTCTCTTCGATCTGAAACAAAGGCATCGGGCCTGAAGGCCCTCCTACAGAAGCCACGAGCCCTTGCGGCGCTACGCGGTCTCGGCGATGTGAAGGCCGAAAACCCGGCGTTTGCTACAATCGCCGGGTTCCGCATCTCGCACCGGACCCTCGCGTCCGCTTGCGCCGCCACCGCCGCGGCCATGGCTCGCGTCGCGGAACGCCTCCGTCGGTCCCTCATCGCCGCCTCAGTCGGCTGCGCCCGCGTTCGCGGGCGCCGGACCGTATCCGTCCGCTCTTGCGCGCTGCGCGCGGCGGCGCCCTGCGCGCGATGCCTTCGTCACGGCGAGCCTCGCGCGCCCGCATGGAGAGAGCCCCTTTGGTTTTCCGATTGTCCATCGTCCTGCTCGCCGCCCTGGTCGCCGCCGGTGCGCTGATCCCGCAGGAATTCAACGCCGCCGCCCAGCACGCGCTGGCGCTCACCGTGGCCAAGGCCGGCTGGCTGTACTTGCTGGTGGTGTTCGCCGCGCTGTTGTTCCTGGTCTATCTTTCGCTCGGCCGCTTCGCCGACCTGCGCATCGGCGGCGACGACGCCGAGCCGGAGTTCTCGCGCACCAGCTGGCTGTCGATGCTGTTCGCCGCCGGCATGGGCATCGGCCTGGTGTTCTGGGGCGCGGCCGAGCCGATCTCGCATTATCAGCATCCGCCCGAAGGCCTGGCGCCGCAGAGCATGCAGGCCGCGCGCGCGTCGATGCGCTATGTGTTTTTCCATTGGGGCCTGCACCCGTGGGCGATCTACGCCCTGGTCGGCCTGGCGATGGCGTGGTTCCAGTTCAACCGCAACGGCCGCGGCCAGATCAGCGACCTGCTGCAGCCGCTGATCGGCCGCTGGCACCGGCGCTGGCCCGGGCAGTTGATCGACGTCGCCGCGGTGGTCGCCACCGCGATCGGCGTGGCCACCACCCTCGGCTTCGGCACCATCCAGATCAGCGCGGGACTGTCGCGCGTGTTCGGCCTGCAAGTCACCCCGGCATTGCAGCTGTGCGTGGTCGCGGTGGCGTTCGTGCTGTACATGGCCTCGACCCTCACCGGCCTGCACCGCGGCATCAAATGGCTGAGCAATCTCAATCTCGCGCTGGCGGCGTTGCTGCTCGCGTTCGTATTGGTCGCCGGTCCGACCGCGTTCGTGTTCGAGACGCTGACCACCACGCTGGGCGGCTACATCAACCAGTTGCCGAACATGAGCCTGCGCATGGCGCCGTTCTCGCGCGATCCGTGGGTCGGCGAATGGACGATCTTCTACTGGGCCTGGTGGATCGCCTGGGCGCCGTTCGTGGGCAGCTTCATCGCCCGCATCTCGCGCGGCCGGCGCATCCGCGAATTCGTGTTCGGGGTGGTGCTGGTGCCGTCGCTGATGAGCTTCGTCTGGTTCGCGACCTTCGGCGGCACCGCGCTGTGGGCGCAGATGTTCGCCGGCACCGACCTCACCGGCGCGCTGGCGCAAGGTTACGAGCAGGTGCTGTTCTCGCTGCTCGACAGCCTGCCGTGGGCGCGCATGCTGGCGATCGCCGCGATCGCGCTGTTGATGATCTTCTTCGTCACCTCGGCCGACTCGGCCACCCTGGTGCTGGCCAGCATGTCCAGCCCCGACCGCGACGACCCGCCGCTGTGGCGGCGCGCGGTGTGGGGCGCGATCCAGGCGCTGATCGCGGTGACCCTGCTGCTGGCCGGCGGCCTGGACGCGCTGCAGGGCGCGATCACCGTCGCCGCGCTGCCGTTCGCGCTGCTGCTGGCGCTGGTGATGTGGTCGCTGTATCGCGCGCTCGATCAGGAATACGTGCGCCAGCAACGGCAGAACGCGCGCTTCCGCCATGCCATGCAGCGGTGGCTGGCGCGGGAGGAAGGGACCGCGCCGTAGGCCTTCAACCTCGCCCCAGCCGCCGCAGCGCGATCCCCAGCGCGATGCGGTAGCTCGCCGCCAGGTCGCCGTTGATGACGATGGTCGCCAGCGGCGCGGCGTGCGCGCGCAAGCGGTCGTCGAGCGTGGTGGCGCTGCGTTCGTGCACTTCGATGTAGGCGCTGGGCAGCTCGCCGAGCGCCTGTCGCAGCGGTTCGGGTTCGGCCAGCGCTTGCGGCGTCAGCTCGCCCGGATCCAGCAGCACGAATTCGCTGCTGCGGCGGCGCGCGGCGCGCAGGCTGCCGACCAGTTCGCGCACGCTGGCGCAGGGACGCAGTTCGAGATTGCGGCCGACCGCTTGCGCCAGGCGGCGCAGTTCCAGCAGGAAATTCGCGGGCAGCGGCGCGCAGGCGGGATGGCGGCCGTGCAGGATCAGGATGCTCATGTAGATGTCGATTGCGGATGCGGATGCGCACGCGGGATGTCGCCATGCTGCTGGATTGCGGCATAAATTTTCTATCCACGCATCGTCCTTCGCGCATATTTTTCGTATTTTTTTATCGCCTCTGTCCGCGCCGACGAACATCGTCCGCAGACGCGACTCGCCATGTCCGCAGGTCGCGCCGTATCTCGATTGGAAACGGCAGCGGACCCGCCGACCAAGATCGAAGGCGCCGCTCGCCTCGCGCCGCGAGTGCGCAATGGACTCTGGGCGCTCATGCCGATCGAACCGATCACTCATCCTTCTTCCACCTCTAGCCCGGCCGTCGCCGACCACGCCGGCGCGGCGACGGCACACGAAGCCGCGCCTTATCAGCTGTATCGCAGCGATGGCGTCGACAATCCGCGCATCCAGCCCAACGCCGCGTCATTCTGGCTGCAATTGCGCGGACGATCGCGCATAGAAAGCCGCGAAGGCCGGCTGCTTCTGCTGCCCGACCAATGGCTGACCTTCGACCACGACAGCGCGCCATGCATCGATACCGATGCGGATTCCTTGTTGATCGGACTGAGCGTATCGCCGCCGCTGCTGCGCCAGATCGAGCAGCAATGGCGCATCGAAGTCCATCCCGGCGAAGGCTCGTTCGCGCCTGCGCGCTGCCGCCAGCTGGACGATACCTGGCGGCGCTGCGCCGGCGTCGTCGCCGACGACAGCCGCGAATCCGCGCAGACGCTGCGGCGGCTTCTGGCCAGCATCCGGGATGCGCAACCGGAACTGGAACAGCGGCTGGCGCGCTGTCCCGGACGGCGCAGGAGCCGGCAGCGCCAGGTGTTCTCCCGTCTGCAAAGAATGCGTCTTTACCTGCGCGGAAATGTGCATCGCGCGGTCAGCCTGGAGGAACTGGCTCAGTTCACCAGCTACTCGCCGTGGTGGCTTTCCAAGACATTCCGCCACGTCTACGGCCAGACGCTCAAGTCTTATGCCTTGTCGCTGCGCATCGACCATGCTTGCCGGCTGCTCGCGGAAACCGACCTGTCGATCATAGAGATCAGTCACGACTGCGGCTTCGACTCGCCGTGCAGCTTCGCGCGCCGTTTCCGACAGCACATGGATTGCACCGCAAGCGAGTACCGCGTCAATTCAAGCGCCAAGAAAAATCAAGCGTAAAGCCGGCGCGACCTAACAGCCGCAGACAGCGGTCGCCGTAGCTTTACCTCGGCTTTAACGCGCCGCTAACTTTTCAGGGAGTTCCGCCAGCATGAGTACCGCACTTCATCCCGCCGCCGCACGGGCCGCGCTGCCGCTGCATATCGCTATCGCGCTCGCCGCGGCAGCTACGCCGGCGCTGGCCCAGGAGGCTCCGGCCGACTCGGGCAAGACCACCAATCTCGACCGGCTCGAAGTGATCGGCTCGCGCATCAAGCGCTCCGACCTGGAAACCTCGCAACCGGTGCTTCAGGTCAGCCGCGCGGACATCGAAAAGCAGGGCCTGACCTCCGTCGCCGACGTGCTGCAACGCATCTCCACCAATGGCGCCGGCTTGAACAGCACGGTCAACAACGGCAACGACGGCGAGTCGACGGTGAGCCTGCGCAACCTGGGCAGCAGCCGCACCCTGGTGCTGGTCAACGGCCGTCGTTGGGGCACCGGCCTGGGCGGCAACGTCGATCTCAACAGCATCCCGACCGCGATCATCGAGCGCATCGAAGTGCTGAAGGACGGCGCTTCGACGCTTTACGGCTCCGACGCCATCGCCGGCGTCGTCAACATCGTCACTCGCGGCGATTTCGACGGCGCCGAAGCCGGCGCCTATCTGGGGCAGTTCGGCCAGGGCGACGGCATGCGCGAAAGCTACGACTTCACCATCGGCCAAAGCGGCGAGCGCGGCTCGGTGCTGGTCGGCGCCGCCTACGTCAAGGAAGATCCGGTGATGGCGGGCGACCGCGAAATCTCCAGCGGCGGCCCTCCGTTCAACTCGGGGTTCAGCCTCACCGGCGTGCCCGGCAGCTTTATCGATCCGAAGGACAACAAGCAGTATGTTCTCGACGCCGGGCGCCAGCCGATCCCCTACAACCCCGACCTGCACGGCATCAACACCGCTCCGTTCAACTACCTGTTGACCCCGCAGGAGCGCACCTCCCTGTTCGCGCAGGGCCGCTACGATATCAGCCAGACGCTCTCGTTCCGCGGCGAGATGTTCTACAACCAGCGCCTGTCCGAGCAACTGCTGGCGCCCATGCCGGTCACCGGCATGGTGCTGGACAAAAACAGCGTCTATAACCCGACCAAGGGCGCGGCCGACGCGCGCGACCTGCGCAACGTCAACCGCCGGTTCCTCGAGGGCGGCTCGCGCTCGTTCAACCAGGACGCCAAGACCTATCACTTCTACGCCGGCCTGGAAGGGGAACTGGCGTTCGGCGAGCGCCGCTTCGACTGGGACGCGGGTTACCGCTACGACCGCACCGATCAGAACGACCAGACCTTCGGCCTCTACAATCTCGACCGGCTGCGCAAGGCCTACGGCCCGTCGTTCTTCGACGCCTCCGGCCGCGCGCGTTGCGGCACCGCGACGGCGATTGTCGACAACTGCGTGCCGATCGATCCGCTGGGCGCGGAAGGTTCGATCAGCCAGGCGGCGGTCGACATGGCCAAGTTCACCGCCCAGGACAGCACCCGACAGGTCTCCAAGGGCTATACCCTCAACATCAGCGGCGACTTGTTCGAATTGCCGGCCGGCCCGCTGTCGGTGGCCGCGGGCTACGAATACCGTTCCGAAAGCGGCTCGTTCGTGCCCGATGCGTTCACCGCCGCGGGGCTGAGCACCGGCAACGCTTCGCAGCCGACCAGCGGCGGGTATTCGCTCAAGGAACTTTACCTGGAGCTCGCGGTTCCGCTGCTCAAGGATCTGCCGTTCGCGCGCCTGCTGGATTTTTCGCTGGCCACCCGCCGCTCCGACTACAGCAGCTTCGGCGACACCCTCAACAGCAAGTTCGGCTTCCGCTGGAAGCCGATCGACGACCTGTTGATCCGCGGCAACTGGGCCCAGGGCTTCCGCGCGCCGAGCATCACCGATATGTTCCGCGGCGACGCCGACAGCTTCGTGCGCTACGCGGATCCGTGCTCCACCCACACCGGACGCCGCGCCGATCCCCGCGTCGACGCCAAGTGCCTGGCCGACGGCGCGCCCGCCAACTTCCGCCAGCCCGGCTCCGGCCCCAATCCGCAGACCACCGAGCCGTTCACCCTCGGCGGCAATCCCAAGCTGAAGCCGGAGACCTCGACCAGCAAGACCCTCGGCTTCGTCTACAGCCCGCAGTGGGCGCCGGGGCTGGATCTGTCGGTGGACTGGTATCGCATCGAAATCGAGAGCGCGATCAACTCTCCGACCGCTCAGACCATCGTGGACAAGTGCTATACCGGCAGCGCCGACGAACAAAGCTTCTACTGCGCTCTGATCACCCGCGATCCCAACTACCCCGGCCGTTCGGGCCTCATCACCGACATTCAGCTGCGCCCGATCAACGCCGCGCAATTCGTGGTCGAGGGCTACGACGTGACGGTCAACTATCGACTGCCGGAAACCCGCTTCGGACGCTTCGCCCTGACCTGGGACAGCAGCTACACCTCGCGCTGGGACTTCATGGCCGACGCCAAGTCCAAGCCGGATCATCGCAACGGAACCTATCTCGCTTCCGATCCGTACTGGCGCATCCGCTCGAATCTGTCCCTGGACTGGAGCAAGAACCAGCTCGGCGTCAACTGGGGCCTGCGCTACAAGTCCGGGCTGCGCGAAGACTGCCGCGCGGACTTCAAGCAGTTCTGCTCGGATCCGCAGCGGATGAAGAACCGGCTGCCGGCAACGACTTACCACGACGTCCAAGTCCGCTACGACACGCCGTGGAACGCCACCGTCGCGGTCGGCGTGAACAATCTCTTCGCCAAGGAACCGCCTTTGGCGCAGAACGCGTTCGCCAACAACTTCGACCCGCAGTACGACGTCCCGGGCCGGTTCTTCTACTTCAAGTATCGTCAGCGTTTCTGATCGCGGCTTCGGATCGGGCCCAACCCCGGGCCCGATACGTGCGCGGCATCGACCCCACCGTTCGCCGGTGGGGTTTTCTTTGAGCGCTTACCAGGCGTTCGTACCCACACGCGCTCGCTCAGCGTTTTTGGGGCGTTTTGTCGCGAGCGCATCCGCCTTCGCCGGACTTTCCCGGATCGCCAGGAACGCCCGGATCGCCCGAACGACCGTCGCGCTGCCGTGCCGCCTTGAGATGGCTCAGCGCCAGCGATTCGGGCGCCGACGACCGATACGGGCGGCAATCGAAGGATTCCACCGGCTGGCCGCGGCGGTACCATTCCGCCCGGCTCAACGGCGCCTGGCTGCCTTCGAAGACGATGTCCGCGTCGGCCCCGTCTCCGCCGGGCAGGCCGTCCCGGCCGAGCGAAAACAAGCCGAAGCGCTGTTGTCGCGCGTCGGCTTCGTAATGCATCAAGCGGCCCCAGCCGTCGCGCAGTTCGTAGTCGTTCGCGTACGGGCCCAACGGCGTGGGCTCGGTCAGCGCTTGCAGCGTTGCGGGAAGATGGCCCGTATCGCAACGATAGATGCGGATCTTTTCGCCGAGCATGCGCATCTGCGCTTCCACGCGGCCGTGAATCGTGCAACGGGTTCCGCCGACGATGCGCAACGCCACAAACGTCGAAAGCCCCAACGCGGCGATCGATACCGCGGCCACCGCAACTTTCCGGATCCGTGCGCTCATCGTCGCTCCTTGGCTAGGCGATCTCGCATTCCCGACGTGGCTCCTGCCGCGCCGGGTCAGACCAGCAAATCCTCGTAGAACGCCCCGAACGGCCGCTGCGGGTGGGCGATCTGGATCTCCAGGATCCACAAGCCCGCCGCCGGCGTGCCTTCGAATTCGCCCAGGTCGCCGGCGCGGTACACCGCGTGCGGGAAGTCGCTGACCCGGTGGCCCTGGATGTCGAGGTTGAGCCGCCAGCCCATCGCCTCGGCGCGGTCCTGGGCGTAGCGATACAGCTGCGGCCCGCTGGCGCCGTCGCTGCGCCAGCGCGCGCGCACTTCTTCGAACAACGCGCGCGCGGCGGCGGCGCAGGCGTGCATGTCGGCGTCGTCGCCGACCACGAAGGTGTCGCTCGAATCGCCCTCGTGGCCGTCCCAGACCACGCCCATGTCGATGAAGTAGATGTCGTTCGCGCCCAGTTCCGGATCGCCGTCGGAGCGCTCGCGGAAGGTCTTGAGGGTGTTGGCGCCGAAGCGGATCAGCAGCGGGTGCCAGATCCGGCCCATGCCGAGTTCGACCAGGGTGCGCTGGCCGAGCTCGCGCGCCTGCGACTCGCGCATGCCCGGCACGATCTGCGCGCGGATGCGCTCGACCGCCTGCCAGGTCAACTCGCGCGCGCGCAGCATCGCCTCGGCGTCGAAGGCGGCGCCTACGCGTTCTTTCGGATGGGCTTCGGGCGCGGCATCGGTCATTAGTGTCTCCGGACGCGCTGGCTGCGGCGGCGCGCCGCGCGATGGCGCCATGGTACGACGCGGCGCGGCCTGGGCTTCAAGGCTCCGGCCGGGACGAGACGTACTGTTGATCGGAGGCGGCACCCTCGCCGCCCAGGCGTCCGTCGCTGCCCAACGAGAAGATCAGGTAATCGGGCCCGTTGCCCGCGACGCGGTAGTAGAACGGCCGGCCCCATGCATCCACCAGTTCGGCCTCACGGGCATACGGCCCTTGTCCGTCGGCGCGCAGCAAGTCGCGCAACGTAGCGGGCATCCGTCCGTTGTCGTCGCGGAATGCGGCCACTTTCGCGCCCAGAGCGACGACTTGCGCCTTGGTCAGGGAGCGGTAGTCCGGGTAGTCGCAACCCCGGCAGCAGCCCAGGCTTATCGCCACCGCGAGCAATCCGGCCGGGACGATGAGAAGCAGCGAACACACCCACGCCCAGCGCGTCCACCGCCGGGGTTTGCCGTTGCGACGCTTCGCGCCGTCGTCCACGCCGTCGTCCATGCCGTCCTCTCTTTCGGCGCCTGCGGCGCCGGATCAAACCTGCAGGGTCAATCCCGGTCGGGCCAGCACCGCCTTGACGCCGTAACGTTCGCCGATCTCCCCGGCCAGCGCCTCGCGCGCCTTGTCCTCGCCGTGCACCAGCGCCAACGGCGGATGCCCGGCGATCTGCCCGTACCACTCGATCAGCCCGTGCTGGTCGGTGTGCGCCGACAGCCCGCCGATGGTGTGGCGCTGGGCGCGGGCGCGGATGTCGCGGCCGTGGATGCGCACCCATTGCGCGCCCTCGACCAGGCGCCGGCCGATCGTGCCCTCGGCCTGGTAGCCGACGAACACCACGTGGGTCTGCGGCTTGTCCAGGTTCTGGCGGAAGTGGTGCAGGATGCGGCCGGCGTTGGCCATGCCGGAACCGGCGATGACGATCGCGCCGCGCTCGACGGCGTTGATCGCCATCGAGTCCTGCGCCGATTCGGTCAGGCGCAGGTTGGGCAGGTCGAACGGGTTGGGCTTTTCCTTCCACACCGCCACCGCGTCTTCGTCGAACAGATCGGTGTGGCGGTCGTAGACGGCGACCACTTTCGCCGCCATCGGGCTGTCGAGGAAGATCTTCCAGCGCGAGAGCTTCCACTCGTCCCAGTACTTGGCGAACCAGTACAGCAGCTCCTGGCTGCGGCCGACCGCGAACGCGGGTATCAGCACGTTGCCGCCGTCGTTCCAGGCCGCGTCGAGGATGCGGCCGAGTTCGAGAATGGTCTCGGCGCGGTCCTTGTGCAGGCGGTCGCCGTAGGTCGACTCCATCAGCACCAGGTCGGCGGCGGCGATGGGTTCGGGATCGCGCAGGATCGGCGTGCCCTTCGGGCCGAGGTCGCCGGAGAACACCAGCGTGCGGCCTTCGGCGCGCACCTCCACCGCCGACGAACCCAGGATGTGGCCGGCTTCGCGGAAGGTCACCTGCACGCCCGGCAGGATCTCGCGCGCGCTGCCGTAGCGCAGCGGACGCACCCGCCGCATCGTCGCTTCGACGTCGTCGCGGGTGTACAGCGGCTGCGCTTCCGGCTCGCCGGCGCGGCGCTTGCGGTTGTCGCGCTCGGCCTCGCTTTCGGCGATGGAGGCCGAATCCAGCAGCATGATCCGCATCAGGTCGGCGGTGGCTTCCTGGGCGTGGATCTCGCCGCGGAAGCCGCGCTTGAGCAGCAGCGGCACGCGGCCGATGTGGTCGATGTGGGCGTGGCTGATCACCAGCGCGTCGAGCGCGGCGGGGTCGAAGCCGAACGGATCGAGGTTGCGGCGCTCGGCCTCGGGGCTGCCCTGGATCATGCCGCAGTCCAGCAGCAGGCGATGGCCGGCGGCTTCGACTTCGTGCAGCGAGCCGGTGACCTCGCCGGCCGCGCCGTGGAAATGCACTCGCATCGGATACGACTCCTGTGCGCGGCGAGGGGCCGCAGCGTGGGCTGAAATTAACACGGCGGTTTCCCGGGCTCTTGCCGGGTTCGGGCGCTCGCGGGCAAGGCTTCAGCTTTTGCGGGAGGGGCTTCAGCCCCGATGCTTTTGTCTCAGGTCGCGGCCATCTGAAAAAACAGCATCGGGGCTGAAGCCCCTCCCACAAAAGCCAGGGCCCGGCGCGCGCAAAACCACCGCAAGGGCAAAGCCGGCCGCCACCCCACGTGACTGAAGACACCCTCCCGCGGCCGCGGCCGGGTCCATCATCGCCGGATTGCGCGCGTCCGCCGCGCCCGCCCCACGCCGCCAGGGAGTTCCGCCATGACCGTCCGCCCCCGCCACCTGCTGCTGCCCCTGGCCGTCGCCGCCGCCGTGGCCGCCTGCGCCAAGCCCGAACCCGCCGCCCCGGCCGCGACCCAGGC
>NZ_LXSD01000384.1:3448-6623 GCF_017168095.1 Lysobacter enzymogenes | reverse complement strand
CGCCGGCCTCGCCGTGGCCCGACCGACTGTGGCTGGCGGCGCTGCTGCTGGCGGCCGCGGCCGGCGCCTGGTCCGCGTTCGACTACGGCCGCCAGCACCTCGACGCGGCCGACCTGCGCGCGGCGTTCGGCGGCGGCCTGGCGACCTTGCTGCGGGTGGCGGTGCTGATCGCCATCGCCAGCGCGATCTGGGTGCCGGTCGGGGTGTGGATCGGCCTGCGCCCGCGCTGGGCGCAGCGCCTGCAACCGGTGGCGCAGCTGCTGGCGGCGTTTCCGGCCAACGTGCTGTTCCCGGTGGCGGTGATCGCGATCCTCGCCACCGGCGCGGACCCGGACATCTGGCTGTCGCCGCTGATGGTGCTGGGCACGCAGTGGTACATCCTGTTCAACGTGATCGCCGGCGCCAGCGCGGTGCCCACCGACTTGCGCGAGGCAGCCAGCGTGTACCGGCTGCGTTCGTGGACGTGGTGGCGGCGCGCGATCCTGCCGGCGGTGTTCCCCTACTACGTCACCGGCGCGCTGACCGCCTCGGGCGGTTCGTGGAACGCGAGCATCGTCGCCGAGTGGGTGAGCTGGGGCGACCAGCACGTTCAAGCCTACGGCCTGGGTTCCTACATCGCCCGCGCCACCGCCGCCGGCGACTTCCCGCGCATCGTCCTGGGCGTGGCGGTGATGTCGCTGTTCGTCACCGCCTTCAACCGCGCCCTGTGGCGCCCGCTGTACGCCTACGCCGAACGGCGCCTGCGCCTGGACTGAGCGCGCGCCCGACTGTCATCGAATCCGAAGGAGTTCCATCATGACCCTGCACATCTGCATCCGCCCGCTGATCGACGTGCGCGGCCTGAGCCAGCACTACCCCCGCGCCGGCAGCGAACCGCTGCGCGTGCTCGACCACGTCGACCTGCAACTGCATCCCGGCGAAATCGTCGGCCTGCTCGGCCGTTCCGGCTCGGGCAAGTCGACCCTGCTGCGCGCGATCGCCGGCCTGATCCGCCCCAGCGCCGGCGAAGTCGAATTCCTCGGCACGCCGCTGAGCCGCGCGCCGGCCGACATCGCGATGGTGTTCCAGAGCTTCGCCCTGTTCCCGTGGCTGACCGTGCTGCAAAACGTCGAGCTGGGCCTGGAAGCGCGCGGCGTGGCGCCGCAGGAGCGGCGCCGGCGCGCGCTGGCGGCGATCGACCTGATCGGCCTGGACGGCTACGAAAGCGCGTATCCGAAGGAGTTGTCCGGCGGCATGCGCCAGCGCGTCGGCCTGGCCCGCGCGCTGGTGGTGGAGCCCAAGGTGCTGCTGATGGACGAGCCGTTCTCGGCGCTCGACGTGCTGACCGCGCAGACCTTGCGCAGCGACCTGCTCGACCTGTGGGCCGAGCGGCGCATGCCGATCGAATCGATCCTGATGGTCACCCACAACATCGAGGAAGCGGTGCTGATGTGCGACCGCATCCTGATCTTCGGCTCGCATCCGGGCCGGGTGATCGAGGAGATCCGGGTCTCGCTGCCTCAGCCGCGCGACCGCTTCGATCCGCCGTTCCGCGATCTGGTCGATGCGATCTACCAGCGCATGACCGGCGGCGCCCAGCCCGGCGCGGCGCCGCGCGGCGGGCTGGCGATGGAGCTGCCGCACGTGTCCAGCAACCTGATCGCCGGCCTGATCGAGGCCCTGGCCGAGCCGCCCTACCGCGGCCACGCCGACCTGCCGGCGCTGGCGGCGCAACTGCAGCTGGAAATCGACGAACTGTTCCCCATCGCCGAAAGCCTGCAGTTGCTGGGGCTGGCCGAACTCGGCGACGGCGACCTGCGCCTGAGCGAGACCGGCGCGCGTTTCGCCGCGCTCGACACCGATGCGCGCAAGCACCTGTTCGCGCGCCAGCTGGCCGCGCACGTGCCGCTGGCCGCGCACATCCGCCGGGTGCTGGACGAGCGCAGCGCGCACCAGGCGCCGGCGCGGCGGTTCCGCGACGAGCTGGAAGACCACATGTCGCCGGACTATGCCGCGGCGACGCTGCGCGCGGTGACTTCGTGGGCGCGCTATGCGGAGTACTTCGCCTACGACGAGGCGGCGGATCGGTTCAGCCTGGACAATCCGGGCTGAGCCGGAGCGGCTGCAACAGAGCGTCGGAGCTGAAGCCCCTCCCACAACAGCCTCCATCGGCGGGTGCGAGGCTGTCGCAAGGACGCCATCGGGCCCGATGCCTGGGCTGCGCTCGAAGCATCGTTGCCGAAGCCCTGCCGCAAGACCTTCACCTGCCCAAGCCAAGCTGTCGTGGGAGGGCCTTCAGGCCCGACGCCTTCCGCTACGACGCGACACCTCTTTGCACACCCGACCACGGAGCCGCGCATGCGCTTCCTGCACACCTTCCAACTGCTGCCGTTCCTCGACACCGCGCTGAGCCTGCTGGCCGCCTTCGTCCTGGGCACCCTGATCGGCGCCGAGCGCCAATACCGCCAGCGCACCGCGGGCCTGCGCACCAATGTGCTGGTCGCGGTCGGCGCGGCCGCGTTCGTCGACCTGGGGATGCGCCTGGCCGGCAGCGTCGAAGCGGTGCGGGTGATTTCCTACGTGGTCTCCGGCATCGGCTTCCTCGGCGCCGGCGTGATCATGAAGGAAGGCATGAACGTGCGCGGCCTCAACACCGCCGCGACCCTGTGGTGCTCGGCCGCGGTCGGCGCCTGCACCGGCGCGGACATGATCGCCGAAGGCGCGCTGCTGACGGCGTTCGTGATCGCCGGCAACACCTTGCTGCGGCCGCTGGTCAACGCGATCAACCGCGTGCCGATCGACGAGCGCGTGTCGGAAGCGACCTACGAGGTGCGCGTGAGCGCGGTGCCGGACACCGCGCCGGCCGCACGCGAGTGGCTGGTCGACCATCTGGAAGCGGCGAACTACCCGGTCGGCGACGTCAACGTGGACGAGCACGGCGACACCGCGACCGACATCGTCGCGACCCTGGTCAGCACCGCGGTAGTGGCGGCCGAACTGGATGCCGTGGTGGAACGATTGCGGCGCCTGCCGGGGGTGACGCATGCGACGTGGGAGTCGAGCACGCGCGACTGAGCGGCCGCGCGAGCCACGGACGCTCGCTGTAGAAGCGGCGCGAGCCGCGACCGCGGGATAGCCGGTCGCGTCGCATCTGCGGTGTCGCGGTCGCGGCTTGCGCCGCTCCTACAGGGGCAAC
>NZ_LXSD01000384.1:0-3398 GCF_017168095.1 Lysobacter enzymogenes | reverse complement strand
GCGTCGCATCTGCGGTGTCGCGGTCGCGGCTTGCGCCGCTCCTACAGGGGCAACCGGCGCATCGCGTCAGTCGCGCGGCCGCGTAAGCCACGGACGCTCGCTGTAGGAGCGGCGCGAGCCGCGACCGCGGCGCAGCCGGTCGCGTCGTATTTGCGGTGTCGCGGTCGCGGCTTGCGCCGCTCCTACAGGGGCAACCGGTACATCGCGTCAGTCGCACTGCGCCGCGCGGCCGAGCAGGAACTCGCGTTCGCGCGCGTTGCGGGTCAGCGCGGCGGCGCGTTCGAATTCGGCGCGCGCTTCGGCGCGCCGGTCGAGTTTGAACAGCAGGTCGCCGCGCACGCTCGGCAGCAGGTGGTATTGCTTCATCGACGGCTCCTGCATCAGCGCGTCGACCAGCGGCAGCGCCGCTTCCGGGCCGAACGCCATCGACACCGCGACCGCGCGGTTGAGTTCGACCACCGGCGACGGCGTGCGCTGGGCCAGGCGCTGGTACAGCGCGGCGATGCGCGCCCACGGCGTGTCCTGCGCGGTCGCCGCGCGCGCGTGGCAGGCGGCGATGGCGGCCTGCAGCACGTAGGGGCCGTCCGAGCCGCCCAGTTGCACCGCGCGCTCCAGCGCGGCCAGGCCGCGCTGGATCTGCAGGCGGTCCCAGCGCGAGCGGTCCTGGTCGAGCAGCAGGATCGGCTGGCCGTCCGGGCCGGTGCGCGCCTTCGACCGCGAGGCCTGGATTTCCATCAGCGCGACCAGGCCGAACGCTTCCGGCTCCTTCGGCATCAGCCCGACCAGGATCCGGCCCAGGCGCAGCGCGTCCTCGCACAGGTTCGGCCGCATCCAATCGTCGCCGGCGGTGGCCGAATAGCCTTCGTTGAACACCAGGTAGATCACTTCCAGCACCGAAGCCACGCGCTGCGCGAGTTCCTCGCCGCGCGGCACCTCGAACGGCACCTGCGCATCGGCCAGGGTGCGCTTGGCGCGGACGATGCGCTGGGCGATGGTCGGCTCCGCGGCGAGGAAGGCGCGGGCGATCTCGTCGGTGGTCAGGCCGCCGAGCAGGCGCAGGGTCAGGGCGACGCGCGCCTCGGTCGACAGCACCGGATGGCAGGAGATGAACACCAGCCGCAGCAGGTCGTCGCCGATGTCGTCGTCGAGCTTGTCGAAGAACCGGTCTTCGGCGCTGTCCTGCTCGGATTCGAGCTCGTAGCCGATCTCCTCGTGCTTGCGGTCGAGCAGCTTGCGCCGCCGCAGCCGGTCGATCGCGCGGTTCTTGGCGGTCTGCATCAGCCACGCGCCCGGGTTGTCGGGCACGCCGGTTTCGGGCCACTTTTCCAGCGCCACGACCAGGGCGTCCTGGGCCAGTTCCTCGGCCAGGCCGACGTCGCGGACCATGCGGGTGAGACCGGCGATGAGCTTGGCCGATTCGATGCGCCAGACGGCGTCGATGGCGCGGTGGGTGTCGGTGGCCGTCATGGCGACGGATGACACCACCTCGCGGGCCGGGTCGCAAGGGCCGGCGCGGCCGCGCGGGCGCGCGGCCGGTGTTTTTTCTCGTTTGGGCGTCGCGACGCGCTCGCGGGCGCTGCGCCCGACGCTACCGTCGGCGTCTCCTCCCCACCCGTCATTCCGGCGAAAGCCGGAATCCATTTTGCGCTCGCTCGAGCACCTCGGAAATCAAGAGCAAGATGGGTTCCGGCTTTCGCCGGAATGACGGGGGAGGGATGACGTCAGGGAACCACGGTGCCGCAGCGCCCACGGCGAAAATGACGACGGCAGCGATGGCACGTGCGATGGCGGCGGCCGCGACAGCGGAGCGATGGGCGAGCGCGATAGCAGCGGCGCGCCTCGACCGCTACACCGTGCGACGGCTCGCGCCGTCGTCCGCCAATGCCGCCGCCCGCCGGTTCAGGCCGCGGCCTGGCCGTGCTCCTCGCCTTCCACGCAGCCCATCGCCTGCACGCAGTTGACCATCCACGGCACGCCGAAGCGGTCGGTGAGGATGCCGTAGGCCAACGCCCAGAAGGTTTCCTGCAGCGGCATCTCGATCTTGCCGCCCTCGGCCAGCGCCTTGAAGATGCGCGCGGCTTCCTCCGGGTCGTTGAGGCTCAAGGTCACGTGCGCGCCCTTGACGCCCTCGTAGGGACAGGCCTGCGTGGCGTCGGTGCCCATCAGCATGAAGCCGTCGAGTTCGTAGCAGCCGTGCATGATCTTGCCGCGGTCGGCGTCGCTGAGGTGCTCGCAGCCCGGGTTGTCGGCGAAGGGCATCAGCGCGTGGATATTGCCGCCGAGGATCTTCTGGTAGGTCTCGAAGGCCTGCTTGCAGTCGCCGTTGAAGGACAGGTAGGTATTGAGTTGCATGGCGAAGACTCCTGGTTCGGATGAAGGGGGGAAGCGCGGCACGCGGGAATCGGTGCGCCTTCGATAAGACGACGAATGCGGCGGCGGCGAATCGACAAAACGCGCCGATGTTTTTTTGAAGAGGCTCTTCAAGCCCGACGCGTTTGTAGGAGGGGCTTCAAGCCGGGCGCTCTTGTGGGAGGGCCTTCAGGCCCGACGCCTTCGGCTCGGATCGCGGCGATCGGAAACAAAAGCTTCGGGCCTGAAGGCCCCCCCTACAGCCAAGCCCCTTGGCTCAGTGGCGGCCGGCCACTTGCTCGCGCAGGCGCTCCTCGGCGGCCTGCAGCTCGGGGGTCAGCGCCTCACCGAAATCGGCGGCATCGAACACCTGGCGGATTTCGATCTGCGACTGCGCGCCGTCCGGGTTCGGCACCCGCTTGACCCACTCCACCGCCTCCTCCAGCGAGCGCGCCTGGATCAGCCAGAACCCGGCGACGAGCTCGCCCGGCGCCGCGAACGGCCCGTCGGCGACCCGCCGCGCGCGGCCGTCGAAGTGCACGCGCGCGCCGCGCGAGCTCGGGTGCAGGCCTTCGCCGCCGAGCAGCACGCCGGCGCGCACCAGTTCCTCGTTGTAGGCGCCCATCGCGGTCAGCAATTCGGTGCTCGGCAGGATGCCGGCTTCGCTGTCGGCGGTGGCTTTGACGATCAGCATGAATTTCATGGTCGTGGTCCTCGTCCGGGCCGGCGGGAGGCCGGCTTCTGACAGGACGACGAATCGGGTTGGGTGGAATCGACACGCTTTGGGGCCCGGGGCGAGGCGGCCGGAAGCCTTGCTGTAGGAGCGGCGCAAGCCGCGACCAACCGAAGCCACGTACGCAAGCGCAGCCCTCCCGAAGCCCGCCCCTCCTCCGGAAAACGCCCCCCCGACAACAGCACTGCACCGACAGCTCAACGCCCTCCCCAATGCGTCATCCCCGAGGCGGGGATCCAGGGCTTCACCGCCACAGCACTCTGAAGTCTCTGGATCCCCGCCTTCGCGGGGATGACGGCTGGAAAAGACGCCGCGA
>NZ_LXSD01000383.1:6600-20901 GCF_017168095.1 Lysobacter enzymogenes | reverse complement strand
CGGCCGCCGCGGCCGGGCGCGCGAGCAGCGCGAGGGCCACGCACGCGGCGAGCATCGAGGCGCGCAGCGCGGCGCGGGCGGCGTTGCGATCGGGACGGTGGGAGGAGTCGAGGGCGGGCGAGCGCGGCGGGATGGCGCGGATGTGCGGGTGGCGCGAAGTCATGGCGGCCTCCGTTGTGATCGGTACGGACCGATCGGCATCGCAGGCGCCAGGGCGCAGCGCGGCCGCGGCGCGGCCGCCATCGATTGTCCTGAGTCCCCCGATGCCGGCCGCCGCCCGGGTTCGCTGGCGCGGGCGACGCATCGGCCATCGCAGGCTAGGCAGCGATCGCCGACAAAGCACTCATCCAGCTTCACCTCCGCTCACTTGCGATCACCGTCGCATTACGCACGAGCGCGTGCGACGCGCAGAAACGACGACGGCGGCCGCAGCCGCCGTCGTTTCGCGTTTTTCCCGGCCGCTCGGGCCGTCGGCGCGCGCCTCAGCCGTTGGCGCGCACGATGGTGCACAGATAGCCCATGCCGCGCACCGCGCGCAGCGGCAACGGCAGCGGGCTCATCAGCGCGACCTTCTTGCGCAGGCGGTAGATCAGCATTTCCAGCCGATGCGGATCGAAGTCGTAGACATCGTTGGTCAGCGAACCGATCAGGCTGTCGTGCGAGACCGGATGGCCGCCGGCGCCGGTGTTGACCAGGCGCAGCAGCACGCTGCGCTCGGGCGCGCTGAGGTCGATGCTGGCGCCGTCGGGCGTGCGCAGGGTCCAGCCGTCCAGGGCCAGTTCCCATTCGGGCTGGCCGCCGCCGCTGCGGGTCGGCAGCGCGCGCATGTGGTGCTGCAGGCTGTGCATCGCGGTGACCACGGTGGCCAGGCCGTCCAGGTCGACCGGCTTGCGGAAGCAGGCGTCGGCGATCTCGTGGTAGCCGTCGGACTGTCCGCCGTAACCGGCCTCGGCATCGAGCACGATGATGCCGATGTCCGAATGCTGGCGCAGGTGCAGGGCGACGTTGCGCGGGTTGTCGTCGGGCAGGTCGCTGGCGATGACCGCGATGTCGCACGGCGCGCTCAGCAGGTTGCGGTACAGCGCGGTGGCGTTGGCGCATTCGACGATGGCGAACTGGCGCGTGAGCAGCGAATGCTGGATCTGCTGGCGCAGATGCGGATCGCGCTCGACCACGGCGACCCGGCGGCTGTTGCGGTGGTCGGCGCCGTTGACGCCGGCGCCGGGGTGGACTGGTGAAATGGCGGCCATCCTGATGTCCCCTGTTGATCGAACTCCAAGCTGTTTCGGTGAGCAGAAACAGTGCCGTCGATATCCAATATCAGATTAATGGGGGTCCATTGGAATCTAATGTGACATAAATCGTCGTTCGCAAAAACCTCACTAAAAACAGGCAATTAATGCTCAATATTTAGATCGTGATAACGGATCTGATGTGGTCCTTGTGCGCTCCAACGTAAGAAGGGCGGCGCACCGGACACGGTACGCCGCCCTCTTTGCGCGGGACCGGCATACACCGGTCGCGCGGGTCTCACCGATGGCTGCGAGGCTTATTTGGCCTTGCCCGACCCGGCCTTGCCCGGCTTGGCCGGCGCGGTCAGCCCGCGGCGCTCCAGCAGCGGCTGGATCTGCGGCTCGTGGCCGGCGAAATCGCGGAACAGCTGCAGCGCGTCCTTGCTGCCGCCGCGCGAGAGCAGGGTGGCGCGGAAGCGGTCGCCGTTCTCGCGGGTCAGGCCGCCGTGCTGCTTGATCCATTCCACCGTGTTGGCGTCGAGCACTTCCGACCAGATATACGCGTAATAACCGGCCGCATAACCGCCCATGATGTGGCTGAAATAGGTGGTGCGGTAACGCGGCGGCACCGGCGGGTAGTAAATGCCGTCCTGCTTGAGCGAGGCGGTCTCGAACGCGATCACGTCCTTGGCCGCCGGCACTTTCGCCACGTCGCCGATCTGGTGGTAGTTCTGGTCGAGCATCGCCGCGCCCAGGTATTCGGTGGTGGCGAAGCCCTGGTTGAACTTCGACGCCGCCAGCACCTTGTCCAGCAACTCCTTCGGCATCGGCTGGCCGTTCTGGTAGTGCTTGGCGTAGTTGGCCAGCACCGACGGCCAGTCGGCCCACATCTCGTTGACCTGCGAGGGGAACTCGACGAAGTCGCGCGGCACGCTGGTGCCGGAGAAGTACGGGTACTTCACGTTCGAGAACATGCCGTGCAGGGCATGGCCGAACTCGTGGAACATGGTGGTGACCTCGTCCCAGGTCATCAGCGTCGGCTTGCCGGCCGGCGGCTTGGGGATGTTGAGGTGGTTGGCCACCACCGGCAGGGTGCCGAACAGCTCGGACTGCTCCACGTAGGAGTTCATCCACGCGCCGCCGCGCTTGGAATCGCGCGCGTACATGTCGGCGATGAAGATCGCCAGCTGCTTGCCGTTGGCGTCGAACACGTCGTAGGCGGTGACGTCGTCGCGGTACAGCGGCAGGTCGGTGCGCTGCTTGAACTTCAGGCCGTAGAGCTGGCCGGCGGCGTAGAACACGCCGTTTTCCAGCACGTTCTTCATCTCGAAGTAGGGCTTGAGCTCGGCTTCGTCGAACGCGAACTTCTCCTTGCGCACCTTCTCGGCGTAGAACGCCCAGTCCCACGGCTCGAGCTGGAAGCTCTTTTCGCCCTTGGCGGCCTGTTCCTTGTCGATCATCGCCTGCAGGTCGGCGGCTTCGCGCTTGGCGTTGGCGACCGCGGCCGGAGCGAGCTGGCCGAGCATCTTGTTGACCGCCTCGGGCGACTTGGCGGTCTCGTCCTCGAGCACGTAGGCCGCGTAGTTCGGGAAGCCCATCATCTTCGCGCGCTGCGCGCGCAGCGACACGACCTTGGAGACGATGGCGGTGTTGTCGTACTGGTTGCCGCGGCTGCCGCGGATCACCGAGGCCTTGTGCAGCTTTTCGCGCAGGGCGCGGTTGGTCAGGTCGGTTTCCGGCGGCTGGCCGGTGGTGTTGAGCAGGGTCAGCAGGTACTTGCCCTGCAGGCCGCGCGCCTTCGCGGCTTCGGCGGCGGCGGCGATGCGCTCGTCGGACAGGCCGGCCAGTTCTTCCTTGGTGTCGACGACGATCGCCGAATCCTTGACCTCGGCCAGCACGTTCTGGCTGAACTTGGCGCCGAGTTCGGCCAGCTCGGCGTTGATAGCCTTGAGCTGGGTCTTCTGCGCGTCGCTGAGGTTGGCGCCGGCGCGGACGAAATCGGAGTGGTAGCGCTCGATCAGACGCACGCTCTCGGCGTCGAGGCCGAGCGAGGCGCGCTTCTCGTACAGGTCCTTGATCCGCGCGAACAGCTTCGGATTCAGCGAGATCGCGTCGCGATGCGCGGCCAGCTTGGGCGCGTAGGTCTGCTGCAGCTTCTCGCGGGTCGGGTTGGTGTCGGTGCCGGCGAGGTTGAAGAAGGTCGAGACCGAGCGGTTGAGGATCTGGCCCGAACGCTCCATCGCCACGATGGTGTTGTCGAAGCTGGCCGGCTCGGGGTTGTCGGCGATGGCGGCGACTTCCTTGAGCTGGTCGGCCATGCCGCGATCGAAGGCCGGCGCGAAATCGGCGTCCTTGATCTTGTCGAACTGCGGGAACTGCAGCGGCAGCGGGCTGGGCTGGAAGAACGGGTTGCTGGCGGAGGTGTCGGGGGTCGGGTTCACGGCGGAATCAGCCTTTGCAGTCTGGACCTTCGCGGTCTTGGCCTGGGCATTGTGGACGACGCCAGGAACGGTGGTGATCAGCGCCGCGGCCAGGGCCAGTGCGAGCGGGTGCTTCATCGTGGAACCTCGTGGAAAGTGAAGCCCACAGGGTACTCAAAAGTGTCCGCGGCCAGCGCATGACGAATGGCACTGTCGCCGGTTCGGGGCGGATTTAGCACGGTCGTTCGCAAATGCTCGGCAAAAACCGCAATGCGCCGGTCTTAGCGATTGACACTGCCATAGGGCAATGTGATCCTTCGAACCCGAGAATCGGACTTAAAACCAAGATTTTTCGGGCTTTTTTGCAGTTGGCCGTCGGCTTGCCGGTTTGGCTCACGACCTTCGGGTCGCAGGACTTTTCGAGTAGATAGTAATGTCGCAAGGGAATGTGGCGCTCGTGCCCGCCCCGGCCGCTCCCGGGGGGATGGCACCGGATTCGTCGTGGATGGGGCTGGTCCTGCTGGCTCAGTTCCACGGCATCGCGGCCGATTACGGCCAGTTGATCCATCGCTACGGCGGCAGCGGCGAGCCGGCCGACGAGACCTCGCTGCTGCTGGCCGCGCGCGAGCTCGGTTTCAAGGCCAAGGTGGTCGCGCAGCCGGCCGAACGCATCGACAAGGCGAGCCTGCCGGCGCTGGCGCTGGTGCCCGGCGGCGCGGCGTTCGTCGTCGCCAAGGTCGGCGTCGAGGGCGTGCTGATCCACGATATCGAGCAGCGCCGTCCTCTCAAGCTCAGCCACGAGGAATTCCGCGCCCGCTATGCCGGCCGCCTGCTGCAGGTCGCCTCGCGCGCCTCGGTGCTGGGCGAACTGGCGCGCTTCGACTTCAGCTGGTTCGTGCCGGCGGTGGTCAAGTACCGCAAGCTGCTGCTGGAAGTGCTGGTGGTCTCGCTGTTCATTCAGCTGTTCGCCCTGGTCACGCCGCTGTTCTACCAGGTGGTCATGGACAAGGTGCTGGTGCACCGCGGACTGACCACGCTGCACGTGATCGTGGTCGGCTTGGCCTCGATCGCGGTGTTCGATGTGATCCTGTCGGGCCTGCGCACCTACGTGTTCGCCCACACCACCAGCAAGATCGACGTCGAGCTCGGCGCGCGTTTGTTCCGGCACATCCTGTCGCTGCCGCTGGCCTATTTCGAGTCGCGCCGCGTCGGCGACACCGTGGCGCGGGTGCGCGAGCTGGAAAACATCCGCAGCTTCCTCACCGGGCAGGCGCTGACCTCGGTGCTGGACCTGCTGTTCACCGTGGTGTTCCTGGCGGTGATGTTCTTCTACAGCGGCTGGCTGACCCTGATCGTGGTGCTGTCGCTGCCGCTGTACGCGCTGTGGTCGGCCGCGATCACCCCGGCGCTGCGCAAGCGCCTGGACGAGAAGTTCGCGCGCGGCGCCGACAATCAGTCGTTCCTGGTCGAAACCATCAGCGGCATCGGCACGATCAAGGCCACCGCGGTCGATCCGCGCGTGACCCGCACCTGGGACAACCAGCTCGCCGGCTACGTCGCGGCGGCGTTCCGGGTGACGCGCCTGGCCACGCTGGGACAGCAAGGCGTGCAACTGGTGCAGAAGCTGGTCAGCATCGCGATCCTGTTCTGGGGCGCGCAACTGGTGATCGACGGCAAGCTCTCGGTCGGCCAGTTGATCGCGTTCAACATGCTGGCCGGGCAGGTGGCCGCGCCGATCATCCGCCTGGCCCAGCTGTGGCAGGACTTCCAGCAGGTCGGCATCTCGGTGCAGCGGCTCGGCGACATCCTCAACACCCGCACCGAGCTGCCCGGCAGCCGGCTGGCGTTGCCGCCGATCCGCGGCCGGGTGACGTTCGAGAACGTGAGCTTCCGCTACCGTCCCGACGCGCCGGAAGTCGTCGCCGGCATCGACCTGGACATCGCCGCGGGCGAGGTGATCGGCATCGTCGGTCGCTCCGGCTCGGGCAAGAGCACGCTGACCAAGCTGGTGCAGCGCCTGTACGTGCCCGAGCGCGGGCGGGTGCTGGTCGACGGCCACGACCTGGCGCTGGCCGATCCGGCCTGGCTGCGCCGCCAGATCGGCGTGGTGCTGCAGGAGAACTTCCTGTTCAACCGCTCGGTGCGCGAGAACATCGCCCTGAGCGATCCCGGCCTGCCGCTGGAACGGGTCGTGCATGCGGCCAAGCTCGCCGGCGCGCACGAGTTCATCGTCGAGTTGCCGGAAGGCTACGACACCAAGGTCGGCGAACACGGCACCGGCCTGTCCGGCGGCCAGCGCCAGCGCATCGCCATCGCCCGCGCGCTGATTGCCAATCCGCGCATCCTGATCTTCGACGAAGCCACCAGCGCGCTGGACTACGAGTCCGAACACGCGGTGATGTCGAACATGCAGGCGATCTGCAAGAACCGCACGGTGCTGATCATCGCCCACCGCTTGTCGACGGTGCGGCGGGCCGACCGGATCGTGGTGATGGAGAAGGGGCGCATCGTCGAAAGCGGCGCGCACGCCGAATTGCTCGCGCGCACCGACGGCATGTATGCGCGCCTGCACCGTTTGCAGCAGGGATGAGGCGATGAAACACGTCGTGCAAGCCTGGGGCGATTTCGCCAGGCGTTATTTCGCGGTGTTCCGCGCCGCCTGGAGCGCGCGCCGGCAGCTCGACCCGCCGCCGCGCAGCGCCGACGAGCTGGCGTTCCTGCCGGCGCATCTGGAGCTGATCGAAACCCCGGTGTCGCCGCTGCCGCGCTGGACCATGCGCATCATCGTCGCGCTGTTCTGCGTGGCCGCGCTGTGGGCCTGCCTGGGGCGGCTCGACATCGTCGCCGTGGCGCCGGGCAAGACCGTCGCCGGCTCGCGCACCAAGATCGTGCAGCCGGCGGAAACCGCGGTGGTGCGGCGGATCCTGGTGCGCGACGGTCAGGCGGTGAAGCGCGGGCAGTTGCTGATCGAACTCGACGCGACCGCGGCCTCGGCCGACTTTGAGAAGGCCGGCGAGGAACTGATCAACGCGCGCCTGGCCGCACTGCGGTTGAAGGCATTGAGCGCGGCGATCGAGTCCGGGCGCAGCCCGGTGCTGGAGCCCGGCGACGGCCTGCCCGCGGCGCGCTACGAGGCCGCGCGGCAGCTGGCGGTCAGCCAGTTCGAGGCGTACAACGCGCGCAAGCTCAACCTCAGCGCGGCCATCGCCCAACGCCAGGCCGAGGCGCAGACCGTGCAGGCGCTGATCGGGCCGCTGGAACAGTCCGCGCAGATCGCCCGCACCCGCGCCCAGGACTACGGCAAGCTGGTCGAAGGCCGCTACGTCGGCCGTCACGATTATCTGCTGCGCGAGCAGGAACGCATCGCGGTGGAGCGCGACCTCGCCGCCCAGCGCAGCCGCCTGCACGAAACCCAGTCGGCCTTGAGCGGCGCGCGCGAGGAACTGCGCGCGCTCACCGCCGACACGCGGCAGCAGGCCCTCGACGGCCTGCGCGAGGCCGACGAGCGCATCCGCCAGTACGCGCCGGAAGTCGCCAAGACCGGCCAGCGCGATCGGCTCATGCAACTGCGCGCGCCGGTGGACGGCAGCGTCCAGCAATTGGCCGTGCACACGGTCGGCGGCGTGGTCACGCCGGCGCAGCCGCTGCTGGCGGTGGTGCCCAGCCGCGAGGCGCTGGAAGTGGAGGCGACCGTGCTCAACAAGGACATCGGCTTCGTCCGTCCGGGCCAGGCGGTGACGGTCAAGATCGACAGCTTTCCCTACACCCGCTACGGCTATCTCACCGGCACGGTCGAAAGCGTGTCCCACGACGCCGCCCAGGACGAGAAGCTCGGCCTGGTGTTCCCTTCGCGCGTGCGCCTGCACGGATCGAGTTTCCTCATCGACGGAGTGCGGGCGAACCTGACGCCGGGCATGAGCCTGAGCGTGGAGGTCAAGACCGGCAAGCGGCGGGTGATCGATTACCTGCTCAGCCCGTTGCAGCAGCATGCGGGCGAGGCGTTGCGCGAGCGCTGATCGGGCGGCGCCGGAATGGTCGGCCAGCGGCGGCCGGCCTCGAACCGGGCGCCGCCTGTCGATGCGCTCATCGTTCCTGCGCACCGATAAACCGCGGCCAGGCCCTGCGCCCGTCTTCATCCGCAACCGACCGCCCGCCTGGCCAGTCGCTCAAAGCGCCGGTCCAGCCCGGCCGTGACTATCCTCCCGTGTCGCCCCGCGCCGCGGGCGCCTACACTCGCGCAGGCAGCCACGCAGGGAGACAGCGAAATGGAACCGACCACCGCGCCGACCGCCCAGGCCTTCGTGCCGATGGTCCACGTCGCCAGCGTCGCGCGCGCGGCCGAGTACTACGCCGTGCTGGGCTTCGCCATGGGCAATTTGCACCGCGTGCCCGAATGCGGCGAGGAGCCGGTGTGGGCGTGGATGGAAAGCCCCGGCGGCGCCGAGTTCATGCTGGTGCGCGCCGACGGTCCGGTCGATGCCGGCGTCCAGGCGGTGCTGTTCTATGTCTATTGCGACGATGTCGACGCCATGCGCGAACGGGTGATCGCGGCCGGCTACGAGGCCGGGCCGATGGGCTACCCGTTCTACCGTCCACGCGGCGAGTTCCGCGCGCGCGATCCCGACGGCTATGTGCTGATGATCACCCACAGCCAGGACTGAGCGGTCCCGTGCGGCCCGGCCGTCGCCCATTTTCCCGATCCCTTCCTCCCCTCATTCCCTCCTTTCGACCGAGCCCGATCCCATGACCTTCCCGCGCTTCTCCCTGCCGCGCCGCACCCTGGCCCTGGGCCTGCTGCTGAGCCTCAGCGCTTCGGCGCTGGCGGCCGAAACCACGCGTTACCTGGCCCTGGTCGACGGCGGCAAGCGTGCCGGCCAACAGGTCGTGACCCGCGCCGACGACGGCACGGTCACGGTCGAATTCGTGTTCAAGGACAACGGCCGCGGCCCCGAGCTGAAGGAGACCTACACCCTGGCCGAGGACGGCACCTACCGCCGCTACGCGGTGCAGGGCACCTCGACCTTCGGCGCCAAGGTCGAGGAGAGCTTCCAGCGCGACGGCGACACGGTGAGCTGGAAGACCAAGTCCGACCACGGCCAGATGAAGGTCTCGGGCACCGCGCTGTACTCGCCGCTCGGCGGCACGCCCGCCGGCCTGTCGGTGGCGCTGGGCGCGCTGGCCCAGCGCAGCGACGGCCGCTTGCCGCTGCTGCCCGGCGGCAGCCTGAGCTCGCGCAAGCTCGGCGAAGCGCAGGTCACCCGCGACGGCAAGAGCCAGACCGTGCAGTTGCTGGCGTTGACCGGCCAAGGCTTCACCCCGAACTTCGTCTGGGCCACCCAGGAAGCGCGGCCGCGCGTGTTCGCGCTGATCTATCCCGGCTTCCTGCAACTGATCGAAGACGGCTGGCAGGCCAACGCCGACGCCCTGGAAACCCGGCAGAAAGCCGCCGAAGGCGAACTGCTGGTGGACCTGCGCAAGAAGCTCGGCCACGACTTCGCCGGCGCCACCCTGATCACCGACGTGCGCGTGTTCGACAGCGAGAAGGCGACGCTGGGCGCGGCCACCGACGTGCTGGTGCGCGACGGCAAGATCGTCGCGGTCGGCAAGGCCGGCAAGGACATCCAGCCCGAGCGCCGCATCGACGGCCGCGGCAAGACCCTGCTGCCGGGCCTGTTCGACATGCACGGCCACGTCTCGCGCTGGGACGGCGGCCTCAACATCGCCGCCGGCGTGACCACGGTGCGCGACATGGGCAACGACAACGCCACCTTGCAGCAGATGATCGGCGAGATCCGCGACGGCACGCTGATGTCGCCGAACGTGGTCCCGGCCGGCTTCATCGAAGGCGAGAGCGACTACTCCGCGCGCAACGGCTTCGTGATCAAGAACCTCGACGAAGCCAAGAAGGCGGTGGACTGGTATTCCGAGCACGGCTATCCGCAGATCAAGATCTACAACTCCTTCCCCAAGGCGGTGCTGCGCGACACCGTCGCCTATGCGCACAGCAAGGGCATGCGGGTGAGCGGGCACGTGCCGGCGTTCCTGCGCGCGCAGGACGTGGTCGACCAGGGTTTCGACGAGATCCAGCACATCAATCAATTGCTGCTGAACTTCTTCGTCGACGACAAGACCGACACGCGCACGCTGCAGCGCTTCTATCTGGTGGCCGAGAAGACCGCCGGCCTGGACCTGGATTCCAAGCCGGTGCAGGACTTCATCGACACGCTGGCGGCCAAGAAGATCGCGATCGATCCGACCCTGGCCACGTTCGAGTTCCTGCACCAGCGCGAAGGCGAGCTGTCGCCGATCTTCGTCGCGGTCGACAGCCACCTGCCGCCGGACGTGCAGCGCGGCCGCCGCGCGGCGGAGATGAATATCCCCGACGACGCCACCTGGCAGCGTTACAACAAGTCCTACGACAAGGCGGTGGAGTTCGTCGGCCGCGCCTACAAGGCCGGCGTGCCGCTGCTGGCCGGCACCGACGAGGTACCCGGCTTCACCCTGCAGCACGAGCTGGCGCTGTACGTGCGCGCCGGCCTGACCCCGGCGCAAGCGCTGCAGGTGGCGACCTGGAACGCGGCCAAGGTCGCGCGTGTGGACGGCGACCGCGGCTCGGTCAGTGTGGGCAAGCGCTCGGACCTGATCCTGATCGACGGCGACCCGACCCGCGACATCGGCGACCTGCGCAAGATCGCGCTGGTGCTGCAGGGGCGGACTGCGTATTTCCCGAGCGAGGTGTATGCCCAGCTCGGGGTGAAGCCGTTCGCGGCGCCGGCGAAGGTGGTTCCGGCGAAGTGAGCGGGGTGGGCAGGTAGCGCGTTCGCCTGGTTTTTCCCTCGCCGCGGGTTGAGGCCCGCGGCGGGGCGCGAGGGAGGCAAGCCGAAGCAAGATCAAAATGGATTCCGGCTTTCGCCGGAATGACGGAGGGGGCAACCGGCGCTGGCGCTGGAACGACCGCGCCCCTCCCCCGTCATTCCGGCGAAAGCCGGAATCCATTTTGATTTTCGCCCCCTTCCGGACCGCCGCCGTCCAGGCCGCCGCCCGCCAGGCCAAGTCGCTGCTCCGAGCAGGACCTCCCCCGGCGGGCGCCTGTTGGAGTACGGGCTCTTTAATGATTTGGTAACATTCGCCGGTCAATGAGCCGACCACGGCGCGGGCCGATCCGCGTCACGGCCGCCAAGGGGCGGTCCGATCGACCCACGCCGTCCTGAGCTCGCGCCCCGTCCCCCGACCCAGGGAGCGCAACGCCGCGGCGGTTTCCCAAGCACTGGCGCCGCGCGCGCCTCGTCCACCGAGAAACCCGACCATGCCCAAGCACCTTGGCGCTCCCCGCCGTCATGCCCCGCGCAGCCACAAGCTCGCCCTTGCCGTCGGCCTGACCTTCGCTTCCGCCGCCGCCTTCGCCCAGGATGCGCCGCCCGCCGCCGCCGCGCCCGCCGCCGGCGAGGCCAAGACCCTCGACGCGCTGATGGTGACCGCCCAGCGCAAGGTCGAGCGCGCCAAGGACGTGCCGGTCGCGCTCACCACCGTCGACCGCGAAAAGCTGCACGTGCTCGGCTCCGGCGGCGGCGACATCCGCTTCCTGTCCGGCCGCCTGCCCAGCCTCAACATCGAATCCTCGTTCGGCCGCGCGTTCCCGCGCTTCTACATCCGCGGCCTGGGCAACACCGACTTCGACTTGAACGCCTCCCAGCCGGTGTCGCTGGTGTACGACGACATCGTGCTCGAGAACCCGCTGCTCAAGGGCTTCCCGGTGTTCGACCTGGAGAACGTCGAACTGCTGCGCGGCCCGCAGGGCACGCTGTTCGGCCGCAACACCCCGGCCGGCGTGGTCAAGTTCGAATCGGCCAAGCCGACCCGCGAGCTGGAAGGCTACGGCCAGATCTCCTACGGCACCTACGGCACCACCAACTTCGAAGGCGCGATCAGCGGCCCGCTGAGCCAGAACTGGTCCGGCCGCGCCTCGGCGCTGTTCCAGCGCCGCGACGACTGGGTCGACAACACCAACCCCAACGCGCGCAGCAACAAGAAGCTGGAAGGCTACGACGAGTCGGCGCTGCGCCTGCAGCTGCAGTACGACGGCAGCGACACCTTCCACGCGCTGTTCAACGTGCACGCGCGCCGCCTCAACGGCACCGCGCGCCTGTTCCGCGCGATGCTGTTCAAGAAGGGCACCAACGATCTGTTCGACGGCTTCGACGTCGACAAGGTCGGCATCGACGGGCGCAACTTCCAGCACCTCAAGACCTTCGGCGCCAGCGCCAAGCTCAGCTGGGACCTGTCCAATGAGCTGACCCTGTACTCGATCACCGGTTACGAAACCGCCGATTCGCTGAGCCGCGGCGACATCGACGGCGGCGTCGGCGCCGCGTTCCTGCCCGGCGGCAGCACCCCGGCCGGCATCCCGTTCACCGCCGAATCGGCCGACGGCCTGCCCGACCACCGCCAGTGGACCCAGGAATTCCGCCTGGAATCCAACTACGCCGGCCCGTTCAACTGGCAGGCCGGCCTGTTCTACTTCGACGAAGACATCACCGTCGACAGCCTCAACTACGACACCCTGGCCGGCGGCGTGCAGGCCGGCCACGCCCAGCAGAAGCAGCGCAACAAGGCCTGGGCGGTGTTCGGTTCGGCCGAATACGCGGTCACCAACCGCTTCAAGCTGCGCGGCGGCCTGCGCTATACCCAGGACAAGAAGGACTTCGCCGCCAGCGTGCTGCAGAGCGCGCCGTTCGGCGCGCCGGTGTCGGGCCCGTTCAAGGTCAACACCGATGTCGACGACGTCAGCTGGGACGTCAGCGGCGTGTTCCAGGCCACCGACGCGGTGAACCTGTACGCGCGCGTCGCCAAGGGCTTCCGCGCGCCGAGCATCCAGGGCCGCCTGCTGTTCCAGACCCCGCCGCAGCCGTCGGTGGCCGACGCCGAGAAGGTGATTTCCTACGAGGCCGGCGTGAAGGCCGACCTGTTCGACAAGCGTGCGCGCCTGGGCGTGGCGCTGTTCCGCTACAACGTCGACAACCAGCAGATCAACGCCGTCGGCGGCGCGCTCAACCAGACCATCCTGCTCAACGCCGACAAGACCGTCGGCCAGGGCGTCGAGGTCGATTTCGACGCCTACGTCACCGACAACCTGATGGTGACCTTCGGCGCCAGCTACAACGACACCAAGATCAAGGACGCCAACCTGTTCGTCGCCCCGTGCGGCGGCGGCTGCACCGTCACCGATCCGCTGGTGGTGCGCAACGGCCAGACCCTGGCGGCGATCGACGGTAACCCGCTGCCGCAGGCGCCCAAGTGGGTCTACAACCTGACCGCGCGCTACAGCGTGCCGCTGGCCAACGGCAACGAGTTCTACGTGTTCACCGACTGGGCCTACCGCAGCGAAGTGAATTTCTTCCTGTACGAGTCCAGGGAGTTCCGCGGCAAGTCGCTGACCGAAGGCGGCCTGCGCGTGGGCTACATGTGGGACAACGGCCGCTACGACGTGGCGGTGTACGGCCGCAACATCCTCGACCAGGTGCGCGCGGTCGGCGGCATCGACTTCAACAACCTGGTCGGTTTCGTCAACGACCCGCGCATCGTTGGCGTGGAGTTCAAGGCGCAGTTCTGATCGCGCCTGGATCGGCATGAGTCGATTCGCGCGAACGATCGCGAAAACGGCCCGCTTCGGCGGGCCGTTTTTTTGCCCGCGCTTCGGACCGCTGCTTCGGGCCGCCCGAGGCCTGCGCCTGTGGGAGGGCCTTCAGGCCCGACGCTGTCGTGCCAGATCATGGCGACCTGAGCCAAGAGCGTCGGGCCTGAAGGCCCTCCCACACGAGCCGGGAGCACGAGCCTGAAAGCGCCGCACCGGCGAAGCGTGACTTCGGTGGCGGCATCGCCCGGCAAACCCCGCGCCGACGCGCTATCGTGGCGCCACCTCCTCCCGCCGCGAGCGCCGCCATGACCACCGCCTACGATTTCTCCGCCGTCGACATCGACGGCCGCGACCAGTCGCTCGATCGTTACCGCGGCAAGGTGTTGCTGGTCGTCAACGTCGCCTCCAAGTGCGGCTTCACTCCGCAGTACACCGGCCTGGAAAAGCTCGAACGCGACTATCAGGCGCGCGGGTTCGAGGTGCTGGGTTTCCCCTGCGACCAATTCGGTCACCAGGAACCCGGCGACGAGGCGGAGATCAAGGAATTCTGTTCGCTGACCTACGACGTGACCTTCCCGATGTACGCCAAGGTCGACGTCAACGGCGACAAGGCGCATCCGCTGTGGAAGTGGCTCAAGGACGAGAAGGGCGGCTTCCTCGGCATCGATGCGATCAAGTGGAACTTCACCAAGTTCCTGATCGGCCGCGACGGGCGGGTGCTCAAGCGCTATGCGCCGACCGACAAGCCCGAATCGATCGCGGCGGACATCGAGAAGGCGCTGGCGGCCTGATGCCCCACAAAAGCTGGCGCCCGTTCCCGACCGTCATCCCCGCGAAGGCGGGGAACCAGAGACTTCAGAGTCCTGCCGCGGTGAAGCCCTGGATGCCCGCCTTCGCGGGCATGACGGTAGGTGGGTTTCGCGGCGGGCGGGTTTCGCCGCGTTGCTCCATATCGTCATCCCCGCGAAGGCGGGGATCCAGAGACTTCAGAGTCATGCCTCGGTGAAGCCCTGGA
>NZ_LXSD01000383.1:0-6550 GCF_017168095.1 Lysobacter enzymogenes | reverse complement strand
GGGTTTCGCCGCGTTGCTCCATGTCGTCATCCCCGCGAAGGCGGGGATCCAGAGACTTCAGAGCCATGCTGCGGTGAAGCCCTGGATGCCCGCCTTCGCGGGCATGACGGTAGGTGGAGTGTGCGGCGGGCGGGTTTCGCCGCATTGCTCCATGTCGTCATCCCCGCGAAGGCGGGGATCCACAGACTTCAGAGCCATGCCTCGGTGAAGCCCTGGATGCCCGCGTTCGCGGGCATGACGGTAGGTGGGTTGCGTGGTGGGCGGGTTTCGCCGCGTTGCTCCAGAGACTTCAGAGTCATGCCGCACTGAAGCCGCGCCATGAAAGGCTCCGCCTCAAGCCGGCTTCGGCGCGGTCGCCAACGCGGGGCCCACGCCCGCCGGCGCGCGCTGCTTGCGCGCCTTCAGTCCGAAGCACGGCCGCAACAGCGGCACCCGCCGGATGAGTTCGTGCAGCACGAAGCACCCGGTCACGGTGCCGCCCAGCACGATCGCCGGCTCGGCCAGCGGGCCGAACTTCAGCGGCAGGATCCAGTAGGCGATCAGCACGATCAGGCTCTGGTGCAGCACGTACCAGGGATAGACCGCCTCGGTCGCCCACGGCAGCCAGCGCAGCGGCCGGTTCAGCAGGTGGTGCGACCAGCCCAGGATCGCGCACAGCGCGGTCCAGATGTAGAAGCTGCGCACCGTCCAGACCAGGTATTGCACGCTCTGCGGCATGTCGTCGGGCAGCAGCGCGATCAGCGCCGCGTAGGCCGCGAACAGCAGCGGCGCCAGGGCCAGCGCGCGCCGGCGCAGCCGCGCCAGTTCGGCCCACAGGCCGGCGTCGTTGCCGATCCAGTAGCCGTACAGGAACACGCTGAAGTAGATCGCGTGGCGGTACCAGTCGTGGATCAGGTCGCCGGTTTCCTGGAAGTGCGGCTGCAGCAGGATCGAGAACAACGCCAGCGGCAGCGCCGGCAGGCTCAGCAGGGCGCCGCCGCGCAGCGAGGCCAGCGCGGCCTGCAGGCGCCGCCCGGCGCGGCTGCGCAGCAGCGGCAGCAGCGCGGTCAGGGCAACGGTGTAGACCCACAGGTAGGCCAGGTACCAAAGGTGGTTCCAGGTGAAGCCGTACTGCCAGCCGTCGAACGCGCCCGGCGGCCAGGGCTTGAACTGGTAGTAGCGCAGCAGGAAGGCGCCGAAGCCCGGTTCGACCAGGCCGTTGGCCACGCCCTGGGCGTAGGGCTGGATCGGCACCACGACCAGGCAGCCGAAGGTCAGCGGCAGCAGCAGGCGCCAGCTGCGTTGGGCCAGGAACCGGCCGGCGCCGGTGCCGCGCAGCAGGAAGTGCACCGACAGGCCGGAGATCAGGAAGATCAGGTCCATGCGCCAGCGGTTGAGCACCAGCATCGGCCATTGCAGGGCCTCGGACTGGTGCGGGCTCTTGAGGTGCCAGCCCCAGTCGGCGACGTAGAGCATGGCGCAGTGGTAGAGGATCAGCAGGCAGAAGGCGAGGGTGCGCAGGGCGTCGATGTCGTAGCGGCGTTGCATGGTCGGTTCGCGCTGGAAGGTGGACGAACCTTGCGCGTTCAGACACTTGCGCGGCGCGGCGGGGTGATCGGAAGGGGGCCGACAGGGACGGAACGCGGCCCGCGGGGACGGCCGGTTGCCGTCCCGGGCCGCTCGCGGGCGAGAATGCGCGGCATGAACGCCGAAATTTCCACGGCCCTCGCGGCCGCGCCGCCCGTCGTCCCGCCTGCCGTCGCACCGGCCGTCGCCAGGCGCAGCGTCTGGGACCGCTACCAACCCTGGCGCCGTCCGGCCGAGATCGCGGCCTGGGTGGCGATCTTCGCCGTCAACGCCGCCGCCGGCACCCTGACCTCGATCATCGACATCCACCGCTACGGCATGGACATCCCCGACTGGGCGCCGCTGGTGTGGGAGAGCAGCAGTTGCGCGACGGCGCTGGCGCTGGTGCCGGCGCTGGTCTGGTTCACCCGCGCGGTGCCGTTCCGCTTCGATGGCTGGCGGCGGGCGCTGGCCCTGCACCTGCTCGCCAGCGTGGTCTGGTCGGTGCTGCACGTGGTCGGCATGGTCGCGATCCGGCAGGCGGTCTATGCCAGCCTGGGCGAGCGCTACGAGTGGGGCGACTGGGGCGTCAACCTGCTCTACGAATACCTGAAGGACGTGCGCAGCTACGGCTACATGGTGCTGTGGATCGAAGGCTACCGCCTGCTGCTGCGGCGCTGGCAGGGCGAGGCCAGCGTGCTGGCGGCGCCGGACGATCTGCCCGCGCCGGCCCAGCCCGAACGCCCGGAGCGCTTTCTGGTGCGCAAGCTCGGCAAGGAGTTCCTGGTCGCGGCCAACGAAGTGGAGTGGCTGCAGGCCTCGTCCAACTACGTCAACCTGCGCGTGCGCGGCCGCGACTACCCGCTGCGCAGCACCATGGCGGCGATCGAGGTCCAGCTCGACCCGGCCCGCTTCGCGCGCGTGCACCGCAGCTACATCGTCAACCTGGATTGCGTCGGCGAGATCGAACCGCTGGACAGCGGCGATGCCCGCATCACCATGCGTGACGGCAGCCAGGTGCCGTGCAGCCGGCGCTATCGCGCGGCGTTGCGGCATGAGCGGCGGGCGGGGTAGGGCGCCGCGCGCCGTCTCGGTGCGGCTCAGCCGCCGGGTGTGCGCGCGGCCTGCGGCGGCAGCAGCGCCGCCAATTCGCGCACGAACTGTTCGATCTTCTCCGGCGAATAGCCGCGATGCGCCTGCACCAGCTTGCCGTCGCGGTCGACCACGAACAGGTTCGGCACCGTGCGCACGCCGTAGTAGCGCGCGGCGCTGCCGGGGTCGCGGACGAAGCTCAGGTCCAGCCCCGGATTGAGGCGCAGGAACTCGTCGTAATCGCGCTGCGGTTCGTTGAGATTGACCGCGATCACCTGCAGATGCTCGCGGCCGACCGACTTGAGCAGGGTCGACAGCATCGGCAGCTCGCGCCGACACGGCGCGCACCAGCCGGCCCAGAAGCTGATCACCACGAGCTTGCCGCGGTAGTCGCTGACCTTGACCGGCCGGCCGCGGCGGTCGAGGCCAAGGAAATCCGGCGCCGGTTCGCCCAGGGCCGGTCCCGCGGACGCGGGACGAAGCGGCGAGGGCGGCGCCGCGGGCGCCTGCGCCCGGGCCGGCGCGCTCAGGCCCGCGAGCGCGAGTACGAGCGAGAGCAGCCAGCCGCCACCCCAGCCCGCGCGCCCGCGCGCGCCGTCACTTCTCGACGAACGCACGCTCGAACACATACTGCCCCGGCGTGCCGATCCGCGGCGCGGCGACGAAGCCGCGGCGGTCGAGCAGTTCGCGGAAATCGGCCAGCATCTGCGGGCTGCCGCAGATCATCGCGCGGTCGTGCTCGGCGTCCAGCGGCGGCAGGCCGAGCTGGTCGGCCATCCGGCCCGAATCCATCATCTGGGTCAGGCGCCCGCGCTGGTCGCGGCCGTCGAACACGAAGTCCTCGCGCGTCACCGCCGGGTAGTACTTGAGCTTGGCCGCGATCTGCTCGCCGAGGAACTCGTGCTGCGGCAGTTCGTTGACGATGTAGTCGCGATAGGCCAGATCCTGCGCGCTGCGCACGCCGTGGCAGAGCACCACGTTCTCGAAGCGCTCGTAGGTGTCCGGATCCTTGATCACCGACAGCCACGGCGCGAAGCCGGTGCCGGTGCCGAGCAGGTACAGGTTGCGGCCCGGGTGCAGGTCGTGGATCAGCAAGGTGCCGGTGGGCTTGCGCCCGATCAGCACGCTGTCGCCGGGCTGGATCGACTTCAGGCGCGAGGTCAGCGGGCCGTTTGGCACCTTGATGCTGAAGAACTCGAGCTGCTCCTCCCAGTTGGCGCTGGCGATGGAATACGCGCGCAGCAGCGGCTTGCCGTCGACGAGCAGGCCGATCATCACGAACTGGCCGTTCTCGAAGCGGAAACCGTCGTCGCGGGTGGTGGTGAAGCTGAAGTAGTCGTCGGTCCAGTGACGGACGTCCAGCACCGTCTCGGTGCCAAAAGCGGAGGACATTGCGCGGTGGGGTGGTGGAGCGGGGCGCTCATTGTACCCTAGGGATGAGAGCGATTCTTATCTGGGAGATAGCGGATAGGAGATAGGAGATAGCAAGAGCTCGCCCTCATCCGGCTTTTGCTATCTCCTATCTCCTATCCGCTATCTCCCATCTCCCCCGCCCCCAAAAACCTAGTCCTGTCAACGGGTTCCCCCATCCCCCCAGCATTGCGACAATCCCCGGGCGCCCCGCAGTCGGGGCTACACGATTGGAAACGATGCAAGACCAGAACCCGCAGTCCGCACAGATCGCCCGCAAGATCGCCCAGCTCATCGCCGGCGAGATCAACGCCCAAACCGCGCAGGTCCAGGCCGCCGTCGGCCTGCTCGACGAGGGCGCCACGGTTCCCTTCATCGCCCGCTACCGCAAGGAAGTCACCGGCGGCCTCGACGACACCCAGTTGCGCGATCTGGAATCGCGCCTGCGCTACCTGCGCGAGCTCGAAGACCGCCGCGCCGCGGTGCTGGAGAGCATCGCCGAGCAGGGCAAGCTGAGCGACGAACTGCGCGCGGACATCGAAGCCGCCGACAGCAAGGCGCGCCTGGAAGACCTGTACCTGCCGTACAAGCCCAAGCGCCGGACCAAGGCGCAGATCGCGCGCGAGGCCGGGCTGGAGCCGCTGGCCGACGCGCTGCTGGCCGATCCGATGCTCAAGCCGGAGGAATTCGCCGCCGGTTTCGTCAGCGAAGAAAAGCAGGTCGCCGACGTCAAGGCCGCGCTCGACGGCGCGCGCGCGATCCTGATGGAGCGCTGGGCCGAAGACGCCACCCTGGTCGGCGGGCTGCGCAGCTGGCTCAGCGAAGTCGGGGTGATCCGCGCGCGCGTGGCCGAGGGCAAGGAGAACGAAGGCGCCAAGTACCGCGATTACTTCGACCACGCCGAACCGCTGGCCAAGATCCCCTCGCATCGTTTGCTCGCGCTGTTCCGCGCGCGCCGCGAGGAAATCCTGTTCCTCGACCTCGACCCGGGCAGCGACGCCGAAGCCGGCCACCAGCAGGGCGAAGGCCGGGTCGCGGTCAACGCCGGCATCCGCGACCAGGGCCGTCCGGCCGATCGCTGGCTGCTCGACTGCTGCCGCCTGACCTGGCGCGCCAAGCTGCACCTGCACCTGCTGCTGGACCTGTTCGGCCAGGCACGCGAGAAGGCCGAGGCCGAAGCCATCGACGTGTTCGGCGACAACCTCAAGGACCTGCTGCTGGCCGCGCCGGCCGGCCCGCGCGCGGTGCTCGGCCTCGATCCGGGCCTGCGCACCGGGGTCAAGGTGGCGGTGGTCGACGCCACCGGCAAGTTCGTCGCCCACGACACCATCTACCCGCACGAGCCGCGCAAGCAGTGGGACCAGTCGCTGCACACGCTGCGCGCGCTGTGCATCAAGCACGGCGTCGAGTTGATCGCGATCGGCAACGGCACCGCCTCGCGCGAGACCGACAAGCTCGCCGGCGATCTGATCAAGCTCATGGCCGATGCCAAGCTGGCCAAGGCGGTCGTCAGCGAAGCCGGCGCGTCGGTGTATTCGGCGTCCGAATTCGCGTCGAAGGAATTCCCGGATCTGGACGTGAGCATCCGCGGCGCGGTGTCGATCGCGCGGCGTCTGCAGGATCCGCTGGCCGAGCTGGTCAAGATCGAGCCCAAGGCGATCGGCGTGGGCCAGTACCAGCACGACGTGGACCAATACCGCCTGGCGCGCGCGCTCGATGCGCGGGTGGAGGACTGCGTGAACGCGGTCGGCGTGCTGGTCAACACCGCGTCGGCGCCGCTGCTGGCGCGGGTGTCGGGCCTGTCCTCGACCGTCGCCGAGAACATCGTCCGCCACCGCGACGACAACGGCCCGTTCAAGACCCGCAAGGACTTGCTCAAGGTGCCGCGCCTGGGCGAGAAGACCTTCGAGCAGTGCGCCGGCTTCCTGCGCATCGTTGACGGCGACGAGCCGCTGGACGCTTCGGCGGTGCACCCGGAGGCGTATCCGGTGGTCGAGCGCATCGTCAAGCAGTGCGGGCGCGAGGTGAAGCAGCTGCTGAGCGATCCGCAGTTCGTGCGCAGCCTGAAGCCGGAGGCCTACACCGACGAGAAGTTCGGCGTGCCGACCGTGCGCGACATCCTCAAGGAAATGGAAAAGCCCGGCCGCGATCCGCGCCCTGAGTTCAAGGCGGCCAAGTTCGCCGACGGCGTCGAAGACCTCAAGGACCTCAAGGTCGGCATGATCCTGGAAGGCGTGATCAGCAACGTCGCCGCGTTCGGCGCGTTCGTCGACATCGGCGTGCACCAGGACGGGCTGATCCACATCTCGGCGCTGTCGGACAAGTACGTCAAGGATCCGCGCGACGTGGTCAAGGCCGGCGACGTGGTCAAGGTGCGGGTGCTGGAAGTGGACATCGCGCGCAAGCGCATCGCTTTGACCCGGCGCCTGGACGACGCGGTGCCGGCGCCGCGCGCGCCGGGCGAACGCGGCGGCGGCGAGCCGCGCGGCAACGATCGCGGCGG
>NZ_LXSD01000382.1:1927-7352 GCF_017168095.1 Lysobacter enzymogenes | reverse complement strand
CGGCCAGGTCCGCCGGCTGCCCGCCGAGCGCGCCGCGCGCGATCGCGGCGCTGGCCGCGGCGGCGTCGTAGCAGCCGTCCGGCGATTGTCCGGCGACCAGCGCGCCCTGCGCGGCCAGGGCCATCGCTTCGTCCACCTGCGCCGCTTCGGCGCCGCTGAACAGCAGCACCGCGCTGTCGCCGGCGGGCAGCGCGGACAACACGTCGGCGCCCTCGGCGAACTGGATGCCGCTGTCGGACACCTCGATGCCCAGCCCCGCCGGCAGGATGTAGATCACGCCCTCGATGGTGCGCGCGCCGGCTTCGGCCAGCTTCACCAGCACCGGGGTGGCGCGCTGCATCTGCGCGACCAGCTTGTCGTAGCGGCCGCCGTCCAGGCGCTGTTGCACCAGCACCGGACGGTCGAAGTTCTCCGGCAGCGCGCCGAGCAGCTGGCGCACGGCGTCCGGGCCGCCGATGCCGGCTAGCACCAGCACGGCGCCGCCGCGACCGCCGGCCGCGGCGGCGGCCGGCGCGTCTTCGACCAGTTCCAGGCTGGAGATGCGGCGCTCGATGTCTTCCAGGTCGTGGCGCGGCGGCGGCGGCGCGTGCGCGCCGCTCTGGCCGGTCGCGGCCTCGACCAGGCTGGTTTCGTCGGCGAACGACCAGTCCGGCACCGACGGCGCCGCCGGCGCTTGCGCCTTGGGCTGCAGCGGGGCGGCTTCGTCGCTGGCGAAATCCAGGGTGGTTTCGAACTGCGTGGGGTCGAACTGCGGGACCGGCGGCGGCGCGGGCGCGCGGCCTGCGTCGGCGTCGTGCGGCGCGTCGTGCGGGGCGTCGGGCTCGCGGGTCGCGAACGCGGCGTCGAGGTCGACCAGTTCGCGCACCTGGCCCGGTGCCGGCGCGCGCCACATTTCCAGGTCGCCGAGGCCGGCCTCGTCGAGCGGCGGCAGCGCGGCGGCGTCGCCGTCGGCCTGCCAGTCGTGGGCCTGCGCGTCGTAGGGGCGCGCTTCGCCGGGAACCTGGTTCGAGTAATCCTCGGCTTCCAGGCTCAGGTTGGAGAAATCGAAATCGTCGCCGCCGCGCGGCTGCGGCGCTTCCGGCTCCAGGCCCAGGGCCTGGCGGGCGAAGAACTCGCGCGCCTCGTCGGGCAGTTGCGGCGGCTGCGTCAGCACGCGATCGCCGGCCGAACCGATCGGCGCGACGCGGTCGAGCTCGCCCAGCGATTCGCCGCCGAACGACAGCGGATCGGCCGGCGCCTCGGCCGAGACCGGATCGAAGCTGACGTGCGGCGCGGGCGCCGGCGGCAGTTCTGCTTCGGTCTCGTCGTAGGCCGGCAGCGCTTCGACGGCTTCGATTTCCTCGATCTCGCCGAAGTCGGCGGCGTCGAAGGCAGCGGCGTCGAAGGCGGGATGGGACGCGTCGGTGCGCTGCGGCGCGACGGCCGGCGCGTCCAGGCCGATCGAATCGAGGCCGGCGCGGTCGAGCTCGCCCGCATCCAGGGTTTCGGCCGCGGCGGCGATGTCGCCGGTCGCCTCGAGGTCGATGAAGCTCAGATCCTGGCCGGCTTCGGGCGCTTCGGCCTCGGCGGCGAAGTCGAGGGTGTAGTCGCCGGCATCGGCCGCGGCGTCGTGCGCGGACGGCTGCGCGGGAACGGCAGGCGCGGCGGGCTCGGCCGCGCCCGGACGCGCGAACGCCAGCACGTTGTCGCCTGCCACCGGCTCCTGCGCCAGCGGCGACCCTTCGTGGACCGGCTTGTGGAAACCGTCGGCCTGCAAGGTCGGCGGCGCCTGCGGCTCGGGCTCGCGGCCCGGCGGCAGCACGTCGTCGTGGCGATGCAGCTTGGCGCTGAGGTGGCGCGCCCAGCGCGCCGCATCCCAGCCTTCGCGCGCGGCGGCCAGCTCGGCCTCCTCGAAGATCACTTCGATCGACGGATCGACCAGCAGGTTCTCGAACCGGTCCAGCGCGTCCTCGGAGGCCGGATCGAGCACGACCACGACCACGTCGGGATCGGCCGCGTCCAGCGCCTTGGGATCGAGCACGGTCGGATCGCCTTCCAGCACCAACTGCGCGCCGGCCTCGGCCAGCGCTCCGCGCAGGCGCTCGCAGGCCACGCCCGCGCGCGCCAGCAACACTACACGACGATCGCCGTCAGACATGGGGACGCGCGATTCCCAGCAATTCGAATACGTTGCGGATCAATTCCGGCTCCTGGTAAGGCTTGCCGAGATAGCGTTCGACGCCGATCTCGAACGCGCGCTGGCGGTGCTTCTCGCCGCTGCGCGAGGTGATCATCACGATCGGCACATGGCGCAGGATCGGATCGGCCTTCATCTGGGTGGCCAATTCGTAACCGTCCATGCGCGGCATCTCGATGTCGAGCAGCATCAGGTCGGGCACACGCTCGGCCATGCGCTCCAGCGCGTCGATGCCGTCCTTCGCCGTGGCGACTTCGAAATTGTGTCGCTCCAGCACGCGGCCGGTGACCTTGCGCATCGTGACCGAGTCGTCGACCACCATCACCAGCGGCACCTTGCGCGCTTCCATCTGCATCGTCGGCGGCGGCGCGCTCTGGGCGAAGTCCAGCAGCTGCGCGGTGCGGCGGCGCACCAGCGGGGCGACGTCGAGGATCACCACCACGCGGCCGTCGCCCATGATGGTCGCGCCGAAGATGCCCGGCACCGACGCGATCTGCGGACCGACCGGCTTGACCACGATTTCGCGGTTGCCGATGACCTGGTCCACCGACACCGCCGCGCGCAGGTCGCCCGAGCGGATCAGCAGCAGCGGCATCTGCAACTGGCCTTCGGCCTTGGCCGGCGCGTGGCCGACCAGCACGCCGAGGTCGTGGACGTGGTAGTCCTCGCCGCCGTAGCGGTAGGCCACGTCGCCCTGGTCGAGCAGGTCGCGCGACAGGCGGCCGACGCCGCGCACCGAGGCGATCGGCACGGCGAAGGTGGTGTCGCCGATGCGCACGAACACCGCCTGGGTGACCGCGAGCGTCTGCGGCAGGCGCAGGGTGAAGCGCACGCCCTGGCCGGGCGTGGACTGGATGTCGAGCGCGCCGCCGAGCTGGCGCACTTCGCTGGCGACCACGTCCATGCCGACGCCGCGGCCGGCCAGGCGGCTGACCTCGTCGGCGGTAGAGAAGCCCGGCTCCAGGATCAGCATGTCCAGGTCGGAATCGGACAGCACCGCGTCGCTGCGCACCAGCCCGCGCTCTTCGCCGCGGCGGCGGATCGCCGCGCGGTCCAGGCCGGCGCCGTCGTCGGCGACTTCCAGCACCACTTCCGAACCTTCGCGGCGCACCGCGATGCGCACCGTGCCTTCGTCGCCCTTGCCCGAGGCGCGGCGCTTGGCCGGGGTTTCCAGGCCGTGCGCGACCGCGTTGCGCAGCATGTGTTCCAGCGGCGCGGTCATGCGCTCCAGAACGTTGCGGTCGAGTTCGCCCTGGGTGCCTTCCAGCTTCAGCGCGACCTGCTTGCCCAGTTCGCTCGAGGCCTGGCGGACCACGCGGCGCAGGCGCGGCAGCAGCGTATCGAACGGCACCATGCGCGTGCGCATGAGGCCTTCCTGCAGCTCCGAGCTCACGCGCGACTGCTGCAGCAGCAGGGTTTCGTACTGGCGGGTCAGATCGTCGAGGGTGATCTGCAGGCTGTTCTGGTCGGCGGCCGATTCGGCCAGCGCGCGCGAGAGCTGCTGCAGGGTCGAGAAACGGTCGAGTTCCAGCGGGTCGAAGGAATGCTCGGCCGAGTCGCCTTCGCGCTGGTAGCGCGCGATGATCTGCGCTTCGGTCTCGATTTCCAGGCGGCGCAGCTGGTCGCGCATGCGCAGGTTGGTCTGGGCCATTTCCGCGATCGCGCCGCGGAACGCGCCCAGCTGCTGCTCCAGGCGGGCGCGGTAGATCGCGACCTCGCCGGCGTAGTTGACCAGACGGTCGAGCAGGTCGGCGCGGATGCGCACCTGTTCCTGCGGCGCGCGCACGCCGATGTCGTCGTCTTCGCCCAGCGGCTGCTCGAGGATCGGCGCCGACAGCGGCTTGAGGCCGTTCTCGTCGACTTCGGGTTGCGCGGGCGCGGCCGTCGCGGCGGCGGTGTCGCCGGCGTCGATCGTGAGTTCGCCGCGCGAGCGCGCGTCGAACATCGCGATCAGCTCGGTCGGCATGGCGATGGCCTTGCGCTGGCCGACCCGGGTGACCATCGCGTGCAGGCGGTCGAAGCCGCGCTCGAGCAGGGCGACGCTGTCGCGGCCCAGTTCGGTGCGGTGGTCGACCACCGCTTCCAGCAGCGATTCCATGACGTGGCCGAGCTCGCCCACGGCCATGATGCCGGCCATGCGCGCGCCGCCCTTGAGGGTGTGCAGGTCGCGCTGCATGCCGACCAGCAACTCGCGCTCGCCCGGCGTTTCGCGCAGCTGCGCGAGCAGGCCGTCGGAATGGTCGAGCAGGTCGCCGCCTTCTTCGACGAAGATGTCGACCAGTTCGGGATCGAGCTCGCTCAGGTCCAGCGCTTCGTCCGGATCCGGATCGGCGTTGGCGGCCTTGGCGAACGCGGCGGCCAGCGCGGCGGACACGCCGGCGATGTTGGAGCCGGCCACGGCAGCGCCGGTCGCGGCGGCCGCGGGTTCGGCTTCGTCGTTGGCGGCGGTATCGGCCGGCTGCGCGTCCACGCGCATGCCGTCGAAGTTCGCCGGTTCCTCGCTGTGCTCCCGGGCCAGGCGCTCGGCGGCGTAATCGGCTTCGAGGCGTTCGTATTCCAGGCGTTCGGCTTCGGCCTGTTCGGCGGCGAGGCGTTCGGCTTCCAGGCGCCCGGCTTCGGCTTGTTCGGCGGCGAGGCGTTCGGCCTCCAGGCGCTCGGTTTCGGCTTGCTCGGCGGCGAGGCGTTCGGCTTCCAGGCGCTCGGTTTCGGCCTGCTCGGCCGCGAGGCGTTCGGCTTCCAGGCGTTCCGCTTCGGCCTGCTCGGCGGCGCGGCGTTCGGCTTCCAGGCGCTCGGTTTCGGCCTGTTCGGCAGCAACGCGCTCGGCTTCCAGGCGCTCGGCTTCAGCACGTTCGGCCGCCAGACGTTCGGCTTCGGCCTCGGCGGCGTACTGCGCCTCCAGGCGCTCGTACTCCAGGCGCTCCTCTTCGGCCAGACGCTCGGCTTCCAGGCGTTCGGCTTCGGCACGTTCTGCTTCAGCCTGCTCGGCCGCGACGCGTTCGGCTTCCAGACGCTCCGCTTCGGCTTGCTCGGCAGCGGCGCGTTCGGCTTCCAGACGTTCCGCTTCGGCCTTCTCGGCCGCGAGGCGTTCGGCTTCCAGACGTTCCGCTTCGGCTTGCTCGGCCGCGACGCGTTCGGCTTCCACACGCTCCGCTTCGACCTGCTCGGCGGCGAGGCGTTCGGCTTCCAGGCGTTCCGCTTCGGCCTGTTCGGCGGCGAGGCGTTCGGCTTCCAGACGTTCCGCTTCGGCCT
>NZ_LXSD01000382.1:0-1877 GCF_017168095.1 Lysobacter enzymogenes | reverse complement strand
CAGACGTTCCGCTTCGGCCTGTTCGGCGGCGAGGCGTTCGGCTTCCAGACGTTCCGCTTCGGCTTGCTCGGCCGCGAGGCGTTCGGCTTCCACACGCTCCGCTTCGGCCTGCTCGGCGGCGAGGCGTTTGGCTTCCAGGCGCTCCGCTTCGGCCTGCTCGGCGGCGAGGCGTTCGGCTTCCAGGCGTTCCGCTTCGGCCTGCTCGGCGGCGAGGCGTTCGGCTTCCAGACGTTCCGCTTCGGCCTGTTCGGCGGCGAGACGTTCGGCTTCCAGACGTTCCGCTTCGGCCTGCTCGGCCGCGTGGCGTTCGGCTTCGGCTTGCTCGGCGGCGAGGCGTTCGGCCTCCACTCGCTCCGCTTGGGCCTGCTCGGCCGCGAGGCGTTCGGCTTCGACGCGCTCGGCTTCGGCGCGTTCGGCCGCGGCCTTGTCCGCCGCTTCGCGCTCGGCGCGCGCGCGCGCCTGGTCGCTCTGGCCCAGTGAGCCGGCGAAGGACGCGAAGTCGATGGTGAACTCGGAAGTGCGGCGGCCGTCGCTGCGGCCGGCCGGCACCTCGGCGGTGCCCGGGCCTTCGCCCTGGAACGCGCTGAGGTCGTTGGCGCTGAGCTCGACCACGCCCTGGCCGATGGCCGGCGCGTCGTCGAGGTCGAGCTCGTCGACCGGCATCGGCGCGCGCGCGTCGGGCAGGCTGTCGCGCAGCGCGGCGATGCGCTCGGGCAGGCCGAGGAACATCGGCACGTGCGGGCTGGCCGACTTCAACGCTTCGATCGTGGTGCGGATCGCCGCGGCGACCGCGCCCATCGCCGCCACGCCTTCGGCGCTGGCCGGCGCGCCGCTGGCGAGCAGGCGCTTGACGTAGGCTTCGGTGGGACCGGTGACGTCGGTGATGACCGGCACTTCGGTCATCGCGAAGGCGCCGTTCATGGTGTGGATCGAGCGCTGCAACGCGTCGTTGGCCGGCTGCGATTGCGCGCGCGAGGCGTCCAGCCAGGATTCGATCGTGACCAGATGGCCAGCGACTTCGCCGTCGAGGATTTCCAGCAGCACCGGATCGACCGACGCCGGCACGTACGGGCCGGCCACGACGGGCTTCGCGGCAGCGGCCGCTTCGGCGGCGGCCTCGGCCTCGGCCTGCGCCGAAGGCGTGGCCGGCGGCTGATAGAAGGCCTCCTCGCCGCTGGCGAGCAGGTCGGCATGCGCTTCCATGCCGGCGACGTCGACGCTCAGCGGCGCCTCGTTGCGCAGCGCGGCGTAGAAGCCCGGCAGCGCGCGATAGGCGTGCTCGACCAGGTCCAGCACTTCCGGGCTGGCGACGCGGCCGTGCTCGCGCACCCGGTTGAGCAGGTTTTCGATCTTCCAGCTGAACTCGCCCAGGGTCTTGGCGCCGACCAGGCGGCCGCTGCCCTTGAGGGTGTGGAAGACGCGCCGCACCGGCTGCACGCGGGCCAGGTCGTCCGGCGCTTCGCGCCAGGCCGGCAGCAGTTGTTCGAGGTTGCCGATCTCTTCCTCGAATTCCTCCAGGAAGATCTCGCGCACTTCATCGTCGATGTCGTCGACCTGTTCGAAGCCGCCGTTGGCGCCTCCGGACGGAATCAGGAACGACGGCGGCGCCGACGGCACCGCTTCGACCAGCGCGGTGTTGACCAGGCCGCCGGAGACGCGCTCGGTGAGGTCGGCCGGTTCGGCGGCCGGCGGCCGCGACGGATCGGCGTCGAACGCCGAGGCGTACTGGGCGGCGCCGTGCTCGGCGTCGAGCGTGCGCGGCTCGCCGTCGCCGCGCTGCGGCGCTTCGATGTCGGCCAGGCCCCACTCGGGCGCGACCGGAATCTGCGGCGGCGTGTGCGCGGCCGGCGCTTCGGCGCCGGGCTCGGACGCGGCGG
>NZ_LXSD01000381.1:13310-13539 GCF_017168095.1 Lysobacter enzymogenes | reverse complement strand
CTACAAGGTCCAGCAGACCGACGTGAACGCCGGCTCGATCGTCAACAAGGCGACCGTGTCGACTTCGACGCCGAACGTCTGCCCGGCTGGCTCGACGGATGCCAAGTGCAATCCGACCGTCACTACGCCGGTCACTCAGACGCCGAACCTGAGCTCGGAAAAAACTCAAACCAGCAACGCCGACGAAGACGGCAGCGGCTCGATCACCGTCAACGACACGCTGAGCTAT
>NZ_LXSD01000381.1:13044-13260 GCF_017168095.1 Lysobacter enzymogenes | reverse complement strand
TACAAGGTCCAGCAGACCGACGTGAACGCCGGCTCGATCGTCAACAAGGCGACCGTGTCGACCACGACGGCTGGCGTCTGCCCGGCCGGCTCGACGGATGCGAAGTGCAACCCGACCGTCACCACGCCGGTCACCCAGGCACCGAACCTGACGTCGGAGAAGACCCAAACCAGCAACGCCGACGAAGACGGCAGCGGCTCGATCACCGTCAACGAC
>NZ_LXSD01000381.1:12794-12994 GCF_017168095.1 Lysobacter enzymogenes | reverse complement strand
CGCCGGCTCGATCGTCAACAAGGCGACCGTGTCGACCTCGACGCCGAACGTCTGCCCGGCCGGCTCGACCGATGCCAAGTGCAATCCGACCGTTACCACGCCGGTCACTCAGGCACCGAACCTGACGTCGGAGAAGGCCCAAACCAGCAACGCCGACGAAGACGGCAGCGGCTCGATCACCGTCAACGACACGCTGAGCT
>NZ_LXSD01000381.1:0-12744 GCF_017168095.1 Lysobacter enzymogenes | reverse complement strand
GACCTCGACGCCGAACGTCTGCCCGGCCGGTTCGACGGATGCGAAGTGCAATCCGACCGTCACTACGCCAGTCACTCAGGCGCCGAACCTGACCTCGGAGAAAACCCAAACCAGCAACGCCGACGAAGACGGCAGCGGCTCGATCACCGTCAACGACACGTTGAGCTACCGGATCCGCGTGACCAACACCGGCAACGTGACCCTGTCCGACGTGATCGTCACCGACGACAAGATCACGCCGAACACGATCACCTGCGCCACGCTGGYYCCRGGYGCGRCCTGCGACYTGRTCGGCACCTACAAGGTCCAGCAGACCGACGTGAACGCCGGCTCGATCGTCAACAAGGCGACCGTGTCGACCTCGACGCCGAACGTCTGCCCGGCCGGTTCGACGGATGCGAAGTGCAATCCGACCGTCACCGTGCCGGTCGTGCAGAAGGCCGATCTGACCTCGGTCAAGGCCATGACCGCCAATGCCGACGAAGACGGTAGCGGTTCGGTTACGGTCGGCGACACGCTGACCTACACGATCACCGCGACCAATACCGGCAGCATCGCGCTGACCAACCTGACGGTGACGGACGACAGGATCACGCCGAATTCGACCGTCTGCGCAACCGTCGAACCGGGCCAGACCTGCGTGCTCACGGGCACCTACCGGGTCACCCAGGCCGACGCCAACGCCGGTGCGGTGCGCAACACGGCCGTGATCCAGGCCGAGACGCCGCCGGGCGTGCCGTCGCCCTGCGTCGCCGGCGGCAGCGATCCCAAGTGCAATCCGAGCGTGACCGTGCCGGTGGCCCAGGCCCCGGGCCTGACCTCGGTCAAGACCATGGACCGCAACGCCGATGAGGACGGCAGCGGCTCGATCACGGTCGGCGACACCCTGACCTACTCGATCACCGCGACCAACACCGGCAACGTGACCTTGAAGGACGTGGTGGTGAGCGACGACAAGATCGCGCCGAACACCATCGCCTGCGCGAGCGTGGATCCGGGCCGCACCTGCGTGCTGACCGGCAACTACAAGATCGTGCAGGCCGATGTCGATGCCGCCGTCGTGGTCAATACCGCGACGGTCGCTACCTCGACGCCGAACGTCTGCCCGGCCGGCTCCACCGACGCGGCCTGCAAGCCGAGCGTGACCTTGCCGATCCAGGCGCGTCCGGCCGTGGCCATCGTCAAGGTCGCGACCCTGAGCGTCGACAACGGCACCAAGAACGTGGGCAACGTCGCCGACGTCATCAGCTACGCGGTGCGCATCACCAACACCGGCAACATCACCTTGCACGACATGGACACCAGCGACGTGCTGGCGAGCTATGCGCCGACCCGGTTGGCGTGCCGCACCACCACGCTCGCGCCGGGCCAGTCCACCGATTGCGAGGTCTACACCCACACCATCACCCGCGAGGAAGCCAACCGCGGCGGCACCCTGGACAACGTGGTCACGGTCACCGCGCGCTACGGCAGCGGTGGCGGCGGTGGCCAGACTTCGGGCACCGCGACCGCGACCGGCACGGCGATCATGCCGGTCGAACCGGAGCAGGACAGCGACCTCGTCGTCAGCAAGCAGGCGCGTCCGCAACGGGTCAAGATCGGCGATCTGGTGCGCTACACCGTGACCATCAAGAACGTCGGCGAAACCGATGCGATCGATGCGACCCTGGTGGACACGCCGCCGGCCGGCTTCAGCCTGGTCGAAGGCAGCCTGCAGGTCGCCGACCGCGACGGCCAGGGCCGCCTGGTCGGCAGCTACCCGGTGAGCGTGGACGGCCTCGACATCCAGGCCGGCCAATCGGCGAGCGTGGTCTACCTGCTGCGCGTGGGCGCCTCGGTGCGGCCGGGCAGCCACGTCAACAGCGCCTACGCCGAGGACGGCGGCAAGCGTTCCAACACGGCCACGGCGACGGTGGAGCTGGTATCGGATCCGTTGCTCGACGAATCGCTGCTGATCGGCAGCGTGTTCGACGACCGCGACGAGGACCGCTGGCAGGATCCGGCCGATCTGACCGACCTGCGCGTGCAGGGCGGCTTCGCCCCGGGCGCCTACATCGCCGACTCGACCACGGTCGATCGCGGCGACGGCGCCAGGCCGGAACCCGACGCGAGCTCGCCGATGCTGCACGGCATCGCCCTGGGCAAGATCGGCGGTCGTCAGTCCGACGCCGATCCGGTCGCCGCGCACACCGTGACGATCAGCCAGCTGCTGCGCGAGCCGAGCTTCACCGACGACTTCGTGCTGAGCAACGCGCAAGGCGTCACCGTGCGCATGGACGCCGCCGGCAACACCCGCGTGGAACGCACCGGCGACGCCGCCAAGGGTCTCACCGGCGCCGATCCGAAGGTCGAGCGCCGGGTGGCGCAGGCCGAGGGCGGTTACCGCGTCGACTACATCGTGAGCAACCACGGCGTCGACGAACGCGGCATTCCGGGCGTGCGCCTGGCGTCGGTGGAGGGCCTGCTGATCGAAACCGACCAGTTCGGCCGCTATCACCTGGAGGGCGTGGCCGGCGGTCCTTGGGAGCGCGGGCGCAACTTCATCCTCAAGCTCGATCCGGCGACCTTGCCGCCCGGCAGCAAGATCACCACCGACAACCCGTTGGTGCGCCGTCTGACTCCCGGCGTGCCGGTGCGCTTCGACTTCGGCGTCAAGCTGCCGCCGGGCGAGATTCCCGGCGCGAAGCAGGACGTGGAGATGCGCATCGGCGAGGTGTTCTTCGATGCCGGCAGCGCCGTGGTCAAGCCCGCCTACCTGCCGGCGGTGGAGAACATGGCGGCCAAGGTGCGCGAGTACGGCGGCGGCGAAGTGGTGATCACCGCCAACGGCGACAGCGAGGCGCTGGCGATGGATCGCGCCCTGGCCGTGCGCAAGTCGCTGGAGTCGCTGCTGACGCCGGAGCAACTCAAGGGGCTGCAGATCAGCGTGCGCACCGACGCCCAGGACCCGAAGACGATGGTGGTGGGCTTCGCCGAATGGCCCAAGCTCGGCGAAGTCCTGTTCGACACCGATAAATCGACGGTCAAGCCGAAGTACCTGCCGCTGATGAAGAAGATCGCGGCGGCGCTGGAGGACTTGAAGGGGAACCGCGTGGTCGTGATCGGCCACACCGACAAGCGTGCGTCCGACGCCTACAACGTCGCGCTCGGCATGCGCCGGGCCAAGGCGGTCTACGACGCCATCGTCGTCCACGCCAGCCCGCAGGTGCGCAAGAACTTGCGAGTGGATGCCAGCAACGACCCGGACGCCCCCGCCGGCAAGAGCGAGAAATAAGGGGCACGCCATGAAGATGAAACTACTGGACTACACCCTGATCGGCATCCTGGCCGGTCTTTCCCAGGTCGCCGGCGCGCAGCAGGCGCCGGCGTCGGCCGCCCCGGCCGCGTCGCCCGCGTCGTCTGCGTCCGAGCCGGCCGCCGCCGAGCCGCAGGCGGCCGGCGCGTCGCCGCTGGATTGCGGCGACGACGGCTGCAACAGCGGCGAAGGCGTGCTGTTCGAACTGCGCACGCGCGGCAAGCGCCAGCCCGAGACGGTCGGCACCAGCGAGCGCTCGTCCTCGGAAACCTTGCAGCCCGATCGCCGCGTCACCATTGAGGCCGAAGTGCCGCGTTCGAACTGGGTCGGCGAACTGCAGCCGGGCCAAGCGATCGCGGTCGGCAAGTGGTCGCTGCAGCTGCCCGGTGGCGGCGTGGTGTGGGCGACCGAGGATCCCAACCTCGGCCAGCCGCGCATGGCCGTGTCGGCGCCGTCGCTGCTCGCGTTCGAGAACGGCCGCATCGTCAAGCCGGTGCGGTTCTATGCGTACAACAACTATTCGGCCTTCATCAAGCGCGCCGAGGTGCTGCTGTACCGCGCCACCGACACCGACCTGGTGACGCCGATCGCGCGGGTCGAACTGCCCAGCGCCGCGGTCGCCGACACCGAGTGGAACGGCGAGCTCGACCCGGCCCTGCGCCTGCGGCCCGGCGACGAACTGGTCTACATCGTCCGCGCTTACGGCGAAGGCGACAGCGTCGACGAAACCTATCCGCGCCGCCTGCAACTGGTCAGCCCGAGCGAGGCCGAACGCGGTTCGCGTTTGCTGCGCGACCAGGTCGAGAAGACGCAAGGGGCGGCGTTCAGCGTCGAGGAGGCCGAGCAGCGCAGCCAGGTCGACCGCGTGTTCGGCCAGGACAGCCTGCGCCAGCAGAACATCGCCATCTACGGCTCGCGCATCCGCATCCAGGGGCGCAACATCCCCGAGCGCGAATCGATCAAGATCAACGGCCAGTCGCATCCGATCGACCTGGAGCGCAAGTTCGTCGCCGAGTATCTCGTTCCGGTCGGGCAGCACCGCTTCGATGTGGAAGTCAGCGGCGGCCAGGGCGGTGCGACCCGCCGCGCGCTTGATGTCGACGTCAGCGGCAAGTATTTGTTCGCGGTCGCGCTGGCCGACGTCACCGCCTACAAGGGCCGCACCAGCGGCTCGGTCGAGACGGTCGCCAACGACAAGCGCCTGGCCGACGACAGCCTGGTCGTGGACGGGCGGCTGGCGTTCTACCTGAAGGGCAAGTACCGCGGCAAATACCTCGTCACCGCCCAGGCCGATACCCAGGAGCGCGAGGTCGGCGAGCTGTTCAACGGTTTCTGGGACGCCGACCCGCAGGACGTGTTCCGCCGCCTCGATCCGGACCAGTACTACCCGGTCTACGGCGACGACTCGACGACCTATCGCGACGTCGACACCATGGGCCGGCTGTACCTGCGCGTGGACTGGGACAAGAACCAGGCGCTGTGGGGCAACTTCAATACCGGCCTGACCGGCACCGAATACGCCCAGTACAGCCGCTCGCTGTACGGCGGCGCGCTGAGCTGGCGCAGCCGGCGCAGCACCGCGCTCGGCGAGCCGGGCAGCGAACTGCGCGTGTTCGGCTCGCAGGCGCAGACCGCGCCGGGCCATACCGAACTGCTCGGCACCAACGGCAGCCTGTATTACCTCAAGCATGGCGACCTGCTGCCGGGTTCGGACAAGCTCGCGGTGGAAGTGCGCGACCGCACCACCGGCCGGGTGCAGAGCCGGGTCGAACTGGTGCGCGGCGCCGACTACGAGATCGACGAACTGCAGGGCCGGGTGCTGCTGAGCCGGCGCCTGGACCAGATCACCCGCCAGGACGCGCCCAGCCTGACCCGCGACACGCCGCTGGACGGCTTCGACCAGGTGTTGCTGGCCGATTACGAGTACGTGCCGACCGGTTTCGACCCGGACGACACCACCCTGGGCTTCCGCGGCAAGCACTGGTTCGGCGAACACCTCGCCGTCGGCGGCACCTGGATCGACGAGAACCGCTCCGGCGAGGACTACGGCCTGCAAGGCGCCGACGTGACCCTGCAAGCGGGCCGCGGCACCTTCCTCAAGCTCGAGAACAGCCGCACCCAGGCCACCAGCGCGCCGATCTTCTATTCCGACAACGGCGGCCTGAGTTTTTCCGAACTCAATTCCGGCCTGCAGGATCGCCGCGGGCGCGCGCGCTCGCTCGAAGCGCGCGCCAATTTCAAGGAACTGGGCTGGACCGACGGCGAATGGACCGCCGGCGCCTGGTGGCGCCGGGTCGACAAGGGCTATTCGATCGCCCGCTACGACACCAACGAAGCGGTCGAAGAGCGCGGCGCCGAAGTCTTCGGCGAGCTGACCCCGGCCCTGCGTTTGTTCGCCCGCTACAGCGTGGCCGAACGCGGCAAGCAGTCGCTGACCCAGGCCCAGGCCTCGGCCGAGTGGCGGCTCAACGACGAGACCACGCTCAGCGCCGAAGTGCGGCGGGTGCAGGAAGACCGCACCAACGGCCTCGACGCTGCCGGCGTGCTGGCCGCGGTGCAGTACAAGCAGCGCATCGGCACCCAGCTGGAACTGTTCGCCACCGCGCAGAAGACCGTCGACGACGACGACGGCCGCTATGCCGACAACGATCTCGTCACCGTCGGCGGCAAGTACCTGTTCGGCGAACTGTCCAGCGTCGGCGCCGAGATCAGCAGCGGCGACCGCGGCGACGCGGCCAAGCTCGACGCCGAGTACCGCCTGACCCCGGACCACTCGATCTACGGCGCCTACACCTATTCCACAGACACCAGCGACTACGATCCGCTGTTCGACGACCGCCTCAACACCGGCTGGACCCTCGGCCAGCGCTGGCGCCTGTCGAACCAGGTCAACCTGTTCAACGAGAGCGTGTTCCTCAAGGCGCCGAACGAATCCGGCCTGGGCCACACCTTCGGCATGGACTTCTACCCGGGCGAGGGCTGGAACCTCGGTTTCGCCCTGACCAAGTCGACGCTGGAGCGCGAGGCCGAGCTCGGCAACGTCCAGCGCCGCGGCGCCAGCCTCACCAGCGGCCGCAGCTCGCTGGATACGCAGTGGCAGAGCAAGCTGGAATGGCGGCGCGACAGCGGCGCCGAGCGGCGCGAGCAGTGGACCAGCACCAACCGCTTCCTGCACAAGTTCGACGACAGTTTCCGCGTCGCCGGCCGGCTCAACTACTCGCAGACCAAGGACAAGCTCAACGCCCAGGCCGGCGCCAAGTTCGTCGAGGGCAATGTCGGTTTCGCCTGGCGTCCGTACAACAGCACGCGTTGGGCGCTGCTGGGCAAGTACACGTACTTGTACGACGTGTCCTCGCTGGATCAGGTCGGGCCGGACATCGCCAGCTACGACCAGCGCACCCAGGTGCTGTCGTTCGAAGGCGTCTACAACCCGAACCACCGCTGGGAATTCGCCGGCAAGCTGGCGCGGCGCGAGGGCGAGGTGCGGTTCGGACGGCTGCAGGGCGAGTGGGCCGATTCGGCTACCACGTTCGGCGCGGTGCAGGCGCGTTATCGCGTGCGCGAAGTCTGGCACGGCCTGGCCGAGTACCGCTGGCTGAACGTACGCGACGGCGGCACCCGCACCGGCGTGCTGCTCGGCGTGGACCGCGACCTCGGCAAGAACTTCCGCGTCGGCGTGGGCTACAACTTCACCGAGTTCAGCGACGACCTGACCAACTTCGATTACGACCACCGCGGGTGGTTCCTCAACATGGTCGGCAGTTACTGAGGCGCCGCCGGGGCCGCACATCGCCTCGGCTCGGGAGCGGATCGGGAGTGCGAAAACGAGCGGGCCCGCCGATGCGCAGCGTTGGCGGGCCCGACTCGTATGGGCGCGGTGTGAGGCGATGCGGCGCGGCCCGGCGCCGGCGCGCGCGGGTACCGAACGCCGGCGCCGCCGGCCGATCAAGGTCGGACGCCGGCGCGCAGGTTCGCCACCGCCGCGCAGACGCTGGCCGAACGCCGTGGTCTGCCTTATGTGCGCCGCAGTTCGCACTCCGGCGCCGCCGGCCGCGTGCGGCGCCCGGGCGCACCGCGGATCGCCGCCGCGCTTGTGTAAGCTCGGGAGCCGCGCGCGGCGTCGGCCGCGACTGTGGCTTGCGCCCGCCGCCGCGCGCAGACCGCCCCCGACCCCGGACCTTCCCATGCCCCTGGACTGGCGTTCCAAGCTCGCCCACCCCGACGCCTCGGCGCCGGCCGGTTTCCGTTCCCTGGTCACCCCGGTCTACCGCGGCTCGACCACCTTGTTCGACAGCGCCGCGCACGTGCACGACCACTGGGACCGACGCGAGACGCCGTACACCTACGGTCTGTACGGCACCCCGACCACGCTGGAACTGGCCGCGCGCATCGCCGAACTCGAAGGCGGCGGCCTGACCTTCATCGCCCCCGGCGGCCAGGCGGCGATCGCCCTGGTCGACCTGGCCGTGCTCAAGGCCGGCGGCCATGTGCTGATCCCGGACTGCATCTACGGCCCGCACCGCGAGTTCTCCGACCGCTGGCTCAGCCGCTGGAACATCCGCGCCGAGTACTACGACCCAAGGATCGGCGCCGGCATCGCCGCGCTGCTGCGGCCGCAAACCCAGCTGGTGTGGTGCGAGAGCCCGGGCTCGGTGACGATGGAAGTGCAGGACGTGCCGGCCATCGCCGCCGCCGCCCACGCCGCCGGCGTGCCGGTGGCGCTGGACAACACTTATGCGGCCGGCGTGTTCTTCGACGCCTTCGGCCACGGCGCCGATTTCGCCGTGCAGGCGCTGACCAAATACATCGGCGGCCACAGCGACCTGCTGCTGGGCTCGGTCACCGTGCGCGACGAAGCGCACTACCTCGCCCTCGGCGACGCCCAGCAACTGCTCGGCATGGGCGTGTCGCCCGACGACTGCAGCCTGGCCTTGCGCGGCCTGCAGACCCTGGGCGTGCGCCTGGACCATCTGCAGCGCAGCACGCTCGAAGTCGCGCAATGGCTGCAGGCGCAGCCGCGGGTGCTGCGCGTACGCCATCCGGCGCTGCCGGGCAGCCCCGGGCATGAGATCTGGAAACGCGATTTCACCGGCTCGGCCAGCGTGTTCTCGGTCGAATTCGACGCCGCGCTGAGCCAGGACGCGCTGGTCGCCTTCATCGACCGGCTGCGCCTGTTCAAGATCGGCTACAGCTGGGGCGGCACCACCAGCCTGGTCGTGCCGCAGTTCTCGTTGCACCGCGACCTGCCGCGCGCCGGCCGCAACCTGGTGCGCTTCAACATCGGTCTGGAGCGCAGCGCCGATTTGATCGACGACCTGCGCGCGTCGCTGGCGCAGCTGCCTGCCTGAGGCGATGCGGCCGTCGCGCCTACCCGCCGATCCATCCAGCGAATCGGCGGTGCAGGGCCGTAGCTGCAAAACGCACGTGCGTTCATACGCATTTGTTACGCACTAAGTACATATAAAACCAGTTCGACCACGCTCGAAAGCACAAAATTCATGAATAAACTGCGCCATCTGGTGTCGCCGATGTAGGGGAAACCGCTATCGTGTGCGTTTAATCGATTTCATACGTCTTGTTTGTCCGGAGCGATCGATGAAGCACCAACGCATGACCCTGAGCCTGGACGCCGCCGAAATGGCCGAACTCGAGCAGATCGCCGAACGCGGCAATTCCAACAAGACCGAAGTGATCCGGCGCGCGATCCGGATCTACATGCTGCTCGAGCAGATGCGCGCGGAGGGCAAGGAACTGCACGTGCAGGACCAGCCCGGCTCGCGCCAGCTCGAGCGGCTGGTGTTCGTCTGAGCGAGCGGCCGCGCGCGCGGCCGGCGCCGGCGCTCACGGCTCGGCCCCGCCAGGTCCGGTGAGCCTGCGCGGTGGGCGCGGAACGCCCGCCGTGCGCCGCCGCGCACGCGATGTCCGCCTGGCCCGGGCCGGGGAGATGGATGCAACGGCGCGCCGCCGTCGGCGGCAGGCGCCGTCCATCGCACCCTTGAGGAATCCACATGAACATCGCAATCGCGCGGACGCTGGCCGCCGCGCTCGCCGCCGCGCTGTCGTTCGCGCCGGCGTTCGACGCGGCCGCGCAGGAACGCAGCTACACCTATCTGGAAGCCGGCTATCTGGCGCAGTCGCTGCGCTCGCCGCGCGGCGACGCCGTGCGCCTGGACGACATCGACGCGCGCGGCGGCTATCTCGCCGGTTCGCTGGCCTTGAACGAACGCTGGTTCGCCAGCGCCGGTCTGTACAAGGGCCGCGACGACGTCGATCTGCGCGCCGGCGCGACCACCCTGGCGCGGCTGGACCTGGACGCGCAACAGGTCGCGCTGGGCCTGGGCTATCGCGCCGCGTTGAGCGAGCGCGTGGACTGGACCGCCGAATTGGGCTGGCTCAATACCCGTCTGGCGTTCGAGCACAAGCCGCTGGCGCTGCGCGAGCGCAGCGACGGCGACGACGCGCGCCTGTCGCTGGGCCTGCGCGGCGACCTGGCGCCGAACCTGGAAGGCTGGGCCAAGCTCCGCTACACCGACGGCGATGTCTACGACGGCGAGTTCGGCGGCGCCGCCGGCGTGCTGCTCAAGTTCAATCCGATCTGGGGCGCGAGCGCGCAGGCCGATTTCGGCGCCGGCAATCGCCAGTACACGGTGGGCGTGCGCGCGAGCTTTTGAGCGCGAGCCTTCGAGCGAGTCTTGGCGCGTGTTTCTGTGCGACCGCACAGGGCCGCGTCCGGCGCCTGCCGGATGCGGCCGCGGCGCCCTTCGCGATCCGGCATCGCGATCGTATCGGCGCGCGAACGGGGCCCGCTAAGCCGCTCGCCGTGCCCGTCGGGAGGCGGGCGCGAGCGATTCGGCGCGGATCGACGCGAGCCGCGCCGCGGGCGCGCGACCGGCCTGGCATCGCGGCGGCATCGCTCGCTCAGGCGCTCTCGCATCGTGTCCGACGCAGCGTAATCGCCACCGCGCCTAGCCGATCCGCGCCGCAGCGATATTGACCCGAATCAAGTATCCGCATCGTCCGTCGCGCGCGGCCGCAACAGCCACGCCACGCTATTGCCGCTGCCGGCGAATCGCTCCATGCTTCGCCCATCACGGCCTGGCCGTATCTGCGAGCGAGCGCGATGTCCTCCCCCTCCAGCGACGCCGTCCCGGCCGCGCAGCCGCGGCTGCTGCTGGTCGACGACGATGCCGACATCCTCGCGCTGCTGGCGCGCTACCTCGGCGCCAACGGCTGCAAGACCGCGGCCGCCTCCAGCGCGGCGCAGGCGCGCGCGGCGGTGGCCGCCGGCGGGATCGATCTGGTCCTGCTCGACCTGGGCCTGCCCGACGAGGACGGCCTGTCGTTGCTGCGCCATCTGCAAACGCAATGGCGCGGCCCGGTGATCGTGGTCAGCGGCCGCGGCGACGCGGTCGACCGCGTGGTCGGACTGGAGCTCGGCGCCGACGACTACGTGGCCAAGCCGTTCGACTTGCGCGAACTGCTGGCGCGGATACGCTCGGTATTGCGCCGCGCGACCGCGCCGCCGTCGCCGCCGGCCGCCGACTGCCTGGCGTTCGAAGGCTTCCGCCTCGACCTGTCCTCGCGCCGCCTGACCGACGCCGGCGGCGCCGAGATCGCGCTGACCACGGGCGAGTTCCAGCTGCTGCGCGCATTGCTGCAGCGGCCGCAGCAGGTGCTCAGCCGCGACGAACTGATGAGCGCGCTGCACGGCCGCGAAGCCGGGCCTTACGACCGCACCATCGACGTCGCCGTCGGCCGGCTGCGGCGCAAGCTCGAGTCCGATCCGTCCGCGCCGAGCCTGATCAAGGCCGTGCGCGGCGCCGGCTATCTGTTCGCCGCCGCAGTGAGCGCGGCATGAGCGCGGACGCGTCCTTCGCCGGCCTGTTCGAAGCGGTGCCCGACGCGCTGCTGCTGGTCGACGGCGACGGCCGCATCGTCCAGGCCAATGCCCAGGCCGAGCGCTTGTTCGGTTACGCGCCGGGCGCGTTGCTGCGGATGGAGGTGGAAACGCTGATCCCGGCGGCGGCGCGCGAGCGCCACCGGCGCTATCGCGAAAACTACATGGCGCGGCCGCATGTGCGGCCGATGGGCGTGAGCGGGCAGAGCCTGATCGGCTTGCGTCCGGACGGCACCCAGTTCCCGGTGGAAATCGCGCTGAGCCCGATCGGCGGCGCGCACGGTTCGCGCTTCCTGGCCTCGGTGCGCGACATTTCCGAAACCCAGCGCGCGCGTCAGGCGCTGGTGCGCGCGCGCTACGACGCGCTGGCCGCGCGCATCGGCCAGCTGGCGCTGGAGGCGCAGGACGAATCGGGCATGGTCGATGCATTGCCGCGGCTGCTGGCCGCCGCGCTCGATATTCCGACCGTGGCGGTGTTGTTCGTGTCCGGCGATCGCCAGAGCGTGGAAATCCGCGCCGGCGTCGGCCTCGACGACGGCGACGCGGACGCGAACGCGCTCGATGAGGCGGCCTTGCTCGCCGCCATCGGCAGCGGCCAGACCCGCCTGGCCGAGGATTTCGCCGGCGCCGAGGCGCACGGGTTCCCGCTGCGCGCCGCCGCCGGCAGCGGCGTGCTGGTGCCGCTGCTCGACCGCGGCCGGCCGATGGGCGCGCTGCTGGCGTGCGCGCCGCAGCCGCGCCAGTTCGATCACGATGCCCTGCACCTGCTGCGCTCGGTCGCCAATCTCGCCGCTGCGTTCGTGCAGCGCCGCCGCACCGAGGAACAGCTGGCGCATTCGCAGCGCCTGGACGCGATCGGCCAGCTCACCGGCGGCATCGCCCACGACTTCAACAACCTGCTCACGGTGATGTCCGGCAGCCTGCAACTGCTGGAACTGGAATGCGGCGACAAGCCCGAGGCCGGCGAACTGATCGCCAGCGCGCTGCGCTCGGTCGGCCGCGGCGCCGAGCTCACCGGCAAGCTGCTGGCGTTCGCGCGTCGGCAGCGGCTCAGCCCGCGCGCGGTCGAGGTGCCGGCGCTGCTGCGCGATGTCGAGAGCATGCTCAAGCGCACTCTCGGCGACAGCGTGCACCTGCATGTGCAGTGCGCCGAGCCGCTGGCGCCGGCCTATGCCGATCCCGGGCAGCTGGAAGCCGCGCTGCTGAATCTCGCGCTCAACGCCCGCGACGCGATGCCGCGCGGCGGCGAGATCGCGATCGAGGCCGCGGCCTGCGACGCAAGCGGCGAACTGACGGCGGGGGATTACCTGCGCGTGACGGTCGCCGACACCGGCCGCGGCATGGCGCCGGAAACGCTGGCGCGGGCGATGGAGCCGTTCTTCACCACCAAGGAAGCCGGCCGCGGCAGCGGCCTGGGCCTGAGCATGGTCTACGGCTTCGCCAAGCAAAGCGGCGGCGACCTGCGCATCGACAGCGCGCTGGGCTACGGCACCCGGGTGGAACTGTTCCTGCCCGCGGCGCGCGCGCCCGCGCCGGCGCCGCCGCCGGCCAT
>NZ_LXSD01000380.1:10594-19736 GCF_017168095.1 Lysobacter enzymogenes | reverse complement strand
CCGTGCACGGCCTTGCGCCTCGGCCGACGACAAAACGCGGGCCCGGCCTTGCGCCGGGCCCGCAGCGGCGCCGCGGTCCGACGCGCGGCGCGCCCTTGAAGCGATAGCGTTGCGCTGCGCGCCGCAGCCGCCGGAGCGCATGCTCCGGCGGCGCGGCGGCTCACTTGCCCTGGCGCGCGTCGATGTAGTCGTCGACGCCGTTCTTGTTGCGGTCCAGGCGCCGTCCGGTCACCTGGTAGTAGGTGCGCGACGCCAGCGGGCCGCGCACGTATTCGCGCCGGGCCGGATCCCAGTAGGTGGCGTTGTCGTCGATGCTGTTGGCGGTGAAGTACATCGTGGTCGACGGGAACAGGTCGATCGCGGTACCCGGCTTGCAGTCGCCCACGTCGCGGCCGCTGAGCAGGCTGTCGCCCTGCTTGCAGTCGTCGGCGGTGATCACCTGGTAGACGTGGCGCGGCTGCGACACGTTCGCCACCGGCAGCGAGATCGCCTCGCCCGGGCGGCTGCTGCGCTCCTGCACCAAGGTGCGCTCGGTCTTGGCCCAGGGGCTGAACTCCTGGCCGGCGAAATCGGCCATGCGCCCGTCGGCGACCATCTGGTCCAGCGCCAGCACCCGCGGCAGTTCGCGCACTTGCAGGTTCTGCAGGCGCAGCGGCACCTGGGCGACGTTGAACACGCCGAGGTTGAGATTGCCGACGGTGTCGAGCGTGCCCGCGTCGAACGCGTGCAGGCGCGGGTTCAGCGCCATCGCCGTGTTCGACGAATCGCGCAGGGTGATGTCCTTGATGACGATCGGGTTGGGCGTGGACAGGTTGAAGTTCACGCCCATGAAGGACGCGCCGATGTGGAACAGAATGCCGCCCGGCGCCTGCCCCGGCGCGCCCGGCAAGCCGGTGCAACTGCCGGTGCCCCAGGCCGGATTCGGCGTGCTCCACTTCACCGTGTAGGGATAGTAGGTGCCGCCCTGGAAGGTTTCGGCCGGGCCGATCGGGCCGATCACGGTCGGGTTGATCCACGGGCTGTTGCAGCCGGCGTAGGCCCAGTCGATCGACGGCGCGGTGCTGGACGGATGCAGCACGCGCAGCTCCAGGCTGTGCGCGGGATTGGCGTTGGGATTGACCAGATCCCAGTTCCACATGGTCTGCAGCGACAGGCCGACGTTGGCGGCGAGGATCGAGAATTCGGTATCGCTGAAATGGCGGCGGTAACCGGCGCGGTCCTCGGCGGTGAGGCTGCCGCCGGCGGGCATGACGTGGTGCTTGAAGGTGTCCTCGCCGGGATTGAGCGTGATGTTGTGGGCCAGGCCGTAGTTGTGGCCAGCTTCGTGCGCGGCGGTGCCGCCGATCGAGTTGGCCCAGCGGTCGAGAGTGGAGTTGGCGCCGTTGAGCGCGCCGCCGGGGCCGCCGGTCCAATCCTGATAGGTCTTGCCCCATACGTAGGAGAAATCGACCGCGGTCGCATCGCCGGTATCGACCGCCTGGGCCAGGCCGAACAGGCCGTCGGCGATGTCCGACTTGGTCGTCACCGCGACCGTGTTGCGGCGCGCGAACGTGGCCGGCGGCAGGGTCGTGGTGTCGAGCACCTGCACGTTGAACTCGCAGTAGTCCAGTTCGACCACGTGCTTGACCGCGGCGCGCAGCGCGGCGGTGGTGCCGGTGTAGCTGGGCAGGTCGGCGGCCGAGAACGGCGCGGCCGGGTTGGTGACCGAGCCCGCGGTGAAGCCGAACGAGGGATAGGCGATGTTGGCGGTCGGGAACACCAGGTACAGCTTGTTGGCCTTGTTCGACGGGTTGTACGCCGGACAGGTGGCGGCCAGGGCCGAACCGCTGAGCGAGAGCAACGCGAGCGCGAGAGCGCTGCGCCGCAACGACGGGATCTGCTTCATGACGCTGACTCCATTAGCGCGATGGGGCGTTGGCGGCGTCGCGGACGGCGCGCGCCCCGCGGCAGCGGATGCGGCGCGGCGGCGGCCTCGACGGAAAGGGCGCGGCGCGCTGCGGATCCGGCGCTCCCCGCCGGACGGCTCCGCGCAGGCGCCGGCCGCCGTCGGTTCTAGACGGCGCGCGGCGCGCGGAACAGGGCGAAAGCGGGAACGAATCCGGACGCCGCGGGAAGGATTCGCAGCGCGCGCGGACATGTCCGCATTTGGGTGATGGGCATCGCTGCGCGCGCTTGAAGCCGGTCAAGCGGCGGGAGATTGGGTGAGCGAGGTTGGGACGCGGTGGAGCGGCGGTCGACGGGCGTCAACGGCGGTCGGACGCATATCGGGCAGCGACCTGCACCGCCCCTCGCCGTCATTCCGGCGACTACCCCCCGCCATCATTCCGGCGACTGCTCTCGCCGTCATTCCGGCGACTGCCCCCCCCGCCGTCATTCCGGCGAAAGCCGGAATCCATTTTGATCTTGCTTCTGCCTGGCTTGAGCCAACCCGCTAGAGCGCAAAGTCAAAATGGATTCCGGCTTTCGCCGGAATGACGGCGGGGGGGGGGGGGCAGTCGCCGGAATGACGGCACCGGGAGGATCCCGGCTTTCATCGAGCTGACGGTACTGGATGGATTCCTTCCACCGCGAACGGATTTCCGCAGCGATGCCGCAACCCTATCGTCGCCGGCGCGCATCGGTGCGTCGCCGCTCAGCCGACGCGCAGGCACCACAGCGCGGTCAGCGCCATCGTCACCACGATCGCGCCGACCGCGCGCAGGTGCGGGTCGGGCAAGGAACGCAGTCGCTCGGCGGCGCGCTTCCAGCCGTGCGGGGACACGAACAGCACCAGCCCCTCCAGCACCGCTACCAGGCACACGGCCCGCCACAGCTCGCCGGCCATCGGCCGGCCTCAGCGGTCGGACTTGAGGTATTGCAGGTACGGATCGTCGCGGTCGAGCACGATCACGCTCTGGCCGTCGGCGAAGGCCTTGCGGTAGGAATCCAGGCTGCGCTGGAACGCGAAGAACGAGGGATCCTTCGCCGCCGCCTCGCCGTACAGGCGCGCGGCCTCGGCATCGCCTTCGCCGCGCAGGCGCTGCGCGTCGCGCTCGGCCTCGGCCAGGATCACGGTCTTGTCGCGGTCGGCCGTCGCGCGCACCGCCTGCGACTGCTCGAAGCCTTCCGCGCGCAACTGGCTGGCCACCTGCAGGCGCTGCGAGCGCATCTGGTTGTAGACCGACTGCAGCACGTTGCTGTCCTGCGGCAGATCGATGCGCTTGATCCGGATGTCGATGATCTTCACGCCCAGCGTCGACGCGCCGCGGTTGATCGCTTCCAGCTGCTTGCCGATCACCGCCTCGCGGTCGCCCTTGACCACGTCGAGCAGCTTCAGCGAGTTGATCTCGTTGCGCAGCGAATCGCGGATGATCGGCGCCAGGCGCTCGGCCGCGACGTCCTCGTTGCCGCCGGTGGCCTGGAAGAAACGGCGCATGTCCTCGATCCGGCCGAGCGCGAAGAAGTCGACGCTGACGTCGAGCTTGTCGGCGGTGAGGTAACGCTCCGGCTCGGCCGGCAGCACCTTGAGGCGGCGGTCGAAGGTGCGCGCGGTTTCGATCAGCGGCCATTTGAAGCGCAGGCCCGGGCCGACATCCTTGCGCACCACGGTGCCGAGGCGGAACACGATCGCGCTGTGGCCTTCGTTGACCACGAACACCGAGCCCAGCAGGGCCAGCAGCAGGGCCACGCCCGCTGCGATCAGGGCAGGAACTCTCATCGGCTCACCTCATCGCGGGTCTTCGGGCGCGTGGGGCGGCCGACATAGGGCACGGTCGGACCGGACGCGGATTCGGTCGCGGTCACCGAAGGCAACAGTTCGGGCTGGTTCAACGGCACGCTGACCGGGCCCGGCGTCATCGGCCCGCCGCTGCGCTCGCCCATCGGCACGTACAGGATCTGCCTGGAGTCGCCGCCGACGATCTTGCGGTTCTGGCTCAGCACTTCCTGCACCGCGTCCAGCCACAGCCGCTTGCGGGTGGTCTCGGGCGCGCCCTTGTACTGCTCGACCAGCAGGCTGAAGCGCGCCGCGTCGCCTTGCGCGCGGGCCACGGTCGACGTCTTGTAGCCCTCGGCGGTGGTGCGGATGCGCTGGGCGTCGCCGCGCGCTTCCGGCACGATCTTCTTGGCGTAGGCCTGGGCCTCGTTGATCGCGGTGGACTTGTCGGCGTTGGCGCGCTGGGCTTCGTCGAAGGCGTCCTTCACCTCGTCCGGCGGACGCGCGTTGGGCAGGTTGAGTTCGGTCACGGTCAGGCCGGTCTCGTAGTCCTTCAGCGAGGCCTGCAGGCGCTGGCGCACCTGGGTGGTCAGCACGCTGCGCGAGCCGAGCACGGTGTCCAGGTCGGAGCGGCCGATCTGCTCGCGCACCGCGCTCTGCGCGGCCTGCTTGAGCACTTCCTCCGGCTCGCGCGAGCCGAACAGGTACTGCGTCGGCGATTCGATCCGGTACTGGACGTTGATCTCGACGTTGACCATGTTGCCGTCGCGGGTCAGGACCGGAACGTTTTCGCTGTAGGCCTTGCTCTGGGTGGCGTTGACCTTCTTCACGCTCTCGACCGGCCACGGCAGCTTGAAGTGCGGGCCGGGCTGGAGCACGCGCGAGGAGGTGCCGAAGCGCAGGACCACGCCGCGCTCCTGCTCGGTCACCAACACGAAGCAGTTGAATACCAGCCACAGCGCGACCAGCAGGCCGACCCAGCGCAGGATCCCGCCGCCGCCGTTGCCGAACAGGCCGCGCAGGGTATCGAGCAGGGAATCCAGGCCGCGGCCGGGAGGTTTGCGTTGCCGCGACGGTCGGTTGTCGCCGGAATTGTCACTACCGGGGGTGTTCCAGGCCATGCCTGCTCCTAAAAAAGTGGACGCCGGGCGGAGCGTCCTGCCGCTCGGCAGGCCTGTTCCGACCGAACACCGGCCGCGGCGGGCCGGCGCCGGTCCGCGGACGTCGGGACGGCCGCGGCGGCTCGCGCGCGCAGTGCGATGCGCGCGAACCTGTCGATTCTAGGTGGGGGTCTCCACCGTCTCAAGCAAGGGCCGCAACGGCTCGCCGTGGGCCTGGGCGAACAGGCGCTGGGCGTCGGCCACGGCCAGGTCCACTTCGACCCGCCAACCGTGCTCGTCGGCCTGCTCGGCGCGCACCGCGCCGAGTTCGTGCAGGCGCGCGCGCAGGCGCGCGTCCTGCGGCGCGATCCGCACTGCGCCCTGAACGCGGTGCAACTGCAGCGCCTCGCCCAAGGCTTCGCGCAACAGGTCCAGGCCTTCGCCGCTGCGCGCCGACAGCCAGACCCGGTGGCGCTCCTCGCCGGGCCGGTCGACCCGCGCGGCGATGCCGTCGAGGCGGTCGATCTTGTTGAACACCAGCAGCTGCGGCAGATCGCCGGCGCCGATTTCGGCCAGCACCGCATCGACCTGGGCGATGCGCTCGTCGCGGTTCGGGTCGGCGGCGTCGATCACGTGCAGCAGCAGGTCGGCCTCGCGCGCTTCCGACAGGGTCGAGCGGAACGCGGCGACCAGATCGTGCGGCAGATCCCTGACGAAGCCGACCGTATCGGCCAGGACCACGCCGCCGCCCGCGTCGCTGCCGCGCCCCGGCTCCGAGCCGGGCGCGAGGCTGATCTTGCGCACGGTCGGATCGAGCGTGGCGAACAACTGGTCGGCGGCGTAGGCGTCGGCGCCGGTCAGCGCGTTGAACAAGGTGGATTTGCCGGCGTTGGTGTAGCCCACCAGCGCCACCCGCGGCAGTTCGCTGCGCAGGCGCGCGCGGCGCATCTGGTTGCGCTGCACCTCGACCTTGTCGAGGCGCTTCTGCAATTGCTCCAGGCGCTTCTGCAGCAGGCGGCGGTCGGTTTCCAGCTGGGTTTCGCCGGGGCCGCGCAAACCGATGGAGCCGCCGCGCTGGCGCTCCAGGTGGGTCCAGCCGCGCACCAGCCGGGTCGACATGTGCTTGAGCTGGGCCAGTTCGACCTGCAGCTTGCCCTCGGCGCTGCGCGCGCGCTGGGAAAAGATGTCCAGGATCAGGCCGGTGCGGTCGACCACGCGGCGCTCGAGGAAGCGCTCGAGGTTGCGCTCCTGGCCCGGGCTGAGCGGATGGTTGACCAGGATCAGGTCGGCGCCGCTGGCCTCGGCCGCGGCCTTGACCTCGTCGAGCTTGCCGCTGCCGATCAGGGTGGCCGCATTGGGCCGGTCGATGCGCGCGGTCAGCACCGCGGCCACGGACGCGCCGGCCGAGCGCGCCAGGTCGGCGAACTCTTCCAGCAGGTCCTCCTCCGGCGCGCCGCCGGAGTGAGGCTGGATCAACAGGGCGTGTTCGCCCTTCTTGGAACGCTCGAACATCGATGGGAAGAGAACTGGCGGGCCGAACCCGGGGTCGAACCCTGGCAGATGGAGGCGCCGCGCCGGTTTCTCAATTCTCCCGACCGGATCGGACGCTTATTCGTTCTCGTCGCCGCCGTCGCTGCCGTCGGCGGACTGGACGTAGCCGCCGCCCGGGCCGACGCGGACGTTGCGCGCGGGAACCACGGTGGAGATGGCGTGCTTGTAGACCATCTGGCTGACGGTGTTGCGCAACAGCACCACGAATTGGTCGAAAGATTCGATCGTGCCTTGCAGCTTGATGCCGTTGACCAGGTAGACCGAGACCGGCACACGTTCGCGACGCAGCGCATTCAGGAAAGGATCCTGCAGGGATTGCCCCTTAGACATCTTCTAATTCCCCAGCATGTTCTAGTTATTAGGACGGCGCGCCTCGCCGGCGGGAACCGGGCGGTTGGCCCCGGAGCCCGGTGACGGACGCTTCCGTATCGCCGGCTGTTGTCCCCACAGGGCGACTGCCCGATGTTAACGCAAGTGCAAGCAAACATTGCGACCCGGTTCCGGGTTTGTGCGCTCGATTGTAGGCCGCGCTAGGCGCTCTGCGGGTACGTGCGCAGGCGCCCGGCGGCGAACAGCCTCAAGGCGTGCCCGAGTTCGGCCGCGTCGCGCAAAGGATCGAACCAGCGCGCGTCAAGTTCGCCGCGCAGCCAGGTCAGCTGGCGCTTGGCCAGCTGGCGGGTGGCGTAGACGCCGCGGTCGCGCAGTTCGGCGGCGCCGTACGCGCCGTCCAGATGCTCCCAGGCCTGGCGGTAGCCGACCGCGCGGATCGCCGGCAGCTCCAGCGGCGCAGGATGCGTCGCCAGGCCCGGCAGCGCGCGCAGGGCGCGGACTTCGTCGAGGAAGCCGTCGGCCAGCATCTGCTCGAAGCGGCGCTCGATCCGCGCGTGCAGCACCGCCCGGTCGGCCGGCGCCAGCACCAGCTTGAGCACCCGGAACGGCAGCCGCGGCCGCCCGGCCGAGGCGCGGCGCCAGTCGCTGATGGTGCGCCCGGACAGGCGCCAGACCTCGAGCGCACGCTGGATGCGCTGGGCGTCGGTGGCGTGGATGCGCGCGGCCGCCTCGGGGTCGAGCGCGGCGAGCTCGGCGTGCAGCGCGGCCCAGCCGCGCCGGCCGGCCTCTTCGCTGAGCGCGGCGCGCACCGCCGGATCGGCCTCGGGCATGTCCGACAGGCCGCGCAGCAGGGCGTGGAAGTACAGGCCGGTGCCGCCGGCCAGGATCGCGATGCGCCCGCGCGCGGCGATCTGCTGCATCGCCACGCGGGCGTCGGCGGCGAACTCGGCGGCCGAATAGGCCTGCCACGGCTCGCGCACGTCGATCAGATGGTGCGGCACCCTCGCCTGCTCGGCCGCGCTGGGCTTGGCCGCGCCGATGTCCAGGCCGCGGTAGACCAGGGCCGAGTCGACGCTGACGATCTCCGCGTCCAGGCGCTGCGCCCAGTCCAGCGCGAGCGCGGTCTTGCCCGAGGCGGTCGGGCCCATCAGGGCGATGGCGAGCGGGCGCGGGTCGTGGGAGGCGGTCATGCGGGAGCGGCTGAACCGCGCGGCGATAGCGACGCGCAGCCTCGCACAGGCGCGCGGCGCGCGAAAGCCGGGCCGCGGCCGTCGCCGCTGCGCAAGCGAGCTGCGGCAAGGCTTCGACGCTGCCGCGGCGCCCCGCCCAGGGCCCCGGCGCCGGGCCAATTTGGACATTTCTTGACCCGCCCGTTGCAGTTGTCCACATCCCCTGTGGACAAGCCTGCGGACAGTTTTTCGATTGCGCGCGCGAAGCCTTGCGGCATAAGCATTGCAAGAGGTTTGGCGAGAAATTGACCAGTGAATTTCCTTGACTTTGCCGGCGCCATCGGCATCCGCGCGGCCCGGTCCACAGCGCCTGTGGACAAGCATGCGTACACCCGTGCGGGAATCGGGTTTCACGCCTTGTACGGCGCGGCTTCGACGGGATTGGCGTGTTCTTGTCCAGGCGTCTGCGGGCGCAGCGGGCGGGCCGGGATCGCCGCAGGCGGCGTGTTGCGGCGCACCAGGGCGGCGGCCAGGCCCGCACTTGCGCCGTGCCCGGCCGCGCTTGCGGCCTGCGGTCAGGCGCCGACGGCGGCGGCGCGGGCGCGGCGGGTCTCGCCGCTATCCACACAGGCTGTGGACAAGCATTGGGACACACGCGCGGGAATCGGGTTCCACGCCTTATGCGGCGCGGCTTTGGAGAGATTGGCTATTTTTTGTCCAGGCAGGGCTTGAAGCGTTCGTACCGCGGCCGGCGCTGCATCGCGCACGTGCGGGCTTGCTTTTTTCGCGCTTTTCTCGCGGTCGCCGCGCCGACGGCCTCGTTCGCTATCCACACCGCCTGTGGACAAGCATTGGGACACACGCGCGGACATCGGGTTCCACGCCTTATGCGGCAAGGCCTCGAAGAGATTGGCTATTTTTTGTCCAGCCATGGCTCGAGCGCGCGAATCGATGTCGGCGCCGCATCGCGAACGCGCGGGCTTGCTTTTTCCGCGCGTTTCTCGCAGTCGCCGCGCCGACGACCTTGTTCGCTATCCACACAGGCTGTGGACAAGCATTGGGACACACGCGCGGGAATCGGGTTCCACGCCTTGTGCGGCGCGGCTTTGGAGAGATTGGCGATTTTTTGTCCAGGCGCGGTTTCGAGCGCGCGAATCGATGTCGGCGCCGCATCGCGAGCGTGCGGGCTTGCTTTTCCGCGCTTTTCTCGCAGTCGCCGCGCCGGCGACTGGTTGCGCTATCCACACAGGCTGTGGACAAGCATTGGGACACACGCGCGGGAATCGGGTTCCACGCCT
>NZ_LXSD01000380.1:0-10544 GCF_017168095.1 Lysobacter enzymogenes | reverse complement strand
TTGGGACACACGCGCGGGAATCGGGTTCCACGCCTTATGCGGCGCGGCTTTGGAGAGATTGGCGATTTTTTGTCCAGGCCGGATCGCGAGCGCGCGAAAGCACATCGCCACTGCGCCGCGATGCCGCGCCCGCCGGATTTCTTCGAATCTTCGCCGGCGCCGCATCGTCGCGGCTCGCCGCTATCCACACCGCCTGTGGACAAGCATGCGGACAGCCGCGTTGGAATCGGGTTTCACGCCTTGTGCGACAAGGCTTCTACGAGTTTGATCATTTTTTGTCCAGGCGCCGCGGACGGGCGTCGCCGCCTCAATCCTCGTCCGGCCACTTCGGCATTGCCGGCGCGGCCGCGCGCTGCGGCTGGGCCTGCGCGGCCACCGCCTCCCACACCTTGAGCGCGTCCACGGTCGCGGCCACGTCGTGCACGCGCAGCAGGCGCGCGCCGCGCTGGGCGGCGATCAGGTGCGCGGCGACCGAGCCGTGCACGCGCTCGCGCGCGTCCTCGCGGCCGGTGAGCTCGCCGATGCTGCGCTTGCGCGAGAGCCCGGCCAGCACCGGCACGCCGAGTTCGCCGAAGCGCTCCAGCTGCGCCAGCAGGGTCAGGTTGTGCTGAAGCGTCTTGCCGAAGCCGAAGCCCGGGTCGACCACGATGCGCTTCTTGGCGATGCCGGCCATCTCGGCGGCGAAGATGCGTTCGGCCAGGAACCGGTGCACTTCGGCCACCACATCCTCGTACTGCGGCTCGTGCTGCATCGAGCGCGGCTCGCCCTGCATGTGCATCAGCACCACCGGCACGCCGAGTTCGGCGGCCGCGTCCAGCGCGCCGTCGCGGCGCAGGCCGTAGACGTCGTTGATCAGGCCCACGCCGGCGGCGACCGCGGCGCGCATGACCTCGGGCTTGGAGGTGTCGATGCTGATCGGCAGCGAGGTTTCGCGCGCCAGGCGCTCGATGACCGGGATCACGCGCCGCAATTCCTCCTCCACCGCCACCTCCGCCGCGCCGGGCCGGGTGGACTCGCCGCCGATATCGAGCAGGTCGGCGCCTTCGGCCGCCAGTTTCAGGCCGTGCGCGACCGCGGCCTCGAGCGTGTCGTGGGCGCCACCGTCGGAGAACGAGTCGGGGGTGACGTTGACGATGCCCATCACGCGCGGGCGGTCGAGCTTGAGCGCGCGGCCGTTGCAGTCGAGGGTCGGGGACAGGTCGAACATGGGGCGGGTCCGGAGGCGGCTAGTACCGGAATGCTACCCGCTCGCCTGCCCGCGCTGCCGGGATCTCCCCCCCTGTAGGAGCGACGCAAGTCGCGACCGCGAATTTGGGCACCGGCGCAGGCACGAGGTCGGGATCGCGGCAAATGCAGGGTTCGACGCAGGTGGGATGTCGCGGTCGCGGCTCGCGCCGCTCCTACAGGGAGATACGGGGCTGTCGCGCAGGAGCAAAAAACAAAAACGCCGGGGGAGCCCGGCGTTTTTGTTGGTGCGCGTTGAACGTAACTTCGTTAGGTCTGCGCCGCCGGCCCGCCGATCGCGCCGCCGGGGCGGTTGTCGTCCTTCGACACCTTGCCCGACTTCGCCCAGTCCGCCGGCGGACCCGGCTCGCGGCCGGCCATGATCGCGTCGATCTGGGTCGCGTCGATGGTCTCGTACTGCAGCAGCGCCTCGGCCATCACGTGCAGCTTGTCGAGGTTGTCCTTGAGGATCTGCGAGGTGCGGCCGTAGGCCTTGTCGAGGATGCCGCGCACCACTTCGTCGATCTTGCGCGCGGTCTCGTTGGACACGTTCTTGTGCTGGGTGACCGAACGGCCGAGGAAGACTTCGTCCTCTTCCTCGCCGTAGGCGATCGGGCCCATCTCGTCGCTCAGGCCCCACTTGGTGACCATGTTGCGGGCCATCTTGGTCGCGCGCTCGATGTCGTTGGACGCGCCGGTGGTGACCTTGTCGCCGCCGAAGATCAGCTCCTCGGCGACGCGGCCGCCGTACAGCGAGCACAGCTGCGACTCGATCGCCACGCGGTTCATCGAGTACTTGTCGCCTTCCGGCAGGTACATCGTGACGCCCAGCGCGCGGCCGCGCGGGATGATGGTGACCTTGTAGACCGGGTCGTGCTCGGGAACGATGCGGCCGACGATGGCGTGGCCGGCCTCGTGGTAGGCGGTGAGCTTCTTCTCGTCCTCGCTCATCGCCATCGAGCGGCGCTCGGCGCCCATCAGGATCTTGTCGCGCGCCTTGTCGAAGTGCTCCATGCGCACTTCCTTGGCGTTCTCGCGCGCGGCGAACAGCGCCGCCTCGTTGCACAGGTTGGCCAGGTCCGCGCCGGAGAAGCCCGGGGTGCCGCGGGCGATGGTCATCGGCTCGACGTCCTCGTGCAGCGGCAGCTTGCGCATGTGCACGCGCAGGATCTGCTCGCGGCCCTTGACGTCGGGCAGGCCGACCACGACCTGGCGGTCGAAACGGCCCGGACGCAGCAGCGCCGGGTCGAGCACGTCGGGACGGTTGGTCGCGGCGATCACGATCACGCCTTCGCCGCCTTCGAAACCGTCCATCTCGACCAGCAGCTGGTTCAGGGTCTGCTCGCGCTCGTCGTGGCCGCCGCCGAGGCCGGCGCCGCGATGGCGACCGACCGCGTCGATTTCGTCGATGAAGATGATGCACGGCGCGTGCTTCTTGGCCTGCTCGAACATGTCGCGCACGCGGCTGGCGCCGACGCCGACGAACATCTCGACGAAGTCGGAACCGGAAATCGAGAAGAACGGCACCTTGGCCTCGCCGGCGATGGCGCGCGCCAGCAGGGTCTTGCCGGTGCCCGGCGGGCCGACCATCAGCACGCCGCGCGGGATCTTGCCGCCGAGCTTCTGGAACTTGGACGGATCGCGCAGGAACTCGACCAGCTCGCCGACTTCCTCCTTGGCCTCGTCGCAGCCGGCGACGTCGGCCAGGGTCACCTTGACCTGGTCCTCGCCCTGCAGCTTGGCGCGCGAACGGCCGAAGCTCATCGCGCCCTTGCTGCCGCCCTGCTGCATCTGGCGCATGAAATAGACCCAGATGCCGATGAACAGCAGCCACGGCAGCACGTTGATCAGGATCATGATCAGCGACGGGCCGCTCGACGGCGGGGTCTGGTCGGTGACGACCTTGTGGTTGATCAGGTCGTTGATCAGGTACGGGTCCTGCACCGCATAGGTGGTGAACTTGCTGTCGTCCTTGCGCGTCCCGCTGATCGTGGTGCGATCGTCGGAAAACCTGATTTCCTTGATCCGGTCGTTCTGCACCTGGGAGACGAACTGGTCGTAGGGGACGACGTCGGTGCCGGCGTTGCGCGGGCCGAACGCCTGGAACACCACCATCAGCACGACGGCGACGATCACCCAGAGCAGCAGATTCTTGGCCAAATCGTTCATTTGTTTCCTACCCTGCGGCCCCGCGGGGCCCGTGGCCGCGGACGCCTCGTGCGCCCGCGGTAACCGCCAGATTGTCACACCGACCGCCCCGGTACATCTGCCCGCGGCGGCGCCGTTCACGAACCGGCTCGTTCAGCAAGCCGGCCGGCACGGCCTGTCCGGGGCGGCCCCGGTCAGGTCGGCGTCGCCCGTTTGCCCTGGGCCAGCGCATAGACCTCCGGCGACCGCTTGCGCGAGGCCGCCGGCTTGCGGATCGAGACCTTGGCGTAGCGACGGCGCAGTTCGCGCACGTAATCGTCGAAGCCCACGCCCTGGAACAGCTTGATCAGGAAGGTGCCCTCGACCCTCAGGTGCCGGTCGGCGAAGTCCATCGCCAGCTCCGAGAGGTGCATCGCCCGCGGCAGGTCCACCGCGTCCACCCCGCTCATATTGGGGGCCATATCGGACAGGACAAGGTCCACGACCTGGCCGTCCAGGCTCGCCTCGAGCTGCGCCAGCACCGCATCTTCGCGGAAATCGCCGTGAATGAACTCGACCCCGGCCAGGCCGGGCATGTCCAGGATGTCCAGGGCGACGATCCGGCCGGGCTGCCTGGGCCACAGCCGCTCCATCTCCTGGCGGACCCACTGCGACCAGCCGCCGGGGGCGGCGCCGAGGTCGACCACGACCATGCCGGGCTTGAGCAGGCGGTCGCGTTCGACCAGTTCCTCCAGCTTGTAGGCCGCGCGCGAGCGCAGCCCTTCGGACTTGGCCTTCTTCACGAAGGGGTCGGAAAAGTGTTCCTTGAGCCAGCGTTGGCTGGACTTGCTGCGGGTCGCCATGGGCGCGGGCGGCCGTTCCGGGTGGGGGTTGGGGACGCCATGATACCCTGAGCGCCCTTTCCGCTTAGTTCGTGTGTCCCGATGCCGACCCTGCTGACCTCCGCCCAGACCCGTTTCCTGCGCGGACAGGCCCACGATCTCAAGGCCATGCTGCAGGTGGGCGGCAAAGGGGTGACCGATGCCCTGCTCGCCGAGGTCGACCTGGCCCTGGAGCACCACGAGCTGATCAAGGTCAAGGTCGGCGCCGAGGACCGCGAGGCCCGCGACGCCCTGATCGACAGCATCGCCGAGCGCACCGGCGCCGCCCTGGTCCAGCGCATCGGCCACACCGCCGTGCTGTACCGGCCGAGCAAGGACAAGCGCCAGATCGTGCTGCCGCGGGCGTGAGTCGAAAGGGGGACCACGGAACCGGCAAGGGTTTGAACCTCCCGCCCGGGTCTTCGGTTCCGGCCATCCCCCAGTCCCCACTCCCCGTTCCCGCCCTATGCAACTGACCCTCGAACGCCCCGACCACGAGTTCTTCCTGCGCGGCGCCGACGGGCGCATGGCGCTGGTCAACGACCGCCGGCTCGAGCGCAGCTTCATCCTGGCGCCGAACGCGCTGATCGAGGACTGGGCGGTCAGCGACGTGCGCACGCTGCGCATCGAAGACCTGGAACCGCTGTTCGCGCTGCAGCCGGAGCTGATCGTGCTCGGTTGCGGCGGCGCCCAGGCGTTCCCGCCCGCGGCGACCCTGGCCGCCAGCCTGGCGCGCAAGGTCGGTCTGGAATCGATGACCAACGCCGCCGCCGCGCGCACCTTCAACGTGCTCGCCGGCGAGGGCCGGCGCGTGGTCGCCGGGTTCGTGCTGGGCGGCTGAATGCGCGGGCCGGGCAGCGCCTCGTTGCTGCTCGCGATCGGCGCCCTAGCCTGGCTGGCCGGCTGCGCGCCGGCCACGCCCGAGCAGCGCTTCGAACTTTGGCGCACCGGCGTCCGTGCCGATCAAATCCGTGCCTATTCCGATTTTCTCGTCCTCCACGGGGTCGCCGCCGTCGCCCCGCTGTCGCAACAATTGCGCAGCGGCCGCCACTGGCGCCGGTGCGGCGCAGAGGAATTCGCGCTGCCGCCGCGTGAGTCCTGGCCAGCCAGCGCGGCCACGCTGCACCTGATCGCCGAACTGCGCGCGGCCGGGTTGATCGACGGCGCGCGCATCGTCTCGGGCTACCGTGCACCGGACTTCAATCGCTGTGAAGGCGGCAGCGACGGCAGCCGGCATCTGTCCGGCGGCGCCTTCGACCTGGAACTGCCCACCGCCACCGACGGCGCGGAGCTGTGCGCGTTCTGGCGCCGGCGCGGCGCAGCCACCGGCTTCGGGCTGGGCTTCTACGACCACCGCCGGCTGCATGTGGACACCGCCGGCATGCGCAGTTGGGGCCTCGACTACACCCGCAAGACCTCGCCCTGCCTGGCAAAAGCCACCTGAGCCCGCCCCGGATTGGCGCCGCCGCACCCGCGGCGTTATAACGGCAAAGACGCATCGGACCGCCGCGATCCCCCGCGCAAGGTGGCGCATGACCCACGACAGCCAGGCCGCCGCTCCCGCGGCGGCGCCCGCCCCCGCTCCCGCCGACGGCGTGCCGCTGGACGAGCGCGAGCGCGCGTTCCTGCGCGCCAGGCAATCGACCGGCGCGCCACGGGTGCTGTGGTGGAGCGTCGCGTTGGGGGTGGTCTGCTTCGTGCCGGCGATCGTCTTCGAGCCGGATTTCCGGAATGTCTGGGCGATCGCGGGAATCGGCGTGGCGCTCGGCTTCCTGGCCATGCTCGCCGCGAGCGAATCGTACGACCAGGCCAGCCTGCGCGAGGATCTCGCCGCCGGAGTGAAGCTGTGGCGCGAAGGCGTGCTCACCGGGGTGATGAAACGCGACGACGGCGAGAGCTGGCCGCCGATCTACTGCCTCTACATCGACCTCGACGGCGACGACCCCGGCGTGTCGACGCGCTTCTCGGTGCCGTGGCACTGCTACGACGCCGTCCACACCGATCAGCGCGTGCGCATCGCCTATTCGCCCAAGTCGCTGCGGTTGTTGAATCTGATCCAGGGCGAGTACGACTACGTCGCGGTGAATCGGCAGTTCGACGTGCATCCGCCGCCGCCTTGAGCGCGGGCTTGTGGCTGTGCGATCCCGGCCGGCGGGAAAGCATCGGGCCTGAAGGCCCTCCTACAAGGGCCTAGCCCGCTGTTACGGGAGGGCCTTCAGGCCCGACGCCTTTCGATCCGGCTTGGCCGCACGCCGCCCGCCGCGCCTCACTTCGCCGGCAGATACAACAACGGATCCACCGGCTTGGCGTTGTAGCGCACCTCGAAATGCAACTGGTCGCGCGCCGCGCCGCTGCGGCCCATCTCGGCGATCTGCTCGCCGGCCTTGACCAGTTGGCCTTCGTTGACCAGGCGCTTGCGGTTGTGGCCGTAGGCCGACAGCCACTGCTCGTTGTGCTTGACGATGATCAGCTCGCCGTAACCGACCAGGCCGGTGCCCGAATACACCACCACGCCGTCGGCGGCCGCGCGCACCGGGGTGCCCGGCGCGCCGCCGATGTCGACGCCCTGCTTGGTCGGCTCGTTGGCGACGAAACGGCCCAGCAGCGGGCCGTCGGCCGGCCAGCGCCAGCGGATGCCGCTGTCGATCGGCGCGGCCGGCGCAGGCACGGGCGCGCTCGGGCGCGAGGCGGTCGAGCCGCCCGAGGAGGACGAACCCGACGAGGACGAGCCGCCGCGCCCCGGCGGATACAGCTTCAGGCGCTGGCCCGGATACAGGTTGTAGGGCGGCGACAGGCCGTTCCACGCGGCCAGGTCGGCGAGCTGGATGCCGTTGTTGGTGGCGATCCGGTACAGGCCTTCGCCGCGCTGCACGATCACGGTCGCGCCGGGCTTGGCCACCGACGGCCGCTGCGCCGGAGCCGAGGGGCGGCTGGCGCCGCCGCGCGAACCGCCACGGGAAGGTTCGCGGACGACCGTGCTCGAACATCCGATCAGCGTCAGCGTGGCCAGCAGGCAGGCGGCCATCGCCAGGGTCGGGGTTCGGGTCGTCTCGCTCATGGTGCTCCTCTTGCCGCGCCGCTCGCCGGGCGCGTGGTGTCTCGGATGTCCGATGCCGCCGGGCCAGTGTCGCCGGGCGCGCGCCTCAGCGCTGTGAATGCCAGACCAACACCGCGATGGCGACAACCACCACCGCGGTGGCGATCCAGCCGATCGGCTCGATGTAGCGCCGCAGCGCGGCTTCGGCGCGTTCGCCGCCGATGCGGATCGCCAGCGCGAGCAGGTACACGCGCTTGGCCCGGCCGATGAACATGCTCGGGATGTATTGCAGCATAGGCACGCCGACGATGCCCGACGCCCAGGTGAACACCTTCATCGGGATCGGCATGAAGCCGCCGAGCACCAGGAAGGTGAACACCGCCCACGGCGATTCGACCATCTTGGCCTGCACCGTGGCGATGCCGGCTTCGATCGACGGCAGCATGCCCAGCGCGGCGAACACCGGCTTGAGCGCTTCGAAGGCGTAATGGCCGAGCGCGTAGCCGACCAGCGCGCCGAGCATCGAACCGATGATGCTCAAGGTGGCGAACCAGAACGCGCGCCTGGGCTGGGCCACCGACATCGGCGCCAGCATCACCTCGGGCATGATCGGGAAGATGATCGCCTCGACGAAGCTCAGCCCGGCCAGGTACGCCGGCGCGTGGCGGTGGCGGGCCCAGGTGATGGTGCGCTCGTAGAGCGGTCCGAAGATTTTCAATGCCATGCGGAAGGTCGGCTCTGGGAGAGTCGGCGGCGGCGGCCGCGAGGCCGCCTCGAGGAAGTCAGTCGATCATGCCCGACAGCAGCGGCACGAACACCACCGGCGCGAGCGTGGTTTGGCTGATGTTGCCGTCCGCGTCCTTGCGCAGCTTGAGCAGCGATTGCGACGAGGCCGCGCCGACCGGCGCGATCAAGGTGCCGCCCGCGGCGAGCTGATCGGTCAGCGCATCGACCAGCGCCGGCGCCGCGGCGGTGACGATGATCGCGTCGAACGGGCCGTTCTCGGGCCAGCCGATGCGGCCGTCGTCATGCTTGCTGCGCACGTTGAGGCCGAGCTGGCGGAAGCGCTTGCGCGCGGTGCGCAGCAGTTCGCCGATGCGTTCGACGGTGTGCACTTCCAGCCCCAGCGCGGCCAGGATCGCGGCCTGGTAGCCCGAGCCGGTGCCGATCTCCAGCACCCTGCCCGGCACGCCGTCTTCGAACAGCGCTTCGGTCATGCGCGCCACCACCCACGGCTGCGAGATGGTCTGGCCGTGGCCGATCGGCAATGCGGTGTCCTCGTAGGCGCGCATCGCCAGCGCCTCGTCGACGAACAGATGGCGCGGCACGGTGCGGATCGCGTTGAGCACGCGCTCGTCGCGGATGCCGGCCTCGCGCAGGCGCTCGACCAGGCGGTCGCGCACGCGCTGCGAGGTCAGGCCGCTGCCGATGGCTTCGGGCTGCAGGCGCATGCGCTGGATCATGCGGCGCGCTCCGGCGCCGGCGAATCCAGCGCCGCGGCCAGGCCGCCGACCCAGCTGGCGACCTGTTCCAGCGCCTGGTAGCGGGTCAGGTCGACGTGGATCGGCGTGATCGAAATATTGCCGGTGCGCACGGCGTGGAAATCGGTGCCCGGGCCGGCGTCGGCCTCGGCGCCGGCCGGGCCGATCCACCACCAGTCACGGCCGCGCGGGTCGGTCTGCTGGATGCAGGCTTCGGCGCGGTGGCGGTTGCCCAGGCGGGTGACTTCGAAACCGGCCACCTCGTCCCATGCCAGATCGGGCACGTTGACGTTGAGGATGGTGTCGGCCGGCAGCGGATCGGTGCGCAGGCGGGCGATGATCTCTACCGCCGCGCGCGCCGCGGTCTGGTAATGGCGGCCGTCGTGGTCGGCCGCGGCCAGCGACATCGCCACCGCCGGCAGGCCGAGGAAGCGGCCTTCCATCGCCGCGGCAACGGTGCCCGAATAGATCACGTCGTCGCCCAGGTTGGCGACGGTGTTGATGCCGGAGACGACGATGTCGGGTTCCACCTCGAGCATGCCGCTGAGCGCGACGTGCACGCAGTCGGTCGGCGTGCCGTGCACCCGCCAGGTGGTCTCGTCGAGGCGGGCGACCCGCACCGGCATGTCCAGGGTCAGCGAGTTGCTCGCGCCGGAGCGGTCGCGGTCGGGCGCGACCACCAGCACTTCGTGTCCGGCCTCGCGCAGCCCCTGGGCGAGGATGCGGATGCCGGGCGCGTCGACGCCGTCGTCGTTGCTGACCAATACGCGCATGAGACTCCGCTGACGGAAAGACAGACGTGGGGGAGCCCCGGATGATACCCGATAGGGCGGCGCCCTTCCCGCGCGGCGCCGCGCCGACGCCGCGCGGCGGGCGTATGTATGATGGCCCGACCCGCCGGAAGCAGGTGACCAGCACCGCATGGAGTCCAACGCCGCATGGAGTATTGGGACCACATCGATCGGGTGATGCGCGCCGCCTCGCTGGACGAGGTGAAATCGGCGACATCGGCCTTCTCCCGCGCCGTGGGTTTCCACAACCACGGTTACGCGACCAAGCTGCGCGAGCCGCTGCCGGGCGGTTCGGACTTCGTGTTCTTCGAAGACTTCGACAGCGACTGGTCCAAGACCTACCCGGCCCTGGCCGCGCCCAACGCCGAGCGCAGCGACCCGCGCATCACCCTGTCGCGCGAAGGCCTGCCCGCGGTGGCCTGGAATTCGCGCGGCCGCACCACCTGGGAACCGCGCCCGCAGCTGTACCAGATCGGCCGGCGCACGCTGATGGCGGCCGGCGAGTTCGGCCTGCACGGCGGCATCACCGTGCCGAGCTGGTCGCCGGGCACGCAGTGGTCGTTCACCACGTTCACCCTCAATGTGCTCGCCGACCCGCGCGAGCTGACCCACACCCTGGGCCAGGCCACCTACTTCGTCAGCTGCATGCACGCGGCGATGGACCGGCTGCTGCGCCGGCCGCGCCATGCGCCGCGGCTGAGCGAGCGCGAGTGCGAGGTGCTGCGCTGGTCGGCGGTCGGCAAGACCTCGTGGGAGATCTCGATGATCCTGCAGATCAGCGAGCGCACGGTGAACTTCCACCTGCAGCAGGTGGCGCGCAAGCTCGGGGTCAAGGGCCGGCGCGCGGCCTGCGCGCGCGCCGTGGCGCTGGGCCTGATCGCGCTGTAGGCGGCGCGCACGCCGCTGCGGCGACGCGATCGGTTTTGCCGAACCTGCCGAATCGACGCCTGCGGCGAGCGCCGCGGGCGCGCCCGCGCGGCCGCGATACAGCGCCGGCGCGCCC
>NZ_LXSD01000379.1:8374-14705 GCF_017168095.1 Lysobacter enzymogenes | reverse complement strand
CAGCGGCCGCGCGCGGGCCGGCGATGAGCGGCGCGCCCCGCGGTTGGCGGCCGTGGCCGCGCAACGTCTGGCTGCAGCGCCTGTTCGTCGGCACGGTGCTGATCGCGCTGGGCTGCCTGGCCTGGGGCTTCTTCTGGGAACCGCGGCAACTGGTCGAGCGCGACTACGACCTGGCCCTGCCGCATTGGTCGCGCGACTGCGACGGCCTGCGCCTGGACGTGGTCGCCGACACCCACACCGGTTCGCCGCACAACGGCCTGGACAAGCTCGACCGCATCGTCGAGCGGCTGATCGCCAGCGACGCGCCGGCGGTGCTGATGGCCGGCGACTACGTGATCCTCAGCGTGCTCGGCGGCACCTACATCTCCGCCGACGAACTGGCCCCGCATCTCAAGCCGCTGACCGCGCGCAAGCCGGTGTACGCGGTGCTCGGCAACCACGACTGGTGGAAGGACGGCGCGCGCGTGCGCGCGGCGCTGGAATCGGCCGGGGTGATCGTGCTGGAAGACCAGGCGCGCAAGGTGAACCTGGGCCGATGCGAGCTGTGGATCGTCGGCATCGGCGATAAATGGGAAACCCGCCACGACGTCGCCGGCGCGTTCGCCGGCGTGAGCGGCGACGCGCCGGTCATCGCGCTGACCCACAACCCGGACCTGTTCCCCGAAATTCCGGCGCGCGCCGCGCTGACCGTCGCCGGCCACACCCACGGCGGCCAGGTGCGGCTGCCGTGGTTCGGCACCCCGGTGGTGCCGGCGCAGATGCGCTACGCCGGCGGCTACATCGTCGAGGACGGCAAGTCGCTGTTCGTGTCGACCGGCATCGGCACCAGCATCCTGCCGGTGCGGTTCGGGGTGCCGCCGGAGATTTCGCGGTTGACGTTGCGGGCGGCGGTGCGAGCGCCAATCGAAACCGCGCACTGAGCGGCGAGGCTTACCTGAAGCCCGGGCTTCGGGATGCGGCGCATTCGCGCCCCTGGCCGCCCACGGCGCCAAGGTCGATGCATCGATGCGCTGCTGCATCCCGGCTTCGGTCAGACGCGGGCTCAGCCGGACTGAGTGCCGTGCCGCCAAGCCCGCGGATTCATCGCGACCGGCCGCCCGGAGATTGAAGTTCCTCGTACGCGACGGCGGGGCCTTGGGGCTGCGCCGACGCTGGCGTCTGAAGTTCGCGCTGCACTTGCTCCATAGGCGGCGCCTGCGCCGGATCGACGCTGACGTGGAACCCCGGCGTGGTTGCGCCGATCCAAATCCTGCCCTGGTTAAAACCGATCTTGCTCGGGTCGACCTGATCGGCTTCCAGTCCGCCTCGTTTGGCTTGCAGCACCGCGTGCGCAACGGCGTGATCGGGCACTTGCTCGGGCAGCCGGTCGCGCACCAGCTGGAAGTAAGCGCGGTCGCTGGAACCGGGTTCGCCCGGCAAGCGCCTAGACGGATCGAGCGATGGCGAAGGTGTCGGCGATTCGGTGGAGCGCGGCGCCGTTTCGGGCGAGCGAGCTCCCGGCGCCAGCGAAGGGCTGCTGTCGGAGAAACCCAGCGGCAGCGCAAGGCCGGGCAGCCCCAACGCCTGCAGGTCCACCTTTATTTCCATTGGCGGCCGGCCCGGATCGGCCAGCGCCGCTTCGTTTTCGGCTTTTTCGGCCATCTCCAAGTTGCGTGCGGTGTAGCGCTCTGCATACCGGGCCTTGTCGAAGAAATACTCGCCCATCGCCTCGATATTTTCCGCAGTGGGAGCGATATCGCCGTTAGGCCCGAGGGTCAGTCCGGGCTTGGGTGTGAAAGTACGCTGGCCGTTCGCGTCGAGACCGACGTCGAAGTAATGCTGCATCTGGCCGGAGGAGGCGTACAGTTTCGCGTACAGCTCTTCGGGCGTGGCGTCGGGATTTTCCCGGCGCACGTGCGCGGCCAGGACGTTGAAACCGGTGATTTGATCGTTTATCTCGCGCGGGCGAAGGGTGTCGTTGTAGGCCTTCAGAACATCGGTGTAGTCGTGGGGCGACGGGCCGTTTGCGATCCGAGTGATTTCGCGTCGGGTGGATTCGGCGTTGCGCGCGATCTCCTCCTTGTTGACCGCGTGCTCGACCTCGTGGCCCAACGCCAGGCGCAGCGTATTGGCCTTCTGCGGATCCGCGCCGGCTCCCTGCAGGAGATCGATCGGCAGCAGGATGGAGTCGTCTTTCGGGTTGAAGCCGGCTATCCAGCCGCTCGCGCGCAGCGCGGGGTCCAGCGGCTTGAATTTGTCGAGATTTCCATCGCCGATCGCGGTCAGCATCCGTACTTCCAACTCCGGCGTGGTCTCGATCAAGGTACGAAGATTGGCTCCGGCGATGGGGTTATCGCGCTCGAAGTTGGCCAGCATGGTTTCGAGCCGTTCCGCGGGCGTAGGCATGGCCGCGCTCCCGCTCACGGCTGCACGCTGATGCGCAGACCACAGATGCAGGCGCGCCCGTCGTCGGGGGCGCGGTCGCCGTAGGTGCGCAAGCTCACCTCGACTTTGCCGCGTGCGAAGGTCAATAGCTCTACCCCGCGAAAGCCGAAACCCGGGTCCGGCGCATGCCCTGCCAATTGCGTCTGCTTGAAATCTTGAGCGGACAATGCGCGCCGATAGCCGTCCAGATCCAGCGTGCAGATCGCGGTCGGATTGGCGGGTCCGCTGCGGTCGGCGCGCGTATCGATGAAGTCGAAATCCAGCCGGCTCGGCGCTTGTCCCTGACGATAGGACACCGAGGCGAGGCTGTAAGCCCAGTCGGAATCGATTCGGCCGGACGCGGCGTACTCGGTGCGGTCCGTGGAATGGATGCGCACGGACAGACCCGTCTGCTGTTCGACATTGTCCGGAGCCAGATCGGCGATGCCGTGGATGCTGTCGATCAGCCTCAGAACGCGGGCAATGAGCTGCCTGGACTCGAGCGGAGCAGAGGCATCGGCGAGCGGATGGGGCATGGCGGCGATCTCCTTGGCCGGCTTGTGGGTTAAGGTCGGTCCGGCGCAGGCCGGCGCGAGCAGCACGTACAGCCAGATCGGTCGGAACCGCGTAGCGAGAGCGGTAGTGGCGTACATGGCATCCTGCGCTGGCGACCTGGAGTCCAGGCTATCGGCGCGCGCGCCGGCTGGAGCCGCATCGGGTCGAATTAGTGGCGTCTGTCGCGAAATCTTGGTGTTCTCGCATCGCAGCGATGCCGAATGGCACGCCTGATGTGGATATCCGCAGCCGCTTGCGCGAATAGGGGTATCGCGGCCCTATGCCAAAGGTCGGGATGACCATCCGCAGACGCCGCCGCTCCCGCCGCGGCGCTAGTTTGTTCGCGGGAAAAAGGGAGCAGCGACCATGCGCGAACTGTGCTCGCGGTGCGGAGGCGAAGACGTGCGCGCGCCGTTGAGCGCGGCGCGCGGCGATGACCGGTGCGCGCGTTCGGCTGAGCGCGGAGCGCGCGCATGAGCGGCCTGCGCAAGGCGCTGACCAGCACGCCGCCGCTGTGGTGGTCGCTGCTCTATTTCTTCTGCCTGCTGTGCGGCTATTACGTGCTGCGCCCGGTGCGCGACGCGATGGGCGCCTCGGCCGACGCGGCCGCGGTGTTCCCGCACGCCTGGATCGAGTGGGCGCGCGGCCACGGCTGGGAGCTCAAGGACTTCGTGCTGCAGGTATTGTTCACCTGCACCTTCGTGGCGATGCTGGCGCTGCAGCCGGCGTACGGCGCGCTGGTCGCGCGTTTCCCGCGACGCGCGCTGCTGCCGGTGGTGTACGGCGTGTTCATCGTCTGCCTGTTCGGCTTCCACTGGGCCTTCCACGCGCAGATACCGGGCCGCGGCATGGCGTTCTTCGTCTGGACCGCGATCTTCAACCTGTTCGCAGTGACGGTGTTCTGGAGCTACATGGCCGACGTGTTCGACGACCGCCAGGCGCGCCGCGTCTACGGCTACATCGGCGCGGGCGGCACCGCCGGCGCGGTGCTCGGGCCGATGTTGACGCAGTGGTTGGTGCAGCCCTTGGGCGTGGCGAACCTGCTGTTGGTGTCGGCCGGATTCCTGTCGGTGTGCGTGCTGTGCGTGGTGCGGCTGCGGCCGTGGGCGATCGCGCGCGAGCGCGCGCAGGGGCTGGTGAGCGGCGAGGGCGCGATGGGCGGTTCGGTCTGGGCCGGGCTGCGCCTGGTGTGGCAGCGGCCGGCGCTGCGGGCGATGGCGATCACCTTGTTTTTCAGCGTCGGCGCGGCGACCTTGCTGTACAACCAGCAGTCGGCGATCGCGCGCGAGTTCTACCCCGGCGCGGAAGCGGCCACGCGCTATTTCGCCCGCATCGACAGCGCGGTGAACCTGCTGGCGATCCTGACCCAACTGCTGCTCACGCGCTGGCTGCTCAATCGCTACGGCGTCGCGCCGGCGCTGCTGATGCCGGGATGGATCCTGCTGCTGGGTTTCGCTGCGCTGATGGCCTCGCCGCTGCCGATGATGGTCGCGGTGGTGCAGGTGCTGCAGCGCTCCAGCGAATTCGCCTTGTCCAAGCCGGCGCGCGAAACCCTGTACACGCGCATGGACCGGCCTTCTCGCTACAAGGGCAAGGCGGTGATCGACACCGCGGTGTTCCGCGGCACCGATCTGGCCTTCGTCTGGATCCACAAGGCCGTGGCCCTGCTCGGCACCCAGGCCGTGTTCGCCGCCGGCGCGCTCGCCGCCGCGGGCATGACCGCCGGCGCCTGGAGCATCGTGCGCGCGCAGCGCGGGCTGCCCGGCGCGACCGATTCCGTACCGTCCATCGAACCCAACCCACGAGGTGCCGCATGACCATCGATCGCCGCGATTTCCTCGTCGCCGGCGCCGCCGCCATGAGCCTGCTCGCGTTGCCGGGCGGCGCGCTCGCCGCCGCCAAACCCAAGCCGCTCAAGCCGCTCAAGCTGCTGGTGCTCGGCGGCACCGGCTTCCTCGGGCCGCATTTCGTCGAGGCGGCGCGCAAGCGCGGACACACGCTGACGTTGTTCAATCGCGGCAAGACCAACCCGGACAAGTTCGCCGGCGAGGACTATCGCGACATCGAGCAACTGCACGGCGACCGCAAGACCGATCTGAGCGCGCTGCAAGGCGAGCGGCAGTGGGATGCGGTGCTCGATACCTCGGCCTACATTCCGGCGGACGTGACGCGCTCGGCCAGGCTGCTCGCGCCGAAGATAAAGCAGTACGTCCTGGTCTCCACCATTTCGGTCTACGCCAAGAACGACGTGCCGAGCGACGAGAACTCGCCGCTGGCGGTGCTGGCCGATCCCACGGTCGACAAGGTCAGCAACGAAACCTACGGCGGGCTCAAGGCGCTGTGCGAGAAAGCGGCCGAGGCCGAGCTGCCGGGCCGCGCGACCGTGGTGCGGCCGGGGCTGATCGTCGGCCCGGGCGACAGCAGCGACCGTTTCACCTACTGGCCGGCGCGCGCCGACCGCGGCGGCGAGATCCTCGGCCCCGGCAGCGCGCAGGACCCGACCCAGTTCATCGACGTGCGCGATCTGGCCGCGTTCCTGTTGACGACGATCGAACGTGCCCAGTTCGGCATCTACAACGCCGACGGCGCGCCGGGCGCGCTGACGATGGGCGCGGTGCTGAGCGAGTCGCAGCGCGCTTCGGGCAAGAAGTCGAGCGTGACCTGGGTGCCGGCGGATTTCCTGGAGGCGCAGAAGGTATCGGCCTGGGGCGACCTGCCGGCGTGGATTCCCGCGCGCGGTGACTACGCCGGCTTCGGCCGTACCTCGGTGAGCAAGGCGCGCGCGGCGGGGCTGACCTACCGCCCGCTGCGCGAGACCGTGCGCGATACCTTGGCGTGGTGGCGCAGCTTGCCCGAGGAGCGGCGGGCCAAGCCGAAGGCTGGGTTGTCGGCGCAGCGGGAGGCCGAAGTGTTGGCGGCGTGGCATGCGCAGGAGAAGCGGGGCGGTTGAGCTAACGGCTGGTTGCGTCCCTGGCCTCGATCGTGGGGGTATCGCCATAGCCATCATTCCGGTGGAGGCCGGAAGCCAGGTTGTTGTTGGCGTTGCTCTTGGCTTGTCGCCAGGCGTGGCCGGCGGGCGGAATTTGTCGTAGGTGGATTGGCGCGGTCGCGACTTGCGTCGCTCCTACAGGGCCTGCGGCGAGTTTCGTTTCCGACTGTAGGAGCGGCGCGAGCCGCGACTGCGACACCGCAACGACGACGAAACCTGCGCAATGGCTGTGGTTTCGCGGTCGCGACTCGCGTCGCTCCTACAGGGTCTTCGGCGAGTTCCGTTTCCGACTGTAGGAGCGGCGCGAGCCGCGACCGCGACACCGCAACGACGACGAAACCTGCGCAATGGCCGTGGTTTCGCGGTCGCGACTCGCGTCGCTCC
>NZ_LXSD01000379.1:0-8324 GCF_017168095.1 Lysobacter enzymogenes | reverse complement strand
CCGCAACGACGACGAAACCTGCGCAATGGCCGTGGTTTCGCGGTCGCGACTCGCGTCGCTCCTGCAGGGGGCGTTCCGCGCCCGCTTCCGTCGGTGCATTCATTACGAGTGAGGACGGGCCGCAATCCTCTGCGGCGAGCCGGGCATTGTGCGCCCCACACCCCGGCGCAAACTCCCGCCCAGGCCTTATGCTGGCGCTCCGTACCCCAGAGCCCGCCCTATGTCCTGGCTAGCCGTCGTCCTGATCGCCCTGGTCGCCTTGCTCCACGCCTGGTTCCTGGTCCTGGAAATGTTCCTGTGGACCAAGCCGCTGGGCATGAAGACCTTCCGCATGAGCCCGGACAAGGCCGAGCAGACCAAGGTGCTGGCGGCCAACCAGGGGCTCTACAACGGCTTCCTGGTCGCGGGTTTGGTCTGGGCGCTGGTCTGCGCGCGCCAGGACGTGGCGACCTTCTTCCTGGCCTGCGTCGTGGTCGCCGGCGCGTTCGGCGCGGCGACGGTGAGCCGGCGGATCTTCTACGTGCAGGCGGTGCCGGCGATCGCCGCGCTGGCAGCGCTGTGGTTGCTGTGAGCGCGGCGGCCGCTCAGGCCGCATAGTCGTCGTACGGCCGCGATACACGCTGGCGCTGCAAACGCGGCCGGCATCGCGCCGGCCGCGCCGCCGCCGGGTCAGCCGTGCAGCTTCTTCGCCGTTTCCGCCACTTCGCGGCCCTGGTAGCGCGCCGCGTCGAGTTCGTTCTGGGTCGGCTGGCGCGAGCCGTCGCCGCCGGTGATGGTGGTGGTGCCGTAGGGCGAGCCGCCGGTGACTTCGTCCAGGCGCATCTGCCCGGAATAGCCGTAGTTCAGGCCGACGATCACCATGCCGAAGTGCAGCAGGTTGGTGATGATCGAGAACAGCGTGGTCTCCTGGCCGCCATGCTGGGTCGCGGTGGAGGTGAACGCCGCGCCGACCTTGCCGTGCAGCGCGCCCTTGGCCCACAGCCCGCCGGCCTGGTCGAGGAAGTTGGCCATTTGCGAGGACATCCGGCCGAAGCGCGTGCCGGTGCCGACGACGATGGCGTCGTAATGCTCCAGGTCGGCGATCTGCGCGACCGGCGCGACCTGGTCGAGCTTGTAGTGCGACTTGCGCGCGACCTCGTCGGGCACCAGCTCGGGCACGCGCTTGATATCGACCTGCGCGCCGGCGCCGCGCGCGCCTTCGGCGACGGCTTCGGCCATCTTTTCGCAGTGGCCGTATGCGGAGTAATAGAGCACCAGGACTTTCGCCATCTCAGTCGCCTCGGGTTGGGACAGGGCGATGAGCCTAGGACGAGGATGTTTCAGGCGGTGTGACGGGCGTCGGCGAATGCCGCGCGCAGCGGATTTTTGCCCTTGTGGGAGGGCCTTCAGGCCCGATGCTTTTGTTCCAGATCACACTGGCCTGAAAGAACAGCATCGGGCCTGAAGGCCCTCCCACAAGATCGCCGCCCACCTTGGCGCACGCGGCCGCGCGCGACTAGCCCGCGATTCGGGATAAACAGTCCCGATCCGCACGCAACTCGCCAAACCTCGCAACGCCAAGGCTTGCGCGCATCGTCTTCGCTGCGGAACAATGCCGGCGTGGCGTTGCGGTTTATCCCGCCACCTTCTCCGACTAGAGTGCTCGCACTCGCCGGCCCGCCACGCCGGCCCGGTCCTTCCGCGAATCCCCCTTCTCCTCGCCGCACCGGTGCGCCTTCGCGCATCGGCGACGCCCCGTCTTTGGAGCTTGCCGTGCTACTCCCCCTGATCCTGCTCTCGGCCGCCGGCTTCACCGTGCTGACGACCGAATTCATCCTGGTCGGGCTGCTGCCCTCGCTCTCGCGCGACCTGGGCGTGAGCGTGTCGCAGGCCGGTCTGCTGGTGACCTTGTTCGCGTTCGCGGTCGCCGCCACCGGGCCGTTCCTGACCGCCTACTTCTCGCGCTTCGAACGCAAGCGCTTGTTCATCGTGGTGCTGCTGTTGTTCGCCGCCTCCAACGTGGTCGCGGCGATGGCGCCGAACCTCGGCGTGCTGGCGTTCGCGCGGCTGATCCCGGCGCTGGGCGTGCCGGTGTTCTGGGCGCTGGCCAGCGAGACCGCGGTCGATATCGCCGGCCAGGATCGCGCCGGCAAGGCGATCTCGATGATTTCCTTCGGCGTGATCTGCGCCACGGTGATCGGCGTACCCACCGGCACCCTGATCGCCGACGCGTTCGGCTGGCGCGCCGCGTTCCTCGCCCTGGCCATCGCGTCCTTGCTCAAGGCCGGCATGCTCTACGCCTTCCTGCCCGACAGCCGCGGCGCGCTGCCGCCGCGACTGGGCGAACAGTTCCGGGTGCTGCGCGATCCGCGCGTGGTCGGCCACGTGCTGATGTCGGTGATCCTGTTCGCCGGCATGTTCACCGCCTACACCTACCTGGCCGATATGTTCGAGCGCCTGGCCGGCTTCAACGGCGCGGTGGTGGGCTGGGCGCTGATGGCGTTCGGCGCGGTCGGCCTGATCGGCAACACCCTGGGCGGACGCATCGTCGACCGCCATCCGCTGCGCGCCTCGCTGATCTTCAGCGTACCGCTGGCGCTGGGCCTGGTGCTGGTGGTGCCGTCGGTGAGCGCGCTGCCCTTGTTCGCGCTGACCCTGGCGCTGTGGGGCATCACCCAGGCCGCGCTGTTCCCGGTCAGCCACGTGCGGGTGATGAAGTCGGCGCCGCAGGCGCCGGCGTTCGCCGCCGCGCTCAACGTGTCGGGCGCGAACCTGGGCATCGGCGTCGGCGCGATCGTCGGCGGGCGGGTGATCGATGCGGTCGGCGTGGCGGGCGTCGGCTACGCCGCGGCGGCGCTGGTGGGTTTGTCGGTGTTGATCGGGTTCGTGCTGATCTCGGCCGGGCAGCGCGAGCCGGAGCCGGATTGCGCGAGCTGAGGGCGAGCGACGCCAGCCGGCCGAGTCATGCGCGGCGTCGCGGGCCCGCGCGTCGCCGACGCGGACTTCCGCGCGGGCGGTTCCTGCAGGCGGCGGCCTCTTGCGCCAGGGCGGCGCGCGCCGACGGCGGAACGCAGGGAAGCGGGCACCGGGCGGCGCTCAGCGCGCCTCTGCGCCGGCCTCGTGCGACGCGGGTGCCGGTTCTGAGTCGGCCGGCGCTGGGGTCGCCAGCGCGGCGGGCTCCGGTGCCGTCCGCTTGGCCGGGATCGCCCACCACACGATCGCCACGGCGGCCAACAGCAACACGCTGGCGACCAGATACGGCGCGCCCGGCAGCGGCAGCCGCGTGTCCGGCAGGGTGACGTAGGCGAAGCTGCTGGCGTACAGCGCGGGGGCCACGATGCCGGCCAGCGAGATCAGGCTGGTCAGCGCGCCCTGGGCGCGGCCCTGCGCCTGCGCGTCGATGCGTTGGCTCACCATCGCCTGCGCCGCGGGCAGGGCCAGATACCACAAGGCCGCGATCGGCATGCCCCAGAAGAACCAGCGGGTGTCGCCCGCGGCCAGCATCCACAGGCCCAGCGTGCCGCAGACCAGGCCGAACAGCAGGGTGGCGCGCTCGCCGAAGCGCCGCGCCATCGGCGCCACCAGCGCCACGCTGACCACCGCCGCCATCGCGCCGACCGCGGCCAGCACATAGCCGGCCTGCTTCTGGCCCCAGCCGAACTGATAGTCGGCGTAGAGCACGAACACGATCTGGTGCGAGAACTGCGCCAGCGAATGCAGGAACACCACGGCGGCCAGCGCCAGCACCTGCGGCTGTTCGCGCAGGAAGCGCAGCGAGGCGAACGGATTGGCCTGCGACCAGTCCACGCGCGGCGCGCGGCGTTCGCGCGGCAACGATTCGGGCAGCACCAGCCAGCCGTAGAGGAAGTTGGCCAGGGCCAGCGCCGCGGCCAGCCAGAACGGATAGCGCAGGTCGTAATCGCCGAGCACGCCGCCGATCAGCGGGCCGAGGATGAAGCCGACGCCGAACGCCGCGCCGAGCAGGCCGTAAGCCTGCGCGCGGTCTTGTTCGCGGGTGACGTCGGCGACGTAGGCGTTGGCGACCGGCGTGCTGGCGGCGAACACCGCCGACACGATCCGCCCGGCCATCAGCCAGGCCAGGCCGTCGGCCAGCGCCATCACGATGAAGTCCACGCCCAGGCCGAAGCACGACAGCAAGATCACCGGGCGGCGCCCGTAGCGGTCCGACAACGCGCCCAGCAGCGGCGAACAGGCGAACTGGATCGAGGCGAACACCACGCCGAAGATGCCCACCCACCACGCCGCGTCCGACACGCTGCCGCCGGCGAACTGTTCGAGCAGGTGCGGCAGCACCGGGATGATCACGCCGAACGACAGCACGTCGATCAGGACGGTGAAGAAAACGAAGATCAGCCCGGCTTTGCGCTTCGATGGCGAGCTCATTGGGAGGTCCATTCCTTGGCTTCGATAACAGGCGCCGAACCGTGACGGGTTTCGGTGCCTTCCTGCGAACTACGTTAGCAGGACGCTCGCGGCCGCGCGCCCTGCGCATGCATCACGACCGGTAACGCATGCAGCGTATACCGGATCGATGGCACAGCGTATAGCGCGACCGCTAAGCGCATCGAACATGTCGTTGGCCGCATTGACCGGTGTAATGCGTTGTGGTTTACGATGATATTGCGTCACACACCGCATGTAGCTTGCGGTCGTGCTCATGGATCGACAACGTCGCAAGGACCAAGGGAATGGAAACGTTTACGGGCATCAATGCGTCTGTGGCCATCGTCGGCATCGGTTGCCGTTTTCCGGGCGGCGGTAACGACCCCGAAACGTTCTGGGACAAGCTCTCGCAAGGCATCGACTGCATCGGCGAAGTGCCGGCCGATCGCTGGCACCGCGACAACTTCTACCATCCGCGCAAGGGCGTGCGCGGAAAATCGGCCACCCGCTGGGGCGGTTTCGTCGACGGCATCGACCGCTTCGACGCGGGCTTCTTCGGCATTTCGCCGCGCGAAGCGGCGGTGATGGATCCGCAGCAGCGCCTGCTGCTGGAAGTGTGCTGGGAAGCGTTCGAGGATGCGGGCATCGTGCCGTCGTCGCTGCACGAGCGCGCGGTCGGCGTCTACATGGGCGGCTTCACCCTCGACTACATGCTGCAGCAGTTGGGCAACGCCGATTACCGCAACGTCGAGGCGCATACCGCCACCGGCTCGATGATGACCTTGCTGGCGGCGCGCCTGTCGTACGTGTTCGGCCTGCGCGGCCCGTGCATGTCGATCGATACCGCGTGTTCCTCGTCGATGGTGGCGGTGCATCTGGCCTGCCAGAGCCTGCGCAACGGCGAATCCGACATCGCCCTGGCCGGCGGCGTCAACGCGCTGCTCGGCCCGGCCTACACCATCGCCGAATCGCAGGCCGGCATGCTGTCGCCGACCGGCCGCTCGCGCGCGTTCGATTCGCGCGCCGACGGCTATGTGCGCGGCGAAGGCGCCGGCATCGTCGTGCTCAAGCGGCTCGACGATGCGCTGGCGGCCGGCGACCACATCTATGCGACGATCCGCGCGACCCAGTCCAACCAGGACGGCCGCAGCCAGGGCATCACCGTGCCGAGCGCGGACGCGCAACGCCTGCTGATGCGCGCGGCGCTGGCGGCGGCCGACGCGGCGCCGGCGCAGATCGCCTACGTGGAAGCGCACGGCACCGGCACGCCGGTCGGCGATCCGATCGAGGCCGGCGCGATCGGCTCGGTGATGAGCGAAGGCCGCGATCCGGCCGAGCCGTGCCTGATCGGCTCGGTCAAGACCAACATCGGCCATACCGAGGCGGCCGCCGGCGTGGCGGCGCTGATCAAGACCGCACTGGTGCTGGAGCGCGGACAGGTGCCGCCGCACCTGCATTTCCTCGAACCCAATGCGCAGATCGACCTGCAGGCGCTGAAGCTGCGCGTGCCGACCGCGCTGACCGCGTTGCCGCGCCGCGGCGGCGAGTCGCTGGCGGCGGTGAACTCGTTCGGTTTCGGCGGCAGCAACGCGCACGCGATCGTGGCCAGCGCACCGGCATCGACCGCGCCGGCGCAGGCCGAGGCGCCGACCCACGGGCCGTGGCTGCTGCCGCTGTCGGCGCGCCATCCCGACGCGCTGGCGGCGCTGGCCGGGCGCTACGCCGAGCGCCTCGAACGCGGCGGCGCGCTGGCCGAGGTGGCGCTGCAAGACCTCTCCCGCGCCGCGGCGCTGGGCCGCGAACACCATCCGCACCGCGCCTGCGTCGCCGCGGATTCGGCCGAACAACTCGCGCAACGCCTGCGTGCGTTGGCCGACGACGGCCGCAGCGACGGCGCATGGACCTCGGACACGCCGGTGCACTCCGCGCCGGGCCTGGTGTTCGTCTATTCCGGCTCGGGCCCGCAGTGGTGGGGCATGGGCCAGCAGCTGTACCGCCGCGAGCCGGCGTTCAAGGCCGCGGTCGATCGCTGCGCGCAACTGTTCGCGCAGGTGGCCGGCTGGGATCTGCTGCCGCACATGCTGGCCGAATCCGAGACCGCGCGCGCCAACGACACCGATGTGGTGCAGTCGGCCGGCTTCATCCTGCAGGTGGGCCTGACCGAACTGCTGGCGCAGTGGGGCGTGCGGCCGGCGGCCATCGTCGGCCACAGCCTGGGCGAGATCGCCGCGGCCTACGCCGCCGGCTGCCTGAGCCTGGAAGACGCGGTGTGCGTGATCCACCACCGCAGCCGCCTGCTGCACCGCATGGCCGGCCACGGCGCGATGCTCGCGGTCGGGCTGGCGCGCGAACAGGCGCAGGCGGCGATCGACGCGCTGGCCGATCCGACCGTGTCGATCGCCGCGATCAACGGCCCGGCCCAGGTCACCGTGGCCGGTTCGCTGGACGGCATCGAACGCCTGCAGGCCGAACTCGCCGCGCGCGAACTGTTCGTGCGCCGCCTGCGCGTGCAGGTGCCGTTCCACAGCTGCTACATGGACGGCCTGCGCGAGGAGATGCTGGCCTGCACCGCGGCGGTGGCGCCGCGCGAGCCGCAGGTGCCGCTGTACTCGACCGTGAGCGGGCAGCGCGTGGACGGCCGCCCGCACGACAACGCCTATTGGTTCGCCAACATGCGCGAGCCGGTGCGCTTCGCCGATGCGGTGACCGCGATCCTTGCCGACGGCGGCGCGCATTTCGTCGAAATCTCGCCGCACCCGGTGCTGGCCTCGTCGCTGGGCGAATGCGCCAACGCCGCCGACCGCGCGGTGCGCACCACCGCGACCCTGCACCGCGAGCGCGACGAATCCGAGCGCATCGCCGCGGCGGTCGCCGAGCTGTACTGCGCCGGCGCCGCGCCGGACTGGTCGCAGCGCCTGCCGCGCGGCGCGCACGTGCGCCTGCCGACCTACCCCTGGCGCAAGGAGCGCCACTGGCACGAATCGCCGGGCTCGGCGCGCGCGCGCCTGCAGGCGCTGCCGCATCCGCTGCTGCAACGGCGGATCGACCACGACCTGCCGAGCTGGGAAAGCGATCTAGACAGCCCGCAGCTGGAGTTCCTGCAAGACCACCAGCTCGACGGCACCGTGGTGTTCCCCGGCGCCGGCTATGCCGACATGGCGCTGACCGCCGCGCGCACGCTGCACGGCGGCGATGCGCGCCTGGCCCTGGCCGATATCCGCTTCGAACGCGCGCTGTACCTGTCGCAGGAGCAGGCCGCGACCTTGCGCGTGGGCCTGGACGCGGACACCGGCGCGGTGCGCATCGCCAGCCGCGGCGAGGACGAGCGCTGGCGCACCCACTGCACCGGCCGGATCGAATTCGACACCGACGCGCGTCCCGCGCCGGCCGACCTGCAGGCCTTGCGCGAGCGTTGCCCGCGCGACATCGCGGCGGAGGACTGCTACGCCTATTTCCGCAGCGTCGGCCTGCAATACGGCCCGACCTTCCGCGGCCTGGCCGGGCTGCGCCAGGGCGAGGGCGAAGCGCTGGCGCGGGTCGCGGTGCCGGCGGCGCTGCACGAATCGCTGGACCGCTTCCACCTGCATCCGGCCGTGCTCGACCTGTGCTTCCAGACCCTGGCCGCGGCGCTGCCGCTGCAGGTGGAAGGCTCCAAGGTCTACATGCCGACCGGCTTCGCGCGCGGCCGCAGCTACGGCGCGTTCGCGCCGGACCTGTACATCCACGCGCGGGTGACCCGGCGCGAGGACGACCGCATCCACGGCGACGTGCGCGTGTACGCGCCCGACGGCGAACTGCTGCTGGAAGTCGCCGATTGCGCGGCCAAGGTGCTCGGCGGCGCCGGCGGCTTCATCGAGACGCCGCAGCGCTTGTACGCGCCGGCCTGGCGCGAGGCCGAGCGGCCCGCCGCTGCGGCGACGGCGCCGGGCGCCTGGCTGTTG
>NZ_LXSD01000378.1:0-24583 GCF_017168095.1 Lysobacter enzymogenes | reverse complement strand
GCCGAGGGCGCCGCGCCCAATCAGGCCGCGCAGGCCGCGCAGCCGGCCGCTGCCGCGCCGGTGGTGCCCAAGGCGGTGCCGGCCAAGCCGGCCGCCGCCGCGCAATCGCAGTCGCAGTCGCAGTCGGGCCAGCCTTCGCTGCTGAGCCGGATCGGCCGCAAGCTCAAGTCGCTGGTCGCGCGTCCGCCGCGTACCCAGCACTGAGCTCGTCGGGCGAAGCGGCGCACGCCGCTTCGCCGCGATCCGGCGGCAACGCGCCGGAACCGAAGCCCTTCCCACGACCGTTCCCGAATGCGCCGGGGCGGTTGTGGGAGGGGCTTTTTTTGTGGGAGGGCCGTCAGGCCCGACGCTTCCCGCGCCAATCCTTCGATTCGACCTGAAACCAGAGCGTCGGGCCTGAAGGCCCTCCCACAGTCGGCCGCTGTGCCGGCGCTTACTGCGTGCGGCTGTAGAACACCGACCAGGTGTTGGCCGCGGTCTCCGACAGCTGGAACACGTCCAGGTCGCCGTCGCCGTCGATGTCCAGCAACTGGTACTGGTTGCCGTAACCCGGCGACGCCGGCCAGCCGACGCCGAACGCGCCGCCCGCGTACGCCCAGGTGCTGCCGACGCCGCCGCTGCCGGGTTCGAAATGGCCGCGGCGGCCGCTGCCGGCGGCGTTGCACCACAGGGTCAGGCGCCAGTTCGCCGGCGTGCCGCCGAAGAACGGGAAGATCACGAAGCGCGCGTTGTTGAAGCCTGTGGAACCGGCCGGGCAGGCCAGGGTCGCGATGTTGATCGGCGCGTCGTACGACTCGGCGCGGGCGGCATCGGTGTAGATCCCGGCGGCGGCGAGGGCGGCGCAGACGAGCGAGAGCTTGAGCGTGTGCATGATCCGACTCCTTGGACGCGTCGAAGGGCATCCCGCCCGGAATGGGTCGGGACGTTCGCTGCGGATGTCGGACTGGAAAGGCCGAGCCGGCGCGAGACGCCGGCGGCCGCGCATGCGCCGGCCTGCGAGGTCCGCGCGCGCGGACGGCCGGTCTTGGAAGCTGCGGCGCGGGCCGCAGCGCGAACATAGGCCAAACCCGGGCGCCGAAACGTGATGTTTTCCGGCGATTCGCTCTGCGATACTTCCGCCATGACCGTCCTGCGCTTCGACAACGTCAGCAAACGCTACAGCAGCGGCCACGAGGCCCTCAGCGAAGTCAGCTTCGAGGTGGCCCGAGGCGAGATGCTGTTCGTCACCGGCCATTCCGGCGCCGGCAAGAGCACCCTGCTCAAACTCATCCATCTCAGCGAACGCCCCAGCCGCGGCGCGGTGGTGTTCGGCGAGAAGAACCTGCTCAAGGTCGGCGGCCGCCGCATCGCCCTGCACCGGCGCGAGGTCGGCGTGGTGTTTCAGGACCACCGCCTGCTCGCCGACCGCAGCGTCGCCGACAACGTCGCCTTGCCTTTGCTGCTGCGCGGCCTGCGCCGCAACGACATCGGCCGGCGCGTGCGCGCGGCGCTGGAGAAGGTCGGCCTGGGCGCGCGCGCCAGCGCATTGCCGGGCGAACTGTCGGCCGGCGAACAACAGCGCGTCGGCATCGCCCGCGCGATCATCGGCGAGCCGCGCCTGCTGGTGGCGGACGAGCCCACCGGCAACCTCGACCCGACCCTGTCCGCCGAAATCATGGCCCTGTTCCAGTCATTGCCCGAGCGCGGCACCAGCGTGCTGGTGGCCAGCCACGACCTGGCCCTGGTCAAGCGCATGAAGAAGCGCGTGCTGGTGCTCAACCACGGCCGCCTGGTCGACGACATCGCCCCGGAGGATCTGGCCGAATGAGCGCGCACGACCTTCGCGACGACGACGCAGTTCCCACCGATCCGTCCCCATCCGGCGTGCGCCCGTCCGAACTGCGCGCCGAACGCGCCGAGCCCGCGGTCGAGGCGTCCTCGCAATCGCGCCTGGGCATGTGGCTGGACCATCACCTCTACAGCCTGGTCGCCAGCCTCGGCCGGCTGCTGCGCAAGCCGTGGGCGGCGCTGCTGACCATCGGCGTGATGGCGGTGGCGCTGGCGCTGCCGCTGGGGCTGTGGGCGGCGCTGAACAACATCGAGCGCTTCGCCGGCGACGTGCAGCGTTCGCGCCAGATCAGCGTGTTCCTCAAGCCGCAGATCAAGATCGAGCGCGCCCGTGCCCTGGCGGAGGAATTGCGCGCGCGGCCGGACGTCGGCGGGGTGGAATTGCGCACGCCCGAGCAGGGCCTGGCCGAATTGCGCGAAAAGAGCGGCCTGGCTGAGGCGCTGGCCGCGGTGGAATCCAATCCGTTGCCGAGCCTGCTGGTGGTCACGCCCAAGGGCGACGAACTGGCGCTGGCGCAATCGCTGGAACAATTGGGCGAAGCCGACGTGGTCCAGCACGATGCCGGCTGGCGCCAGCGCCTGGACGGCTGGCTGCGCTTCGGCACCCGGCTGGCCTGGGTGCTGGCGGCGATGCTCGGCCTGGGCGCGCTGCTGGTGGTCGGCAACACCGTGCGCCTGGACATCCAGTCGCGGCGCGAGGAAATCGCCGTGCTGCAACAGCTCGGCGCCACCGACGGCTTCATCCGCCGGCCGTTCCTGTACCTGGGCGCCAGCTACGGCCTGGCCGCAGGCGCGGTCGCATTGGCGCTGCTGACCGCGGCCGACCACAGCCTGCGCGAACCGTTGGGCGCGCTGGCGCAAAGCTACGGCAGCCGCTTCGCCCTGCAGGGGTTCGACCCGCTGCACGCGCTGGGCATTCTGGCCGGCGCGGCCGCGCTGGGCTGGCTCGGCGCCGGCCTGGTCACCGGCCACTACCTGCGCCAGACCCGCGGCGGCCAAGGCTGAATCGAGCTGCGGCCGCCCCTGTAGGAGCGGCGCGAGCCGCGACTGCGGGGTAGCCGGTTGCGCCGTAAGCGAGGTTTCGCGGTCGCGGCTCGCGCCGCTCCTGCAGGGAGCCATCGCGGCATCGAAAACCGCCGCCAATCCGCAATCGTGCCGCGCAAGACTCGGAATCCGCCCCCGCTTGCGCCTAGAATCGGGGCTCCCCCGCACGACCCGCGTCGCCTGCCGCCGCCGCCCTCCTGGCCGCCGCCGGTGCGTGCGCAGACGCCAAGGCCCCGAATGCAAAGCCAGACCCTGCGACATTTCGACAACACCGCGCCGCGGGTGATGGTGGTGGACGGCTCCAGGCTGGTCCGCAAGCTCATCGCCGACGTGCTCGCGCGCGAGCTGCCGAACGCGCGCATCGTCCAGTGCGGCAACATCATCGAGGCCAAGCTCGCGCTCGATCACGGCGAAGTCGACCTGGTCACCACGTCCTTGGTGCTGCCCGACGGCGACGGCATCGCCCTGGCGCGCGCGGTGCGCGAGGCCGCGGGTCAGGCCTACGTGCCGGTGATCGTGGTCTCCGGCGACGCCCAGGCGCACCTGGAAGCGCGCCGCTTCACCGAAGACGTCACCGACTACTTCGACAAATCGCTGGGCCAGACCGCGCTGGCCGAGTTCATCCGCGGCTACGTGCAGCCGCAGCCGATTCCCGGCGCGCGCGTGCTCTACGTCGAAGACAGCCGGGTGGTGGCGGTGGCGACCAAGCGCATGCTCGAACGCCACGCGCTGCAGGTGCTGCACTTCATCGGCGTGGAAGAAGCGCTGGAACACCTGGAAGCGCACCGCGCCAGCGGCCGCGACGGCGGCGACGCCGGCGCCGACCTGGTGCTGACCGATGTATACCTGAAGGGCGAACTGGGCGGTAAAGACCTGCTCGCCAGACTCCGCAACGACTTCGCCTACGGCAAGCGGCGCCTGCCGGTGTTGGTGATGACCGGCGACGCCAACCGCGACAACCAGAGCGAACTGCTGCGCGCCGGCGCCAACGACCTGGTGCTCAAGCCGATCGAGGAGCGGCTGCTGGTGACCAAGACCTTGTTCCAGTTGCGCCTGTCGCGCATCGGCGACACCGCGGCGGCCCCGGCATGAGCGACGGCGACCGCGACATCAAGCTCGATCCGTCCTGGAAGTCGCGCATCGGCGACTGGTTCGGACGCGAGGACATGCAGGCGCTGTCGCGCTTCCTGCGCGAGCGCAAGGCCGCCGGCGCGCGGATCTTCCCGCCCGGCCCGCAGATCTTCTCCGCCTTCGACGCCACGCCGTTCGAGCAGGTGAAGGTGGTGATCCTCGGCCAGGATCCGTACCACGGCTACGGCCAGGCCCACGGGCTGTGCTTCTCGGTGCAGCCCGGGGTGGCGGTGCCGCCGTCGCTGGACAACATCTTCAAGGAAATCCACCGCGACCTGGGCATCGCCCGGCCCGACCACGGCTGCCTGCTGCCGTGGGCGAACCGCGGCGTGCTGCTGCTCAACGCGGTGCTGACCGTCGAGGAAGGCCGCGCCGGCGCGCACCAGGGCAAGGGCTGGGAAGGCTTCACCGACCATGCCGTCGACGTGCTCAACCGCGAGCGCGAAGGGCTGGTGTTCCTGCTGTGGGGCAGCTACGCCCAGGCCAAGGGCAAGGTCATCGACCCGCGCCGCCACCGCGTGCTCAAGGCGCCGCATCCCTCGCCGCTGTCGGCGCACCGCGGCTTCATCGGCTGCGGCCATTTCTCCGCCGCCAACGAGTACCTCGCGCGCCAGGGGCAGGCGCCGATCGACTGGACCTTGCCGCCGCGCAGCGCGCTGTAGCGGCTCGGCGGGCCGCCTGGCGGCCGTAACTGCGTGATTCCGATGCGTCGTCCTGGCCGCTGGCTTGCGGCTGGGCGGCCGTGCGCGTGTCTCGGCTCGGGCGGTCAGGTGACCAGGTGCCTGGGCAGGCGTGCCGGACCAGTGCCGGCCGGTGGCTGCGGGGTGGCGCGCTGCGCGGCATGACGGTGGGGCGGGTTGCGACGCGACTGCCAAGGTCTCTGCCTCGATCCGGACGCGCAATCGCGCCATCCGGGCCCGAATGTGCTCGCAAGGCACCGCAGAGGCCTTGCGAATGAAGAAAAACGGCTCAGACAAGTCTGAAATTTTGCGTGGGAATGGAGGGCGCGATTAAGGATATTTACCGATGTCAATCACATTAATTTGGACCTAAATCGTCGCTATTTGCCCTTATGTCGACCGGAAATGGAGCGATTTCACGCTATTTCAGGTCGTTCCCGGCGTATCCGGGCCGGAAACGCCCCGGCACGGCAAATCTGCCGATGTCCTCGCGTCCGGGGTTTCTCCGATGGGGACAGGTGTCAGGAGTTGGAGGTGCCGAGCGGTCGTTACCAGGCGCTTGGGGCCGCTACAGGGGGCAGACGAAGTGATCAGGCAGTCCACGCAATGCATCAATTCGAGCGCATTCAAGGCGTGCGAGGTGTGGCCTCAAATCATGTTTGCCGTGCCGCAGGTGCAGGTCGGGTTCCGATCGCGCCGTCGTCCCCGGTGGCCGCGCCGTATCGGCGCGCCGGTTCCTCAAGCATTCGCGGCGGTGGCCGCGGATGCGGGCGGTGTGTTCGCCGCCCGCCTTTCGCGCCGGCCTGCCGGCGCGGCTTCCGTCGCGTCCGTCGCACCACCCCCGCGCCATCTGCGGGCGCAAGGGCCGGACGGTCGCGATTCCCATTGGATTACTTGAGGTGACCCCATGAAAGAAACCCGGCGCCGTATGACCCTCAACCTGGCCGGCAGCGAAATGCAGTTCCTCGAGGAACTGTGCGTCCACAAGGGCGTCAGCAAGACCGCGGCGATCCGCCAGGCGCTGCGCCTGTATCAGGTGGTCGAGGATCGAGCCGACAAGGGCAAGAAGATGTTCTTCGTCGACAACAGCACCAAGGAGCGCTCGGAGCTGATGCTGCTCTGACCCTCTCGTGCGTACGCTTGGTCGCCGGCTCGCCGCCTGTTCACGGTGCGGCGGCCTGACCGTAGGCTCGCTTCAATGCCGTCGTGCGACCGCGCCCGGGACGGGGCGCGCCCGCACTCACCCGGCGAACGCTGCGTGTCGTGCGGTGACGATTGCAAGAAGTAACCGCAGCGACGTGCATGCGCTCCGCCGCACGTGGCCCCGCATTCCATGGTCTGTTTGGTCTTCCGCTCGAGGCGATGCACTTTTGGCGGGCGGCTCCATGCGAAGCACGTGCATACGGCCGCCCGCGCGAGCATGTGTTCCTAAGCCTCGGCCGATGGCACAGGCGGGGCATGTCCGTACCTTGCTGAAGCAGTACACCTGCATTTCAGTGATGCTCGCCGCCGGCTATCTCGGCCATAGGAACATCTTGACGCACCGCTGCCGGGCCGAGCGCTCATGCATTGCGATGAGCGATGAGCGGGGCGCGAGTTCATACATGCGCAAGGGGCGCTCAAAAACTTCACCAAAATGAGCAAGGTTAATGACCGTTCGCAACGATAGTACGAATGCCGAAACACCCTTGGATGTCACTGGAATTGCCCCAGCGGCCACCGTTGACGATGGCGGGTCACAGCGGATCTACGGTACCCGATCAGCGTCGGGAGACGACCTTCGTCCATGGCACGAGCGCACGCGCAGACTCGCGCGTCGCAAGGACGTTCCGTGGACGTGTCCGGGCAACTGGGATAACCGCGTAACCTCGCGATACACCGAAGATAACGAGAAGATCGGCAAGGCTCGCTTCGAGGATGTGACAGCTCTGCACGATGTAAGCGAGTTCGACGCGTACCAAGTCATCAAATATGCCCTGACATCGCCCAACTGGCGCGGCCATAGCATGGGGCTGGAGGAGGGTTTTGCGGACATGATCGCGCGTGCGGCTGTCGCCGGCTTGAACGCCCTGGCCTGTGGCGCGCCTGGGTTCGATCCGAACGATTTCGCTGAAAGCGCGGGTATCGACCAAGCCGGGGTCCGCATTCGTGGGGCGGGCTTCGATGTTTCGCAGTTTCGTTACGCAGCGCCTCCTAGGAAGAAGTCACACATAAAACCGATCGTGATCGACGGCGGCGCTCACTCCGACGTAATGAACGCGCTGTGGGCCATAGAGCGAACCGCCCGAGTGCTCAGCGAGCGGAATGACGATTGCGAAGATTACGCCTTGTTCTACAGTATCGAGCTTCACGCACAGGCGGCATTGGAGCAGCTCAGCGAAGGTTGATCGGCGCCGACACAAACGGAGATATCTGAGCATTGATGCCGGCGAACGTGTCAGTGCCGGCGTCGCCAGCGCGCTTCAGGCGAAGAACGTGCGCACGATCGAGGCGGCCTCGTGCAAGGCTGCGGGCGCGTCTTCCGGCGGCGTCAGCAGGCCGAAACCGCAATCGGGCAGCGGCGGCAGCCGCGGCGAGCGGGCGATCGCCAGCCCCGGCCCGATCGCCGACGCGTTGAGGCAGCCCACGCCCAGGCCCGCGCGCAGCGCCGCCTGCAGCCCGGCCACGCCGCTGGCCAAGTGGGCGATGCGATGCGCGCTGCGATGCCGCTGCAGGCGTTGCACCGCCAATCCGTGCAAGCCGCAGCCCGGCGGCAGCAACACCAGCGGCAACTCGGCTTCATCGCGCAGGTCCAGGCCGGGCGCGGCGACCCAGTGCAAGGCTTCGCGCCGCAGCGGCAGGCCAGGCACGCGCGTGCGCGCGGCGCCGGCGTGCAGGATCACCGCCAGGTCGTACTGCCCTTCGGCATGGCCCTGCGCCAGCGTCGCGCTCTGGCCGATGCCGACCTGCAGGCGCAATTGCGGGCAACGCCGGCCCAGCTGGCCGAGCAGGCCGGCGATCTCGTCGCTGCGGAAATAATCGCTGATCGCCAGCCGCGCATCGGTGCGGCGCACTTCGTTGCGCACCTCGTGCAGGGCCAGCTCGCCCAGGGCCAGCATCTGCCGCGCGTGGCCGATCAGGCGCCGCCCGGCCGGGGTCAGGTCCACGCCCTGGCGCGAGCGCGACAACAGCGCCGCGCCGGCGGCGGCTTCGAGCTTCTGCAACTGTTCGCTGACCGCCGATTGCGAGCGGAACACCCGGCCGGCGCCGGCGGAGATGCTGCCGGCCTCGGCGACGGCGACGAAGGCGCGGAGCTGGTCCAGGTCTAGGCTGCGCATGGCGGCACCGTTATCGGAATAGCCGATGGATGAGCGCAGATCTTCCCGCTATTCCGATGGCCGCCGCAAGCCTAGCCTGTGCCTGCATTCCGGGGCCGAGTGATGCCGGCCCGCCACGAGACCGCCGCCATGCCGCACCTGAACCTGCAGATTTCCGGCCCCGCCGACTCCGAGCTGGCGCGCCGCGCCAGCGCCGCGGTCGCCGACCTCACCGTCGACGTGCTCGGCAAGCGCCGCGAGCTGATCGCGATCGAAGTGCGCTTCGTCGAGCGCGCGCACTGGTTCGTCGGCGGCCGCAGCCTGGATGAGCTGGGGCGCAATTCGTTCTTCCTCGACATCAGCATCACCGACGAGACCAACACCAAGGACGAGAAGGCGCGTTTCATCGAGCAGGCCTACGCGCGCCTGTCGGCCTTGATCGGCGAGGTGCACGAGGTGTCCTACATCCACGTCGTGGACGCGCGCGCGGCCGCGTACGGCTACGGCGGCGCGACCCAGGAGCATCGTTATCAGGCCGCGCGCATCGCTGCGCCGGCTTGATCGACTGGTTTCACGACGCAGCGGCCGAACCGGACGCCGCCTGCGCGCGCAGCCAGTCGCGCAGCGCCGCCAGCCCGGCGGGCTCCACGCCCGGCGCCCGCACGAACCAGTGCGGGTAGCCGTCGAGCGCGGGCCCGAACGGCTGCACCAGCGCGCCGCTGGCCAGATCGTCGGCGACCAGCGCCAGGCTCAGCAGCGCCACGCCGTGGCCGGCGATCGCGGCCTGGATGGCGTGGCTTTCGTCGGTGAAGCGCAGGCCGGCATCGACGTCCAGGCCGGCCAGTTCGGCCTGGCCGGCGCGCTCGCGCCACAGCCGCCAAGTCGGCGTGTCGGCGGTGGGGTGGCGCCATTCCGAATGCAGCAGCATGTGTTCGCGCAGCTCGTGCGGGCGCCGCAGCCCCAGGCGCGGGCTGCACACCGGGGCGAAGCGGTTTTCGATCAGCGGTTCCGCCTCCAGGCCGGGAAACGGCCCGCGGCCGTAGCGGATCGCCGCGTCGGCGAGGCCGGCGTGCAGGTCGACCGGGTCGTCGGAGGCGTGCAGGCGCAGGTCCAGGTCGGGGCAGGCCTGGCGGAACGAGGCCATGCGCGGCACCAGCCATTTGGCGGTGAACGACAGCGTCGCCGACAAGGTCAGCGCGCGCCGCTGCGGCGGCGCGCGCAAGGCCTCGACCGCTTCGGCGAAGGCGTCGAAACCGTCGCGCAGCACCGGGAACAGGCGCTCGGCCGCGGCGGTGAGGGCGACGCGGCGGGTCTGGCGCTCGAACAGGCGCAGGCCGATGTGCGCCTCCAGCGCGCGCACCTGGTGGCTGATCGCGGTCGGCGTGACCGACAGCTCCTGCGCCGCGCGCTTGAAGCTGCGCAGCCGCGCGGCGGCCTCGAACGCGCGCAGGGCGCCCAGCGGGGGCAGGCGACGGCCGGGCATGGATGAGACCAACTCATTCATCGATTGAGAAATCGGAGTTTGTCGCCTGCCGCACGGAGTTTCAACATGGCCTGCATCGCGGCGAGCCTCGGACAGGCCTAGCCGAATTCATCCATCACCTTGCGAGCCCCGCCATGACCCGACTGCTCCATATCGACTCCAGCGCCCGCTCCGGCGGCTCCGACACCCAGGCCCACGGCTCGCACAGCCGTCGCCTCAGCGCCCGTTTCGTGCGCCGCTGGCGCGAACTGCGCCCCGACGACGAGGTGACCGTGCGCGACGTCGGCCTGCACCCGCCGGCTCCGGTCACCGGCGGTTGGATCCATGCCGCCTTCACCCCGCCCGAACGGCGCGAAGCGTGGATGCGCGACGCGCTGGCCGAGAGCGACGCGCTGGTCGACGAATTGCTCGCCGCCGACGTGATCGTCGCCGGCGTGCCGATGTACAACTTCGGCATGCCGGCGCAGTTCAAGGCCTGGATCGACAACATCGTGCGTGTCGGCCGCACCTTCGGCTTCGACCGCACCCGCGAAGGCGAGCCCTACTGGCCGATGCTGGCCGACAGCGGCAAGCGCCTGGTGCTGCTGAGCTCGCGCGGCGACTACGGCTACGGCAAGGGCGAGCGGCTGGAAGCGATCAACCACGTCGAACCCGGCGTGCTGACCCCGCTGCGCTACATCGGCATCACCCAGGCCCACAACGTGGCCGCGGAGTACGACGAATTCGGCGGCGAACGCCTGCGCGCCTCGCTGGAACGCGCCGAGGGCGAGATCGATGCGCTGGTGGAGCGTCTGGTCGCGGAGCATGCCTTGCGCGCTGCGGCGTGATCCGGCGAATGTCGCGCAGTACCCCTGTAGGAGCGGCGCAAGCCGCGACCGCGCCAATGCAACTACGCCGAACCCTTCACCGAGGCGTACAGGTTCGAGCCATCGCCGCATTCGCGTCGTAGCCGATATTTACGGGATCATCTCGCTTCGTCGCAGTCGTATTGGCGCGGTCGCGGCTTGCGCCGCTCCTACAGGGGGGGCGGACGCCGCGGCGCTGAACGGTGGTGGGGGCGCGGACTTGTAGCCGCCCCCCGCCACCCCTACCTTCGCCAGGTCGCGGAGCGCTTTCGCGACCGGCCGCCGGCCATGGATTCCGGCGATGCGAGGCGAGGGGCGATGACCGAAGACGCGCAGTTGCTGAACCATCCGGCCGATGCGGCCGATCTCAAGCGCGCGGTGGCGCTGCTGGAGACGCCGTCGATCACCGCGCGCATGGCGGCGCTGGCCGGGGCGCCGATCGAGTTCGGCCTGTCCAGGCTGCCGCGCTTCGCTCATGAGCGTATCCACAAGATCGTGCACGCGGCCATGCACAAGGCCGCGTCGGCGGCGCTGAGCACGGTCAAGGAGGCGCCGAGCAAGCGCGCTTCGACCAAGACCCACAAGCTGGCCGCGGCGGTGTCCGGCGCGGCCGGCGGCTTGTTCGGCATGGCCGGGCTGGCGGTCGAGCTGCCGGTGACCACGGTGATCATGATGCGGTCGGTCGCCGACATCGCGCGCAGCGAAGGGTTCTCGCTGTCCGAGCCGTGGGTGCAGGCGGCCTGCGTGGAGGTGTTCGCGTTCGGCGGCAACAGCAAGCGCGACGATGCCGCCGAATCGGGGTACTACGCCTCGCGCGGCGTGCTGTCGGAGCTGACCAAGAACGCGACCCGCGAGCTGGTCCACCTGGCCGGGCACCGCGGCGCGCACGAGGTCACCCAGGCCTACGCCAAGAAGCAGGCGGCGACGTGGATGGCCAAGCTGATCGATACCGTGGCCACGCGCTTCGGCATCGTCATCACCGAGAAGACCGCGGCGCAGATCGTGCCGGTGATCGGCGCGGCCACCGCGGCGACGATGAATGTGTTGTTCACCAATCACTACCAGGACATGGCGCGCGGGCATTTCATCGTCAAGCGGCTGGAGCTGAAGTACGGTGCGCAGGCGGTGGAGCAGGCGTACCGGCGGGTGCGGGCGGGCGAGGCGCTGGCGGCGCAGGGGCGGCTCGAAGGCTAGGCGCGAGCCAGGGCGGCGGGTGGGGGAGCGCGGCGAACTGGAGCAAAGGCATCGGGCCTGAAGGCCCTCCTACAGCTTTGGGAGGACCTTCAGGCCCGATGCTTTCGTCTCGGATCAGGCCGAGGCCTTCAGCGCCAGCGTCGTGCGCGTCCCGCGCTCGGCCTTGTCGAAGCGCAGGCTCCAGCCCAGGTGTTCGCACAGGCGCGAGATCAGGTCCAGGCCGATGCCGCCGCCTTCGCGGCCGCCGCGGGCGACGCGGGCGTAGATCGCGCTGATTTCCTCCGGGGTCATGCCGTGCCCCGGATCTTCGATCACCACGGTGGCGTCGTCCTGCAGGCGGATCGCGATTTCGCCGCGGTCGCTGTTCTCGATGGCGTTGCGCAGCAGGTTGCCGATCGCCGCCTGCACGATCGGCAGCGGCGCCAGGATCTCGCACGGCGGCAGCGGCGCGATCGCCAGGGTCAGATCCTTGTCGCGGGTCAGGTGGCGATGGTCTTCGACGATTTCCGGCAGCAGATGGTCGAGCGCGACCCGGTCGCTGTTCGCGCTCAGGCGCTTGGGATCCTTGGCCAGCACCAGCAGCAGCGAGATCAGTTGCTCGACATCGCGCGAAGTGCGGCGGATGCGGTTGAGCTGGTGGCGGGTGCCGGCCGGCAATTCGTTGTGGTCCAGGGCGATTTCGGCCGCGCCGGCGATCACCGAGATCGGCGTGCGCAGCTCGTGGCTGGCGCTGTCGATGAAGGCACGCTCGCGCTCGACGTAGCGGTCGTTGCGCTCCAGGTAGTCGTTGACCGCATCGGCGATCACCACCAGTTCCGAGCTGGCCGAATCGGGCACGTCCACGCGCTGGCCGGAACGGTCCGGGCGCAGGCCGCCGATGCGCTGGGCCATGTTGGTCAGCGGCCGCACCAGCCGGTGCACGCCCCAGCCGATCACCGCGCACAGCAGCAGCAAGGTGGTGATGGCCGAGGCGGCGATGGTCAGCGCGAGGTCGAACTCGCGGTGCTCCATGTCGTCGATGTCCAGCGCCAGGATCAGGCGGCGGCCGTCGACGTCGCGCACCAGGGTCACGTACTCGACGCCGGCGACGACGACCTCGTCGTGCACGCCCGGCGCGAGCTTCGCCAGCTCGCGCGGCGGCGGCCGGGTGGCGCTGTCGTACAGCGACAACGCCTGGGTGTCGCTCCAGCGGTAGTCCGGATCGCCGCGGCTGCGCTCGATGAAGTAGTCCATCTCGGTGTTCATCAGCGAGGTCCACACCAGGTGCTCGGCGTGCTCGTTGACGAAGAACCCTTGCACCACCACCGCGATCGACAGCAGCGCGGTGTAGCCGAACAGGCCGAGCAGGATGCGCTGGCGCAGGCTGGAACGCGCGCGCGTCGGCGCGGCGGCCGGCGCCGGCGCGCGGTCAGGCGGCGCTGCCATCGGCCTCGTGGTCGCCCGACTCCGCCGGCACCGCCAGCCGGTAGCCCACCCGCGGCAGCGTCTGGATCAGCTTGACCGGGTAGGGCCCGTCGACCGCGCGGCGCAGTTCGTAGACATGCGAACGCAGCATGTCGCCGTCGGGCGGGCTGTCGCCCCACAGCGCGTGCTCCAGGCGTTCGCGGGTGACCGCGCCGGGGCTGGACTGCATCAGCACTTCCAGCAGCTTGCGGCAGGCCGGATACAGATGCAGCGAACGGCCGCCGCGGCTGACTTCCAGCGTGGTCAGGTCGAGCTTGAGGTCGGCGACCTGCAGCACCTTGCTGCGGCCGCGGCCGGCGGCGCGCGCGGCCAGCGCTTCCAGCCGCACTTCCAGTTCGGGCAGGGCGAAGGGCTTGGTCAGGTAATCGTCGGCGCCGGCGCGGAAGCCGGCGATCTTGTCGGGCAGCTCGTCGCGCGCGGTCAGCATCAGCACCGGCACGTCGGAGCCGGCTTCCTCGCGCAGGCTGCGCAGCACTTCGCGGCCGTCCAGGCGCGGCAGCATCCAGTCCAGCACGATCGCGTCGTAGCGCTGGGTCACCGCCAGGTGCAGGCCGGTGGGACCGTCGGGCGCGGCGTCGAGGGTGTAGCCGCGCGCTTCGAAGTAATCGAAGAGGTTGGCCACCAGGTTGCGATTGTCTTCCACCACCAACAGGCGCATGCGCCGGGTCTCCCGCCGCGGGCGCGGCCTGAACTGAGTGTGCCCCAAGCCGGGGCGCGAGGTCTTGCTGCGAACGGATGCGCAGGGTGCGCGAAGCCCCCCAGCTCCCCGGCGCAGGCCGCCAGTGTGGTTACGGTGGCGTCGGAAGCCCGTCGGAACAAGGGGCCGCGGCCGCGCCGAATCTGAACGCAGCGCCGCGGGCGCGCCCGGATTTTCCCTGTTTAACGAGCCCACAACCCGGTTCCGACCGCTCTCCGACAGCGCCGTTTCGATCATCGCCGCACAGCCCGCTTCGCCGACGTTGTCGCCGCCGCCCGGGTCTCTCACGCCCGCTCACGAGCCCGTTGCCGTCGATGAATCGCTCCGTATCCAGGCCGCTCGCCCCGGCCGTCCCCGCGACGGCCGCCGCGCCCGCCGCTTTGCCGCCGATGTTGCCCGGCGTCGCCGCCGGCGTGTCGGCGCGGAGTTTCCTGCTGCGCCACGCGCTGTGGCCGTTGCTGGCGCTGACGGCGCTGTCGGCGCTGAGCATGGGCCTGGGCGGCGATTTCTGGCTGGCCGACCGGCTCTACGCGCTGCAGGGCGGGCGCTGGGCGCTGGAGAACGCCTACCTCACCGAGCACGTGATCCACCGCTTCGGCCGCGACGCCAGCACCGCGGCGTGGCTGGGCGTGTTCGCGTTCTGGCTGTTCGCGCGCTCGCGTCCGGCGCTGGCCGAGTGGCGCCGGCCGCTGGCTTACCTGTTGCTGGCGACGCTGCTGGCGGTGTCGCTGGTGTCGGGCCTGAAGTCGCTGACCAACATGGACTGCCCCTGGGATCTGAGCCGCTACGGCGGCGACGTCGCGTTCTACGGCTTGTTCGACGCGCGCCCGCCCGGACTCGACCGCGGCGTGTGCTTCCCGGCCGGCCATGCCAGCGGCGGTTACGCCTGGGTGGCGCTGTATTTCTTCTTCCTGCAATTGCGGCCGCGGCTGCGTTGGCGCGGGCTCGCGGTCGGCCTGGGCGTGGGGTTGCTGTTCGGGATCTCGCAGCAGCTGCGCGGCGCGCATTTCTTCTCGCACGACGTGTGGACCCTGGCGATCAGCTGGTTCGTGGCGCTGGCGCTTTATTTGGCGATGGCCCGGCGCGAGGCCCCGCAGGCGGCGCCCGCGGCGCAAGCCGCAGCGCAGGGAGCCGGCCGATGAGCACCGTCGCCCGCTCGCAACTGCGTTGGCCGGCCTGGCTGTCTTACCGGCCCGAGCTCAGCGTCGAGACCATCGTCGTCCTGGCCAGCGTGTTCTTCGCCGCGTTCGCCAACAACGCGTTCTGGCGCGCGGCCTCGGCCGCCGGCGCATTCGCGGCCGGTCACGGCGTGTGGGTGGCGGCGTGCGTGTTCGTCGCCGTGGTCGCGATCACCTCGCTGTTGCTCGGCCTGCTGCTCAATCGCTGGACGGTGAAGCCGTTGCTGACGGCGCTGCTGCTGGTCACCGCGGGCGCGGCGCACTTCATGAGCCAGTACGGGATCTACCTGGACACCGGCATGATCCGCAACGTGCTGCAGTCCGACGGCAAGGAGTCGGCGGAGCTGTTCACCGCCGGGTTGATCCTGCCGCTGCTGCTGTACGGCGTGTTGCCGGCCGCGCTGCTGTGGCGGGTGCGGTTGAAGCTGCGGCCGCTGGGTCGCGCGCTGCTGGTGCGGCTGGGCCTGCTGGTCGCGTCGCTGGCGCTGGCGGGGCTGGCGCTGATGGGCTCGTTCCAGGACATCTCGGCGCTGCTGCGCAACCACAAGGAAATGCGTCACCTGGTGACGCCGGCCAACTACCTGGTGTCGCTGACGCGGGTGGCGCTGGACGACTCGGCCTCGCGCGTGCGCGGCCGCGCGCCGATCGGCACCGACGCGCGCATCGCCGCCGCGCGCACCGCCAGCCCGAAGCCGCGCCTGCTGGTGCTGGTGGTCGGCGAAACGGTGCGCGCGCAGAACTGGGGCCTCAACGGCTACGCGCGCCAGACCACGCCGGAGCTGGCGCGGATCGCGCCGGTCAACTTCCCCGACGTGACCGCCTGCGGCAGCAGCACCGAGGTCTCGGTGCCGTGCATGTTCTCGCCGTTCGGCCGCGCCAATTACGACAAGGACCGCATCCAGGGTTCGGAATCGCTGCTCAACGTGCTCGAGTACGCCGGCATCCAGACCTTGTGGCGCGACAACCAGACCGGCTGCAAGAACGTGTGCAAGGGCCTGGCGTTCGAATCGTTCGAACATGCCAGCGATCCCAAGTTCTGCGGGCCCGACGGCTGCTTCGACGAGGTGATGCTGGGCGGCCTGCGCGAGCGCGTCGGCGCCAAGCCGGGCGACGCGGTGGTGGTGCTGCACCAGTTGGGCAACCACGGCCCGGCCTATTTCCGCCGCTACCCCGAGCGCCTGCGCCGCTACACCCCGACCTGCGACACCAACGAACTGGGCCAGTGCGACCGCGAGCAGATCGTCAACGCCTACGACAACGCGGTGATGGCGACCGACGAGTTCCTCGCCCGCACCATCCGCTACTTGGCGCAGGACGATTCGCGCGACACCGCGTTGATCTATCTGTCCGACCACGGCGAGTCGCTCGGCGAGAACGGGCTGTACCTGCACGGCGTCCCGTACGCGATCGCGCCCAAGACCCAGACCAAGGTGCCGATGGTGATGTGGTTCTCGCCGGGGTTCGCCGCCTCGCGCGGGCTGGACCTGCAGTGCCTGCGCGCCGAATCGGCCAAGCCGGCCAGCCACGACAACCTGTTCCACTCGGTGCTGGGGCTGATGCAGGTGGAGACCAGCGTGTATCAGAAGCCGATGGATCTGTTCGCGCCTTGCGTGCACGCGAAAGGTTGAGGCGGCGGAGCGTGGCGGTTCGGTCGGGACGTTTTCGCGGGTGAGGTGGCGGGCGGCGTAGGTGTCGCGGTCGCGGCTGGCGCCGCTCCTGCAGTCGGAAACGAAACCGGCCGAAGCCCCTGTAGGAGCGGCGCGAGCCGCGACCGCGACACCACCGCTGCGACGATACCGACCGCCCGCAGCGCTAACTCGCCCCCCACCACCGCCGATGCAGCACCCGCGCATGGCTGCGCCGCAGCCATCGCCGCACGCGGCTCTCGTCGGCGCGCTGCGGATACGGCCAGACCGCGGGCGCGGCCTCGGACACCCAGCCATTCTGCCGCCACAGCGCATCGTGCGCGGCGAAGTAGCCGTGGTTGACCAGCACTTCGAACTCGACGTCGAGGAACCGGTCCAGGTCGGTGCGCAGACGGCCGAGCACGTCGCGCACCAGCGCGGGGCTGTAGCCGTCGGCGCCTTCGTCGCGGTAGCCGGTCAGGCTCCAGTACACCCCGCTGAAGGAGCCGATTTCGGCCTGGCCGAAGAACAGCCGCTTGCGCAGCGCTTCGGCCTGATTGCCCATGACCTGGGTGTAGCGCATCAGCCGCGACAGCCACCAGCGCTTGCTCTCGAACACGAACGGGCCGCCGGCGTCGGACACCAGCACTTCGCGATAACGGCGCAGGCTCGGCTCGGTGGCCAGGTTGTCGTAGACGCCGCCGTCGCTGAGTTCGATCCGCGCGCGCAGCGCGTCGCCGTCGTCGCCGCGGTAGTCGCCGCGCTGGTAGTCGCCGGGATCGGCGTCGAAGCGCACCGGCCCGAACACCGGCGGAAAACTCGAAGACGCGGCGACCGCGCAGCTCAGCCGCACCCGCCGCGCGCCGTCGCGCAGGTAGCCGGCGAGGTAGTCGCCGACGCGGCGGCGCGAGAATTCCCAGTTCACGCCGAAGGTCAGGTCGGTGGCGCAGAACACGAACGACGGCGACTGCGGCAGTTCGTCGAGGTGGCGCTCGCCGAAGGCGCGCTGGTAGCCGCGTTCGAGCAGGCCGATCCGCCACGACGGCTTGAGCCAGTTGAACGGCAGCGTCGCCAGCACCGGCCACGTGCGCAGATCGCGCGCGGCGACCGTGCGGAACGGCTCGACCACCGCGGCGCGGAAGTCGATGCGGTCGCTCCAGGCGGCGAAGCCTTCTTCGGCGTCGCGGCGGGTGTCGAGGTAACGGCAGGCCAGCCAGGCCGAGACGATGCTGCCGCCGGAGACCGAGCTGATCAGGCTCAGGCCGGCGAGCAGGCCGGCCTCGTGCAGACGCAGCAACCCGCCCAGATGGAACAGCGCGGCGCGGTAGCCGCCGCCGGACAGGCACAGGGCGCGGCCTTCGCGCTGGTTGACGCCGCTGTGCGCGGCCAGCTCGGCGCGGCGCGCCTCGCGGCGCACGCGCAGGCGCTCGAGTTCGACTTCGGTGCTTTGCATTGGGGGACGCCTCGCTCGCGGGCGGCGCGCCAGGGCGCCGCGGGGCAGTCCGTCATTGTGTGCGGACGGCGTCTCCGAGGCTGTGACTGCGGCGCAGGGCCTCGCGCTCCGGCCTCGCCACAGGGGAGGCCGGAGCGTCCGCGTGTGCGCAGGGCGCTGCGAGGGCTGGGAGCGAAAATCAAAATGGGTTCCGGCTTTGCCGGAACGACGGTGTCGTGGCGGCGCGATTCGCGCGAACGCCCGCTGATTCGCGGCCAGCGGCCGCGAACCGGTCGCGGCTCAGGCCACGCGCTCCAGCGCCAGCGCCGGCGCGTCCTGGCCCAGCCGCGGCGGCGGCAGCAGGCCCCATTCGTTGAGCGCGCGGATCGCCGCGATGCCGCCGTTCTCGGCGCGGATCTTTTCGCCCAGTTCCTGCGCCGCGCGCACGCGCTCGGGCCGCAGCGCGTCCTCGACCGCCTGCGCCATCTGCTGCGCGGTGACCGTGCGCCGGTCCAGCGCCGGCGGCGCGGTGCCCAGCGCGTGCATGCGCCGCGCCCAGAACGGCTGGTCGCCGAAGAACGGCACGAACACCGACGGCACGCCGGCGCGCGCCGCCGCCACCGTGGTGCCGGCGCCGCCGTGCTGCACGGTCGCGGCCATGCGCGGGAACAGCCAGTCGTGCGGCGCGGCTTCGATCACATAGACCTTGTCGCTCAGGCGCCCCGGCTCGCAGCGCAGGCCGCCCCAGCCGGTCGCCAGCACCGCGCGCCGGCCGCCGATGCGCACCGCCTCGAGCACCACCTCGGTCAGCGCCTCGGCGTTGTTGGCCAACATGCTGCCGAAGCCGAAATACACGGGTTTTTCGCCCTCGGCGAGGAAGTCGGCCAAGCCCTGCGGCGGCTGCCAAACGTCGGCCTGATCGAGGAACCAGCTGCCGGTGACCTTGACCTCCTCGGGCCAGTCGTCCGGCGGCGGCAGGATGTGCCGGCTGTAGCCGTACAGCACCCGCATGCGTTCGGGATTGGTGTCGAAGAACGGCCCGTACCACGGGAACAGCGGCAGCTTGAGCTGCGGCCGGATCGCGCCGTTGACCGCCGGCTTGAGTGTGTACCAGGCCAGCAGCTTCATCACCGAGAACAGCGCCATGTTGACCGCGCCGGGAAACTCGCGCTCGGACCAGAACGACAGCGGCGAGAGCTTGCGCGAAGGCGTGAACGGCTGCAGATGGGCCTGGATGAAGGGAATGCCGTCGGCTTCGCCGATCGCCTTGGCCAACTGGGTGACGATGCCGGTGCCGACCAGCAGCGCCGCGCCCTTGCACGCCGGCCGCGCTTCCTGCGCCCAGGTCGCCGCCCACTGCGCGAACTTGGCGCGGGTGTGCTGGACCAGGTACCAGGGGTTGAGCGCCTTGTCGACGGTTTCGGGATTGTTGGTCAACAGGTCGCTGAAGTCGGCGCTGATCGCCGAGAACTCCAGCCCGGCCTCGCGCACCAGCGGGGCGAAGTTGTCGCTGGTGACGATGCGCACCGGATAGCCGGCGCGCTTGAGCGCCTGGCCCAGGCCGATGCACGGGCGCGCGTCGCCCTGGGTGCCGACGGTGAAGATCACCACCGCGCCGGGGGTGACGGGGGCGGCGGCTTCGGCGGCGATGGACACTGCGGATGCGGACACGGAGGTCTCCTTACGAATAAGCGGCGACCAGCGGCAGCGCGGCCGGCGGCGGCGGGTCCAGGCGCGCGGGTTGCGCCGGCTCGCCGAGCAGGCGTTCGCGCAGCACCCGGCCGATGTGCGCGGCCGCGCGCGGCTCGAGCATGGTCTGGTGGTGGCAATCGACTTCGTGCACGTCGAAGCGCCCGGCCACGTGCGCCTGCCAGGCGTTGGCGCGGTAGTGCAGCAGGCCGTCGAGGTCGACCCGCTCCTTGCGCCTGGCGTCGAAGAACAGCACGTCGGCGTCGATGCGCTGCGGCACGTAACGGCGCGCCAGGGTCAGGTTGTTGCGGGTGACCGCGGCGACGTGCTCGATCAGCTTGGCGTCGTCCTTGAGCACCTGCTGCACCAGCGGGTTGGAGAACACCTCGTATTCCTGGCACAGCAGTTCGGTCAGCGCGCGCATGTCCTGCGGCGCTTCGCGCAGGCGGTGGTGGAAGCCGAGGAACTTGAGCACCGCCTGGGCCTGCTGGGCCTCGTCGGGCAGCGCCGGTTCGGCGGCGAAAGGATAGGAATCCATCATCGCCAACAGCTCGACCGTATCGCCGTCGCGCTGCAACTGCGCCGCGACCGCGTGGCCGATCAGCCCGCCCAGCGACCAGCCGAGCAGACGGTACGGGCCCTGCGGCTGGACCTTGCGCATCTGCGCGATGTAGTCGGCGGCGATCTCCTCGATGCTGCCGGGCAGCGCGCCGCCGCGCAGGCCGCGCGACTGCAGCGCGTACAGCGGCAGCTCGATCTGGCGCAGCATGCCGGCGAACGCCCAGCCCACGCCGGTGACCGGGTGGATGCAGAACAGCGGCCGCTGCTCGCGCTCGCGCGCGCCGCCGCGCAGCGCCAGCAGCGCGCCGAGCGGATCGTTGTCGCCGCCGCTGCGCTCCAGCGCCGCGGCCAGGCCGGCGATGGTCGAGCCTTCGAACAGCGCGCCCATCGACAGTTCCGAACCGAAATGGCGCGGCAGCGCGGCGACCAGCTCGGCCGCCGACAGCGAATCGCCGCCGAGTTCGAAGAAATTGTCGTGGATGCCGACCCGGTCGAGCTTGAAGATCTGCTGCCAGATCGACGCCAGCTTGCGTTCGGCCTCGGTGCGCGGCGCCACGTAGGCGCTGCGTCGGTCGCGCTCGGGCGGGCGCAGCGCCTTGCGGTCGAGCTTGCCGCTGGCGGTCATCGGCAGCGCGGCCAGTTCGATCCACGCCGACGGCACCATGTAGTCGGGCAGGCGCGCGGCCAGCGCACGGCGCAGCGCGTCGGCCTCGGCGGTCGCGCCGGCGGCCGGCACCACATAGGCGGTCAGCAGCGCGTTGCCGGCGGCGTCGCGATGCAGCGCGACCGCGGCCTCGGCGACGTCGGCGAAGCCGCGCAGCTGCGCTTCGATTTCGCCCAGCTCGACCCGGTGGCCGCGGATCTTGACCTGCTGGTCGGCGCGGCCGAGGTATTCGAGCACGCCGTCGTCGCGCCAGCGCGCCAGGTCGCCGGTGCGGTACAGGCGCTCGCCGGGGCGGAACGGATCGGCGAGGAAGCGCTCGGCGTTGAGCTCGGCGCGATTGCGGTAGCCGTGGGCGACGCCGTGGCCGCCGATGTACAGCTCGCCGGCGCTGCCGGTCGGCATCGGCTGGCCGGCGGCGTCGAGCACGTAGACGCGGGTGTTGAGCAGCGGCCGGCCGATCGGCGGCGAAGCGCCGTTGCCCGCGGCCAGGCTGTCGGCGGTGATCTCCATCGCGGTCGACCACACCGTGGTTTCGGTCGGGCCGTACAGATTGGTCAGCCGCGCGGCCTTGCGCACCAGTTGCTGGGCCAGTTCCGGCTGCAGCGCTTCGCCGCCGATCAGCGCGTGCACGCGCTCCAGGCGCGCGTCCGCATTGGCCAGCAGCATGCGCCACAGCGACGGGGTGGCCTGCACGACGTCGATGCGCTGTTCGTCGATGAGCCGCGCCAGCGCCAGCGGGTTTCGCGCGACCTCGGCGGTGGTCAGCACCGCCGTCGCGCCCACGGTCAGCGGCAGGAACAGCTCCAGCCCGGCGATGTCGAAGGTGATCGTGGTCTGGGCGAGATAGCGCTGGCCCGCGTGCGGCCGCAGCTCGCGCTGCATCGCCTGGAGGAAGTTCCAGAACCCGCGCTGGCCGATTTCCACGCCCTTGGGTACGCCGGTCGAACCGGAGGTGTAGATCACGTAGGCCAGCTGCGCGCCGCCGAGCTGCGGCAGCGGCGGCGCGGCTTCGGCGTCGTAGCGCTCGTCCTGGGCGTGGGCGAACAGCAGCGGCAGGCCGCGGCCGGCGAACGCATCGGCGAAGGCCGGCGCGGTCAGCAGCAGGCTCGGCGCGGCGTCGTCCAGGGTCAGGGCGATGCGCTGCATCGGCGCTTCCGGATCCAGCGGCAGATAGGCCGCGCCGGCCTTCCACACCGCCAGCAGCGCCGCCGGCAGTACTTCGTCGCGCGGCAGGGCGATGGCGACGGTGTCGCCGGGGCGCACGCCGCGCGCGATCAGCCGATGGGCCAGGCGGGTGCTGGATTCGTCGAGCTCGCGATAGCTCAGCCGGGTGTCGCCGGCGATCACCGCGACCGCGTCGGGCGTGCGCGCGGCCTGGCGCTGGAACTGCGCCAGCGCGGTGCTGTCCTCCAGCGCTTCGTCGGTGGCGTTCCAGTGGTTCAACAGGCGCTCGCGTTCTTCCTCGCCGAGCACGTCGATCGCGCCCAGGGCGATGTCGGGGCGCTCGAGCACCTGCTCGATCAGGCGCATCAGCCGGCGCTTGTGCTCGTCGAGTTCGGCGGCCGGGTACAAGGTGGGGTTGGCGTCGAAGTCGAAGCTCAGGCCCTGGCCGTCGAGGCGGTCGAACACGAACACGGTCAGGTCTTCGGCGGTGCCGTTGTGCAGGTTGCGCGCGCTGCCGCGGTGGCCGAGGAAGTTGTTGTAGTCGTAAGGCTCGATGTTGATGCCGAGCCAGGCCATGTGCTGGTCCGGATTGACCAGGCCCAGGTCGCGGCGCAGTTCCTCGAAGCGGTACTGCTGATGGCGCAGCGCCGACTTGACCGTGCGCGAGGTCTGCTGGAACAGCTCGCTCATGCTCATGTCCGCGCGCATCTGCAGGCGGATCGCCACCACGTTGGCGACCATGCCCGGCGTGCTGCGCAACGCATGGCTGGAGCGGCCGGTGACCGGCATGCCGAACACCAGGTCGTGGGCGCCGCTGGCGCGGTGGTAATAGGCCGCGATCAGCGCGATCAGCACCTGCGGCAGGCTCACGCCGTTGTCGCGGGCGATTTGCGCCAGGCGTTCGCGCCCGGCTTCGGACACGCGCCCGCTGGCGCGGCGCAAACCGCCGTTGTTGCGCACGCGCCGGCGCGCCAGGGTCACCGCTTCGGGCAGGTCGGCGAGTTGTTCCAGCCAGTACTCGCGGTCGCGGCGGTAGCGGTCGGAATCGCGGTACGACGCTTCGGCCTCGATCAGCGAGGCCAGCGTGCCGTAGCCGCAGGGCGGCGGTTCGACGCCGTCGCGGTAGGCGCAATACAGCTCGTTGAGGCGCTTGGCCGCCATGCCGCCGCTGTAGCCGTCGTAGACGGTGTGGTGGGCGCGCTGGTACCAGCAATACAGATCGTCGGCGTACTTGAAGATCGCGCCGACCCACAGCGGGTCGTGGGCCAGATCGACCGGGCGGTTGATCTCGGCCTGCATCCAGCGCTCGGCGGCGGCGCGCGGATCGGGCTCGCCGCTGAAATCGATGTAGGGCGTCTCGAACTCGTAGCGCTCGCGCACGATCTGATAGGGCAGGCCGTTGTGCTCGACGATGCGCGCGCGCACGGCTTGCGCTTCGTCGGCGAATTGGCGCAGCGCGCGCTGGAACAGCGCCGGCTCGACCGGCCCGTGGATCTCCACCGCCTCGGCGATGTTCAAGGTCGCTTCGGCCGAGGCGAGCTTCTGTCCGACCCACAGTCCGCGCTGTGCGGTGGTGAGCGGCAGGCCGGATGCATGGAGTTCGTTCATGGCGCTTCCTTTGAACCGGCGCCGGGACGCGCGACGCCGCCGGCTGCCGGCGGACGCGCGGTCCGTCGGCGCGCCGTGACGAGTGCGCGCGAGCCTGCGGCCGACTCGTTCTTACGAGTGGCCCCCTCTCCGTGTGTATAGCGAATTCGAAGTACAAGCATGGCCGCGGCGCAGCGCGCCTGGGCGGGGCCTCTGTCCGTGTCCATCCGGCGCGAACGGCGGACGGTGGGCCTTAGTTCTTATCGGTACAGCAAAGGGGGGAAGGTCCGGGCGATGCCCGCGTTTCGGGCGCGGCGCGATCGCATCGGAAGGCGACGCTGCACGGATGCGCCGTGCGCCGCCTTCGGAATCAATATCCCCGAGCGCTCAAGTCATGTCCATCAAGTGCGATGAGAGGCATATCACAAGTCGAGGATTTACGAGGACGGCGGTGAGAGGCTTATCACAAGACGGATATGTGAAGGTTTTCGGACAGCGCGCAAGCCATCGCCGACGCGTTCGAAGGCTTGCGCGAACTGCGGAATTTCCCTGGAAAAAAGCCGATTTCGCGCGCTAACGCAGACTCGCGTTCAATCACGCGAAAGTTGTGATCGTGTCCGATTCGTTTCCGCTCAACGCGAACGCGTTTTCGTCGCGGGCAATAGATTGGTTCGCATGCGAATGTCGATCGCGGTCGCAAGCGGCGGTGAGGGTTGGTGAAAATTTATCCAATACGGAAAATCGTGGCGGTGCCGATCGAGCCGCTCGGCTCGGTCGCCGGACGCGGCGCAGATGACGGCTGGGCGACAGGCGCCGGCCGCGCGCCGGAGCCGAGGATGGGTTACGATGAGAATCGTTCTCATTTGTAGCTGTCGCCATGACCCTCCTGTTTCCCACGGCCGCGGCCGACGCCGGTGCGCGCGAGGCGGCCGCGGCGTCGGCGTTCCTGGCCCTGCCGCCGGATCCGGCGCTGGACGCCGCCGCGCGCCTGGTCGCGGTGTACGGCACCGGCGCGCTGCGGC
>NZ_LXSD01000377.1:0-3053 GCF_017168095.1 Lysobacter enzymogenes | reverse complement strand
GCGCGTCCGCGCCGCGGCCGGCGGCGGCGGCCGGACGGCGCGCCTAGTGCATTGGTCACGTTGACCCGCGCCGTGCGCGGCTTGCATGCTGGCCCCGGCCGGCGGCCGCGACCGGGGGGAGTCCGCTGCGGCGCCGCGCCCGCACACCGATGCGCCCGCACGATCCGCACGACACACCCACGCGCGATGCGGCACGGACGGCGCCTCGCCGCTCCGGGCGCACGCCCGCCAACGCCGGAACCGACCATGCCCCGAACGCTCACGATCCGACCGACCGCCGCACCGCTGGCCCTCGCCGTCCTCGCCTGCGCCCTCGCCGGCGCCGCCCAGGCCGCGCCGGCGCCGCCGGCCGAACCCACCGCGCTGCGCTGCGGCAAACTGTTCGACGCGCGCAGCGGCAAGCTGCTGGGCCCGCACACGGTGACCGTGCGCGACGGCAAGATCGCCGAGGTCCGCGCTGGCCTCAACGACGTCGCCGGCGCGCGCGCGGTCGACCTGTCGCAACACACCTGCACCCCGGGCTGGACCGACCTGCACGTGCACCTGGGCGGCCAGTCCAGCGCGCAGAGCTATTCCGAAGGCTTCCGCCTCGACCCGGTCGACTTCGCCTTCCGCGCGGTCGGCTACGCCAACAAGACCCTGCAGGCCGGCTTCACCAGCGTGCGCGACCTCGGCGGCGAAGTGACCCCGCACCTGCGCGACGCGATCAACCAGGGCCTGGTCGCCGGCCCGCGCATCTGGGCCGCGGGCAAGTCCATCGCCACCACCGGCGGCCACGCCGATCCCACCAACGGCATGAACGACGCGCTCTCGCACCTGATCGGCCCGCCCGGCCCGACCGAAGGCGTGATCAACTCGATCGACGACGCCCGCCAGGCCGTGCGCCAGCGCTACAAGGAAGGCAGCGACGTCATCAAGATCACCGCCACCGGCGGCGTGCTGTCCTACGCCAAGTCCGGCGACGCGCCGCAGTTCACCGTGGAGGAAGTAAAAGCCATCGTGGATACGGCGCGGGATTATGGCTACCGCGTCGCCGCGCACGCGCACGGCGAGGAAGGCATGAAGCGCGCGGTGCTCGGCGGCGTCACCAGCATCGAACACGGCACCTACATGAGCCCGGAGGTCATGTCGCTGATGAAGCAGCGCGGCACCTGGTACGTGCCGACCATCTACGCCGGCCGCTTCGTCGCCGACAAGGCCAAGATCGACGGCTACTTCCCCGACGTAGTGCGGCCGAAGGCGGCGCGGATCGGCGCGATGATCCAGCAGACCGCGGCCAACGCCTACAAGAACGGGGTCAAGATCGCCTTCGGCACCGACATGGGCGTGGGCCCGCACGGCGACAACGCGCGCGAGTTCGTCTACATGGTCGAAGCCGGCATCCCGGCCGCGGTGGCGCTGCAGGCCGCGACCATCCGCGCCGCCGAAGTGCTGGGCGTGGACGACCAGGGCACGATCGAAACCGGCAAGCGCGCCGACATCGTCGCGGTCAAGGGCGACCCGCTCGCCGACATCAACACGGTGCTGGACGTGGCGTTCGTAATGAAGGACGGCGCGGTCTACAAGCAGGCGTTGTAAGTTTCCTGCGTGCTCGAACACGACGAACCCCGGCTGCGATGCGGCCGGGGTTTTTCTTTGGCCGCCGGGCTTGGGTGGGTTTGTCTGCGTTTCTTCCGCGCCGTGGATGGCGGCAGGCCATGCCTCGATGGAGCCCTGGATGCCCGCCTTCGCGGGCATGACGGCAGGTGGGTTGCGCGKCGARTSSKTTTCSCCGCGYCKCTYSMAGATCGTCATCCCCGCGAACGCGGGGATCCAGAGACTTCAGAGCCATGCCTCGATGGAGCCCTGGATGCCCGCCTTCGCGGGCATGACGGTAGGTGGGTTGCGCGTGAGTGTTTTCCCCGCGCCTCTCCCAGATCGTCATCCCCGCGAAGGCGGGGATCCAGAGGCTTCAGAGCCATGCCTCGATGGAGCCCTGGATGCCCGCCTTCGCGGGCATGACGGCAGGTGGGTTGCGCGKCGARTSSKTTTCSCCGCGYCKCTYSMAGATCGTCATCCCCGCGAACGCGGGGATCCAGAGACTTCAGAGCCATGCCTCGATGGAGCCCTGGATGCCCGCCTTCGCGCGCATGACGGCAGGTGGGTTGCGCAGCGAATCGGTTTCGCCGCGCCTCTTGAAGTCGTCATCCCCGCGAACGCGGGGATCCAGAGCCTTCAACGCCCTGCCGCGATGAAACCGCGCGTCGTCCGCGGCGAAACCACGCGCATGCACGTCGGTTTCACACCGACGATCCCAGTTCCGGCAATTCCGCGGCGCCCGCGGCCGCGGCGGCGACCGCCGCGTGAGCGCGGTCACGGCGATCGCCCTGGGCTCGTGCCATAACCGGTGCGGTCGCGCGCACGCCGTTTCCGCCGTCCGCGCCGCTTTCGTCCGCAACGCACGCTCTGCCCGCGGGAACGTTCCCACGCCCCGCACAACGCGCCGCCCAGAAAAGGATTTCGCCGATGACACCGCCGTTCCGCGCCGCCGCTGGCGCGACTTCAGGCCAGGACGCACACGCGCGCTGAGCGATCTTTCCATGCCGTTGCCGCAGCAAGGTCAGCCGCGGGTGCGCCCGCGGCAGGCGCCGATTCCGACCGACCTTGCTGCGGCGCCGGCGCCATCTTCCGCCCGCGCCATCTTCCGCCCGAGCCGAATGCCGGCGCATCCCTCCCGACAACCCGCCGACAACCGCCGATGACCGCCATGCCGCGCCGCCCACGCAACCGCCGCACTGTCACTCTCGCCGCAGCCGCCGCCCTCGCCTTCGCATCCGGCTTCGCCGCGGTTTCCACGGCCGCGCCGGCCTGCCCCTGCTACGCCGAGCGCACGCAATGCCTGGCCGAAGCGGTCACCGATCTGGACCGGAAGTTCTGCCGGCTGGAGTTCAACCACTGCATGGACCGCTTCTGCCCGGCGCCGGCCAACCCCTGAGCGCGGCGCCTCAGCGCGGCGCGCGCGCGGCGGCGAGGTAGGCCGCCAGCCACGCCAGCAGCGCCACCCGCTGCGCCGG
>NZ_LXSD01000376.1:0-18351 GCF_017168095.1 Lysobacter enzymogenes | reverse complement strand
ACCGCGACAACGCAACCATTGCGCAGATGTCGGCGCAGTTGCGTTGTCGCGGTCGCGGCTCGCGCCGCTCCTACAGGCGGGAAACCGGATTCAGGCCCGGGCCGGCCACAGCCCCTGCCCCAGCTTCCAGCCCACCGCGATCGCGGCCAGGCCCAGGCCGACATGCAGCAACACCGTCAGCGCCAGCCATTCGTAGCGCGCCGCGCGCAGCATCGCCAGCAGGTCCACGCCGAAGGCCGAGAATGTGGTCAGGCCGCCGAGCACGCCGGTCAGCAGCACCGCGCGCCAGAAGTCGGCGTCCTGGCGCTGGCCCAGCCAGACCAGCAACAGCCCGGCGCAGAAGCAGCCGGCCAGATTGACGGTCAAGGTCGACAAGGTCGGCCACGGCGCCGGCAGCCGCGGCAGCAGCAGGTTGGCGCCGTGGCGCAGCAGCGTGCCGAGGGCGCCGCCGAGAGCGACGGCGAGCAGTTGCAGCAGGGCGGCGCGGGTCATCATGCGGCGGCTCCAGGGCGGCTGCGTCGGGGCGGGCGGCGTCTGCCGTCGCGGTCGCAGCGGCGGCCGGCTTTTGTGTGCGCAATGGCTTCAGCGGCAAGGACAACTTTTCTGGGAGGGGTAGTTTTTGTGGGAGAGGCAGCTTCTGTGGGAGGGATAGCTTCTGTGGGAGGGACTTCAGTCCCGATGCTTTTGTTCCAGATCGCGGCGAGCGGAAAGGAAAGCATCGGGACTGAAGTCCCTCCCACAAAAGCGTCGGCTCCCAGCGAAGCCCGGGCGTCGGCGGCAAGTGCCCGCCGCTTGATCGGTCCAGCGATCACTCCGCCTCCTCCGGCCCGTCGCCGTCGCCCCCACCTTCGCCGCGCGCCTGCGCGCGCTGCGCGCGCAAGCGCTGCAGTTTCTCGCCGAGCTTGATCTCCAGCCCGCGCGCCACCGGCTGGTAATACACCCGCTCGCCCATCGCGTCGGGGAAGCCGGTCTGGTCCAGCGCCACGCCGCCTTCGGCGTCGTGGTCGTACTGATAGCCCTTGGCGTAGCCGAGCTGCTTCATCAGCTTGGTCGGCGCGTTGCGCAGGTGCAGCGGCACGTCCTGGGTGCCGTACTCGACCACATCGCGCCTGGCCTGGTTGAACGCGGCGTAGGCGGCGTTGGACTTGGCGGTGCTGGCCAGGTAGATCACCACCTGGGCCAGGGCCAGGTCGCCTTCGGGGCTGCCGAGGCGGTCGTAGGTTTCCCACGCGTCCACCGCCATTTGCAGCGCGCGCGGATCGGCCAGGCCGATGTCTTCCACCGCCATCCGGGTCAGCCGGCGCGCCAGGTAATGCGGGTCGCAGCCACCGTCGAGCATGCGCGCGAACCAGTACAGCGCCGAATCGGGATTGGAGCTGCGCACGGACTTGTGCAGCGCCGAGATCTGGTCGTAGAACTGCTCGCCGCCCTTGTCGAAGCGGCGGGTGCGGTCGGCCAGCACCTGGGCCAGGGTCGCGGGGGTGATCTCGCCGCCCTCGTCCTGGGCCAGTTCGGCGGCGATTTCCAGCAGGGTCAGCGCGCGGCGCACGTCGCCGTCGGCGGCGGTGGCGATCTGCAGCAGCAATCCGTCGTCGGCGCGCACGCGCTGGGCGCCGAGGCCGCGCTGCTCGTCGTCGAGCGCGCGGCGCAGGGTCACCCGCACGTCTTCGGGCGAGACCGCCTCCATCACGTGCACGCGGCAGCGCGAGAGCAGCGCCGAGTTGAGTTCGAACGAAGGGTTCTCGGTGGTGGCGCCGACGAAAATGATGGTGCCGCGCTCGATGTGCGGCAGGAACGCGTCCTGCTGGGTCTTGTTGAAGCGGTGCACCTCGTCGACGAACAGCACCGTGCGCCGGCCCTGCTCGAAGCGCTGCGCGGCGGCGGCCAGCACCTGGCGCACCTCCGGCAGGCCCGAGAGCACGGCGGAGATGGCGCGGAATTCGGCGTCGGCGTAATGCGCCAGCAGCAGCGCCAGGGTGGTCTTGCCGCAGCCCGGCGGGCCCCACAGGATCATCGAATGGACCCGCCCGGATTCGACCGCGCGGCGCAGCGCCGAACCCGGCGCCAGCAGGCGGCGCTGGCCGACCATTTCGTCGAGGGTGCGCGGGCGCATGCGCTCGGCCAGCGGGCGCAGCGCGGCGACGGATTCGCCTGCGGCGGACGCGTCGCCGTCGGCGGCGCTGAGCAGGTCGCGGCCGGGTTCGGCCTGGGGGGCGGTGCGGCGGGCCAAAACGGAAAACGCTCGCTGGACGGAGGGACACGATAGCAAGATCCGCCGGCGCGCGAGGCCGCCCGGGCCGAGGCTGCGGCGCTGCGGCGGCAGCGGGCAAAGTCGGCGCCGGCGGGCCGGCGCGGGGCATCGCCGCGGTCTGCCCGCGCGTTTCGGCGTAGCGCCTGGTTAACCGGCTAATTCGTTAATTCGTTAATTCGTTAACCCACTAACGCATTAATGCGCTAACGGCCTAACTCGCCGTGACGCCGCCTCCGACGACCGTCCCGTCCAACGCCCGGCGAACGGCGCCCCCGTCACAACCGACGCCACGGCGGCGTTGGTATCGGCGCGGCGCTCCGTCCGCATCGACCCAGCCCACCATGGCCGACTTCTCCCTGTACTTCCCGCAGCTGCTGGCTTTCGAAGGCGGCTACATCGACGACCCGGCCGACCCCGGCGGCGCCACCAACCGCGGCATCACCCTGGCGGTGTTCCAGGCCAATGCGCGCGCCTTGCTCGGCGTGGCGCCTACCCTGGACAACCTGCGCGCCCTGAGCGAGCCGCAAGCCGCCGCGCTGTACAAGGCGCTGTACTGGGACCGCATCGACGGCGACGCGATCGCTTCGCAGATGCTGGCCGAGATCGTGTTCGACTTCTACGTCAACGCCGGCTTCCACGCGATCGTCCTGCTGCAACGCCTGCTCGGCCCGCCGCTGGCCAGCGACGGCCTGTTCGGGCCGGACACGCTCAAGGCGCTGCAGGACGCCGATCAGGCGGCGCTGTACGCGCGCTATCGCCAGGGCCGGATCGACTACTACACCGAACTCGCGCAAGCGCATCCGATCCTGCAGCGCTTCCTCGCCGGCTGGCTGCGGCGCGCGAACTGGTTCCCGGCGCAGGCCTGAGCGCCACCGCGCCGTTGCCGCCCGCCGGCGCGGCGCCGACAATGCGCGCAGTCCCCCGCATTCGCCGAATCGATGTCCGACGCCCCGCTCGTCCGCCCCGCCCTGCCCGCCGACCGCGCCGCGGTGCTGGCGCTGCTGGCGGAAACCTTCGCCGACACCTGGCGCCCGCAACTCACCGCCCAGGCCATCGCCGACTACCACGGCAATCGCGTGGCCGAACGCTACGTCGATGCGCAACTGAGCCAGTTGCTGGTGGCCGAACTCGACGGCGAGGTGCTCGGCTTCGCCGGCCGCGACGGCGGCTTTGTCGATTCGCTGCACGTCGGCGCGCGCGGCCGTCGCCGCGGCCTCGCGCGGGCGCTGATGCAGGCGCTGGAGAACGCGATGCGCGCCGAAGGACACCGCGCGGCGAGCCTGGAAACCGACACCTTCAACACCGGCAGCCAGGCGCTGTACCTGGCCCTGGGCTACCGCGAGACCGCCCGCTATCCCGACGAGGAATGGAACAGCGGGCTGACGACGATCCGGTACGAAAAGCCGCTGTAACCGCGCCGCGCGCTCGTCTCCACCGGAAACTGCCGGGACGCTTCCCCAAAGCGACCTGTAGGAGCGACGCAAGTCGCGACCCACCGAAGCAACGCCGCCCCGCCGCCCGTCCCCGAAGCCACGAACCGTCACGTCTTCACCAAACGCCGCCCCCCGCGCCCCTTGCAGGAGCAACGCAAGTCGCGACCGCGCTCGTTCCGATCGCGTCGAATGCCCCGCAATCCGATAACGCAAGCCACGCGGCTCTCGTCGTCACCGCAACAACGCAGTCGCGGCTTGCGCCGCTCCTACAGGTAGCCCATGCAGTCGCGCGGCCAGCGTCAGCCCCAAAACGAAAAACGCGGGCCGAAGCCCGCGCTTTTCCGATCCCATATCGCGCCCGGCGGCTCAACCTTCGCCGATCACGTCCACGCCCTTGCCCGGCGCGTACTTGAACGTACTCGCGGGAAAGCTGGGATTGCGCTTCCAGCCCGAGAAACTGATCTCGGTCTTCTGTCCCAGCGCATCGACGATCTCCATCTTGCTCAGCACGCCGCCGCCGAAGCCCAGGCGCGCGCTGCGGAAGCTGGCTTCGCCCTGGCGCTTGGGCGTGAGCAGCAGCCAGTTCAGGCCGCCGTCGCCGCCGAGCTCCTTGACCGCGAACATCGCGTCGAGCTTGCTCGGGTCGACCAGCGCCGCCAGCGGGCTGTTCTGCTCTTCCGCGCCTTGCGGGCGCACGCTGACCTGCTGCAGGTCCGGCTCGTACACCCACACCTTGGCGCCGTCGGCGACGATCAGCTGCGGATAGGGCTTGGCGTATTCCCAGCGGAACAGCCGCGGCGCCGACAGCGCGACCTGGCCGGTCGAGGATTCCTTGAGCTTGCCGTTGGGGTCGAACACCTGCTGGGCGAACTGGCCGTCCAGGCCCTTGAGGCCGCGGGTGAAAGCGTTGAGGTCGTCGCGCGCGCCGGCGCTGGCGGCGCCGGCGAACAGGGTCGCCGACAGCGACAACGCGAGGGCGGCTTGGCGGACGAAACGGTTCACGGGGCGACTCCTGAGTGAGAGGACGGCAGTGTGCTGGGCCGAAACTGAACGGGCTCGCGACAGGCGAATTATAGGTTCACGGCACATTTTGCCACGCCGGCCGCGGCTACCTTCGCACGGCAGCACCCGCAACGACGCGCCATCCCATCGGAACACCCCTCAGAACAAGGAGTTCGCATGCGCATCAAGAGCGTTCTGTCCGCCGCCGCGCTGGTCGCCGGCCTGTCGATCGCCGGCACCAGCGTCGCCAACGCGCCGCCCTACGGCACCGAGCAGTTCGAAGAATGGTTCGACGCCGGCGGCAATCTGGTCGGCTACGTGCACTGGACCTGCGACGGCCGTCGCGAGACCTGGGGCAGCCGCAGCGGCCGCCTCGAAGTCACCCGCCGCGCCTGCCCGCAGCCCTGAGCGGCGCAGCCGACGTGCGAACGGGCCGGCCGCGAGCGTTCGCGGCCGGCCCGTCGTTTTTTGGCTGCGCGCCCGAATCGTGCGGCGCATCGCCGACGCCCGACGCGATTCGCGAAAAACGCCGACGGCGCGCGCCGGCCGAGCGCCGGCTCACTTCGGCGGCGGCGGCGCCAGCACCGAACGGTCGCCGTTGTGCTCCGGCGGGGTCACCACGCCGGCCGCTTCCATCGCCTCGATCAGGCGCGCGGCGCGGTTGTAGCCGATCTTGAGCCGGCGCTGCACGCCGGAGATCGACGCGCGGCGGGTCTCGGTGACGATGCGCACGGCCTCGTCGTAGAGCGGATCGGACTCGTCGCCGCCGGAGCTGGGCGCTTCCGGCAGGCCGGTCGCGCCGACCACGGTACCGTCGCCCATGGTCTGGGTCTCGTCGAGCACGCCCTCGATGTAGTCCGGGCCGCCGCCGATCTGCTTGAGGTGCTCGACCACGCGATGCACCTCTTCGTCGGACACGAACGCGCCGTGCACGCGCTCGGGCATCGCGGTGCCCGGCGGCAGGTACAGCATGTCGCCGTGGCCGAGCAGGGTCTCCGCGCCGGACTGGTCGAGGATCGTGCGCGAGTCGATCTTGCTCGACACCTGGAAGGCGATGCGGGTCGGAATATTGGCCTTGATCAGGCCGGTGATCACGTCCACCGACGGGCGCTGGGTGGCCAGGATCAGGTGGATGCCGGCCGCGCGCGCCTTCTGCGCCAGGCGCGCGATCAGCTCTTCGACCTTCTTGCCGACGATCATCATCATGTCGGCGAATTCGTCGATGAAGATGACGATGAACGGCAGCGTCTCCAGCGCGATCGGCACCTCGCCGAGCTCGGCGTTGGGCTTGAACAGCGGGTCCATCAGCGGCTGGCCCGCGTCCTGGGCGTCCTTGACCTTCTTGTTGAAGCCGGCCAGGTTGCGCACGCCCACCGCCGACATCAGCTTGTAGCGCCGCTCCATCTCGGCCACGCACCAGCGCAGGCCGTTGGCGGCCTCCTTCATGTCGGTGACCACCGGCGCCAGCAGGTGCGGGATGCCTTCGTAGACCGACAGTTCGAGCATCTTCGGGTCGATCATCAGCATCCGCAGGTCCTTCGCGGAGGCCTTGTACAGCAGGCTCAGCACCATCGCGTTGACCGCGACCGACTTGCCCGAGCCGGTGGTGCCGGCGACCAAGAGATGAGGCATGCGTGCCAGATCGGCCACTGTCGGCCGCCCCGCGATGTCCTTGCCCAGCGCCAGCGTCAGCGGGCTGCCGGACTTGTCGTATTCCTTCGAGCGCAGCAGCTCGGACAGGAAGATCATCTCGCGCGAGGTGTTCGGCGTTTCCAGGCCGATCACCGACTTGCCCGGGATCACGTCGACCACGCGCACCGACTTGACCGACAGGCCGCGGGCGATGTCCTTGTCCAGCGAGGAGATCTGGCTGACCTTGACGCCCGGCGCGGGCTCGATCTCGAAGCGGGTGATGACCGGGCCCGGATAGGCGCCGACCACCTGCGCGTCGATGCGGAAATCCTTGAGCTTGAATTCGATCTGCCGCGACAGGGTTTCCAGCGTCTCCTCGCTGTAGCCCTTGGGCTGCGGCTTGGGATCGTCGAGCAGCGCCAGCGGCGGCAGGCCGGTGCCGTCGCCGGTGTGGAACAGCGGGATCTGGGTCTCGCGCTTGGCGCGCTCGCTCTTCTCCACCACCGGTGCCGGCGGCGGCTCGATCTTGACCTTCTCGCGCTTGGCGCGCAGTTCGGTGTCGGCCTTACGCGCTTCCTCGCGCTCCTCGCGCATGACCTGGGTCTGGCGCCACTCGGTGGCCTGCTGGCTGCTGCGGCGGAACAGCTTGCTCAGCAGCGGGCCGGCGGTCAGCACGCGCTTGCCGATCCAGTCCATCACCGCGAACCACGACACGCCGGTGGCCAGGGTGAAGGAGATCAGCAGCAGCGCGGCCAGGAACAGGTTGCCGCCGACCGGGCCGAAGCCCGAATACAGCGAACGCCCGACCAACTGGCCGAGGATGCCGCCCGCGCCGGCCGAGAAGTTCTCGGCCGTGCCGACGCGCAATTGCAGCAGCCCGGCCAGGGACACCAGCGAGCCGACGATGCCGACCAGCCGCAGCGCCGGGCCTAGATCGGCGTCGCCGTCGCCGTCGGTGTCCATGCCGAACAGCGCGATCCAGGCGATCGCGCCGAGCATGAAGGGCAGCAGGAAGGCGACGTAGCCGCACAGGTACAGCAGCACGTCGGCGATCCAGGCGCCGACCCGGCCGCCGAGGTTGTGCAGCGGCGCGGTGATCGAGCCCGAATGCGACCAGCCCGGATCGGTCGGCGAGAACGTGAACAGACTCGCCAGCAGGTACAGCAGCAAGGGCGCGATCACGATCAGCGAGATATCGCGCATCAACCGCTGCCGCTTCGGCGACGGCGGCGCGGACGCAGCCGCGCGCGACTCGGCCTCGGCCGGCGCCTTGGCCTTCTTGCGACTGGCTGTGGGTGCGGACGCCACCGTGATGTGCTGCCTTAGGATGATTTCGTTAGTACTTGAATATACAGGAAGAGCGAGTAGCGAGTAACGAGGAGTGAGAAACGAGAGTCGGCTGTCTTCGGGAGCGGCCTGTTCAGTCGCGGGGATTGCGGCGCTGGAGCCAGGCCGCGCCGTCGCGCCAGGGCCCATGAAAGCATAAAGGGCCGGGCGGAATCCTCCGCCCGGCCCTTCAAGCCCGTCGGCAATCCGGACCAGGACCCGGCCAGCAGGCCTCATCCCGAATCCCGAATCCCGGCTCTTACAGCTTCATGTCCTGCAACGCCGGATGCACGATCTTGCCGCCCTCGACGTTGATGCCGCGCACCAGCGCCGGGTTGTTGCGCCAGTCGGCGCCGGCGGCGAGCTTGTTGACCCACGGCAGGATCGCCGCGCAGATCGCCTGCGAGGAGGTCTGCGGCACCGCGCCGGGCATGTTGGTCACGCAGAAGTGGGTGATGCCCTCTTCGACGTAGGTCGGCTCCTTCCAGGTGGTCGGGCGCGAGGTCTCGAAGCAGCCGCCCTGGTCGATGGCGATATCGACGACCACGCTGCCGTCTTCCATCTCGCGCAGCATCTCGCGGGTCATCACGTGCGGGGCCTTGGCGCCGGTGATCAGCACCGCGCCGATCACCAGATCGGCCGAGGCGACTTCGCGCGCGACCACGTCGTGGTACGGATACAGCGCGGTGACGTTGTTGCCCAGGCGCATCATCTCGTCCATGCGGTCCTGGCGCATTTCGAACACGGTGACGTTGGCGCCGGCCGCGGCGGCCAGCGCGGCCGAGGCGCCGCCGGCCTTGCCCGCGCCGAACACCACGACCTTGCCGCGCTCGGTCGACGGCAGGCCGCCGAGCAGCTTGCCCTTGCCCGACATCGGCTGGTGCAGCAGGTGGGTGCCGACCTGGACGCCGATCTTGCCGGCGATGACCGACATCGGCGCCAGCAGCGGCAGGTCGCCGTTGGGCAGCTCGACGGTCTCGAAGGCGACGCCGGTCAGGCCGATGTCGAGCAGGTGCTTGGTCAGCGCCGGCTCGGCGGCCAGGTGCAGGTAGCAGAACAGCAGGTGATCCTTGCGCAGGTGCTGCAGGTCGCCGGCGATCGGCTCCTTGACCTTGACGATCAGTTCGCCCTTCTCGTACAGGGCCGCCGCGTCCGGCGCGATCTTCACGCCCAGACGGGTGTAGTCGGCATCCTTGAAGCCGCTCTTGACGCCCGCGTCCTGCTCCAGCCAGACCTCGTGGCCGCGCTTGACCAGGTCGCCCGCCGCGGCGGGAACGAGCGCGACGCGCCCTTCGAGAGTCTTGGTTTCCTTCGGTACGCCGATACGCATTGCTGTCTCCAGTGCGGCCCAGAAAAAACGCCGCATAGGCGGCGCGACGAGCCAGGTTGTGTTTTTTGTGAGCGGTGTGGGGTGGAACGCTTGCAAGGTGCTGCGTGGCGAGGTGCGGCGCCGCACCCTTCCATGCCGTGCGCAGCGCGCCCGCGGCGCAGCTGCGTCCGGCGGGGCCGGCGCCCGCACACGCGGCTTTTTACTCTCACCCTCGCCGCAATGCCAGCTACGGTTTGGCGGTTCGAGCCGGCGGCCGCGTCGCGCAACGTTGCGTCCGCGCGCCACGCCTTGTTTTGCCGGGTCCGCGCCTCCAAGCTATGCCCTGCCCCGGAATTTTCTACACGCCGGCGTATGGGTCGATAAACCGATTACAAGACCCGGCGCTGCGCAGAAATCCCGCCGAATCCCTACTGCGCGCAGCGCATTCCCAACAGCCCGCGATTATATACATGAGCCCAACCAAGCACTCCCGCGTCGTCATCCTCGGTTCCGGCCCCGCCGGCTGGACCGCCGCCGTCTACGCCGCCCGCGCCAACCTCAAGCCGCTGGTGATCACGGGCCTGCAGCAGGGCGGCCAGCTGATGACCACCACCGAGGTCGACAACTGGCCCGGCGACGCGCACGGCCTGATGGGCCCGGACCTGATGGCGCGCATGCAGGCGCACGCCGAGCGCTTCGACACCGAAGTGCAGTTCGACCACATCCACACCGCCGACCTGTCCAAGCGCCCGTTCCGCCTGATCGGCGACAGCGGCGAGTACACCGCCGACGCGCTGATCATCGCCACCGGCGCCACCGCCAAGTACCTGGGCCTGCCGTCGGAAGACGAGTACAAGGGCCGCGGCGTGTCCGCCTGCGCGACCTGCGACGGCTTCTTCTACAAGGACCAGGACGTGGCCGTGGTCGGCGGCGGCAACACCGCGGTCGAGGAAGCGCTGTACCTGTCCAACATCGCGCGCAAGGTCTATCTGGTGCATCGCCGCGACACCCTGCGCGCGGAGAAGATCATGCAGGACAAGCTGCAGGCCAAGATCCAGGCCGGCAAGATCGAGCCGGTGTGGCACCACACCGTCGACGAGGTGGTCGGCAACGACGCCGGCGTCACCGGGCTCAAGCTCAAGTCGGTGCAGGACGGCTCCTCGCGCGAGCTGGCGATCCACGGCCTGTTCGTCGCCATCGGCCACACCCCGAACACCAGCCTGTTCGACGGCCAGCTGGAGATGAAGAACGGCTACCTGACCATCCGCACCGGCCTGGACGGCAACGCCACCCAGACCTCGGTGGAAGGCGTGTTCGCCGCCGGCGACGTCGCCGACCAGGTCTACCGCCAGGCGATCACGTCGGCCGGCTTCGGCTGCATGGCCGCGCTGGACGCCGAGAAGTTCCTCGACAAGGACGCCTGAGCGCGCGGCGCGAGCGCCTCGGCCGGGGGGATTGCGTTCCCGGCCGCAGGCGCGCCGCCACGACGATCGCGCAGCGCCGTCCGCGGCTGCTGCGTCCAGCCCCTCCTTCCCCGCTTAGCGCCTCCCGCCCCATGGCCGCCACGATGCTGAGCTTCCGCGACGACGCCCTGTCCGATGCCGACTTCGCCGTCGTCCACGGCTTCCTGTCGCAGACCTACTGGGCCGCCGGCATCCCCGCCGCGACCCTGCGCCGCGCCCTCGACGGCTCGCTGTGCTATCGCGGCTACCTCGACGGCGAACTGGTCGCCTTCGCCCGCGCCGTCACCGACCAGGCCACCTTCGCTTACCTGGCCGACGTATTCGTCGCGCCGGAACAACGCGGCCGCGGCTACGGCCGCGCCGTGGTCGAAGCCTTGATGGCCGACCCGCGCGTGCAAGGCCTGCGCCGCTGGCTGCTGGTCACCTGCGACATGCAGCCGCTGTACGCCAAGCTCGGCTTCACCGCCTTGCCGCGGCCCGAGCAGCACATGCAGAAGCACGATCCCGACGTGTACCTGCGCGCGGCCGAGGCCTCGCCCGCACCGTGAGCGAGGCCGGCGACGCGTTCTCGATCCGCCTGCTCGGCGCGCTCGCCGAGGTGCCGGCCGCGCACTGGGACGCGCTGCACGACGGCGCCAACCCGTTCGTCGCCCACGCCTTCCTGCACGGCCTGGAAGCCACCGGCTGCCTGCGCGAGGACTGGGGCTGGACGCCGCACCACCTCACGCTGTGGCGCGGCGACGAACTGATCGCGGCGATGCCGGCGTACCTGAAGCAGAACTCGCACGGCGAGTTCGTGTTCGATCACGCCTGGGCGCACGCCTACGAACAGCACGGCCTGGACTATTTCCCCAAATGGCTGGCCGCGGTGCCCTATTCGCCGGTGACCGGCCCGCGCCTGCTCGCGCGCGAGCCCGCGCACCGGCGCCTGCTGCTGCGCGCGATGGCGCAGCTGTGCGCGCGCCAGGAATTGTCCTCGGCGCACGTCAACTTCCACCTGCAGGACGAGGACGCCGCGTTCGCGGCCGAAGGCGACGGCGACTGGCTGGCGCGCGTGGACGTGCAATACCACTGGCGCAACGAGCCCGACGCGCACGGCCGGCGCTGGGGCGATTTCGAGCAGTTCCTCGCCGCGTTCGATCACAAGCACCGCAAGAACATCCGCCAGGAGCGGGCCAAGGTCGCGCGCGCCGGCGTGGGTTTCCGCGTGGTCGAAGGCGGCGACGCCAGCGAGGCGGACCTCGCGACCATGTACGGCTTCTACCGCAGCACCTTCGACCAGTACGGCAACCACGCCGCGCTGACGCTCGATTTTCTGCGCCACCTCGCCCAGGCCATGCCGCGGTCGCTGGTAATGTTCCTGGCCGAATACCAGGGCGCAGCGGTCGCCGGCGCGCTGTGCCTGCGCGGCGCCGACACGCTCTACGGCCGCTATTGGGGCGCGCGCGCCGAACTGCCGGGGCTGCATTTCGAGACCTGCTACTACCAGGGCATCGAGTACTGCCTGCGCGAAGGCCTGCACGCGTTCGAGCCCGGCGCCCAGGGCGAGCACAAGCTCGCCCGCGGCTTCCTGCCGACCGAAGTGCGCAGCCGCCACTGGATCGCCCACCCGTCGTTCCGCGACGCGCTGCGGCCGTGGTGCCGCGAGGAAGCGGCCTCGGTGCGGCGCTACGCCCAGACCTTGCGCGCGCATTCGCCGTTCAAGGCCGCCGGCGACGACGGCGGTCCCGGCGCGGCGACGCCGGACCGATCATCCTCGCGCGCATGAAGCGCCTGCCGTTCCTGTTGCCCAGCGATCCCGAGGCGCCGTTCCCGCCCGGCGAGCGCGCGCTGGAGGAACCCGCCGGCCTGCTCGCGGTCGGCGGCGACCTCAGCCCGGCGCGCCTGCTCAACGCCTACCGCAGCGGCGTGTTCCCGTGGCCGAGCGAAGGCTACCCGCTGCTGTGGTGGTGCCCGGACCCGCGCACGGTGTTCCAAACCGACGCGGTGCGGCTGTCGTCCAAGTTCCGCCGCGGCCTGCGCCACAGCGCCTGGACGGTGCGCGCCGACACCGCGTTCGAAGCGGTCATCGCCGCCTGCGCCGCCGCGCCGCGGCCGGGCCAGGACGGCACCTGGATCGTCCCGGCGATGATCGAGGCCTACACCCGCATGCATCGGCTCGGCCATGCCCATTCGGTGGAAGTGTTCGACGGCGAGGCCTTGGTCGGCGGCATCTACGGCATCGCCATCGGCCGCATGTTCTATGGCGAGAGCATGTTCAGCGCGGCCTCCGGCGGCTCCAAGGTCGCGCTGGCGGCGCTGGCGCGGCGACTGCACGGCTGGGGCTGGCCGCTGCTCGACGCCCAGGTCGAGAACCCGCACCTGCTCAGCCTGGGCGCGCGGTCGCTGCCGCGCGCGCGGTTCCTGGCGCAGGCGGCCGAACTCGCGGCCGCGCCGGGCTTCGCGCCCGGCGCGTGGACCGGGCGCTTCGGCGAACTGGCGGCGGCGGAGCTGGCCGATCCGTTGCCGGCCGGCCCGGAACTTCCCGCTCCCTGACCTGGCGCCGCGGAGTCGAGCGTTTCAGCGCCGGCCGAGCCGCAATCCGCCGTCCCCACCCCGCCCGTTCGCCCGCCGGGCCCAGGCGGAGCGCCCCGGCTCCCGGCGCATTAACGGTTTTTTTGCGCCCGGGCTGCCTTCGTGGCAAAATGCGCGGCTTCGCGGGCGCGCGACAGGCCCAACACCCGACTCCAGGACTCCTCTTGCGAGTCCACCTTCCTGGGAACCACATGGCAAAAGACGACGTGATCGAATTCGAGGGCACGGTGGCGGAAACCCTTCCGAACACCATGTTCCGCGTGCGTCTCGAAAACGGGCACGAAATCATTGCCCACATCTCGGGTCGCATGCGCAAGAACTACATCCGGATCCTGACCGGCGACAAGGTCAAGGTCGAGATGACGCCCTACGATCTGACCAAGGGCCGGATCACCTACCGCATGAAGTAATCGCGGTAACCGACTGAAAAAGGCGGCCGATGGCCGCCTTTTTCGTGTCCGCGGGAAGCCGCGGGGCGAGGTTCGCCCAGGCCTGCGGACCTGCGCGGCGGCGCTGCCGCCGCCGCGCCGCTCACTCCAGCGGGCACCCCGCCGCGATCAGGCACTGGCTGAACGGCGTTTCGCAATCGCGGGTACCGGCTTCGCCGCCGTTGGCCTGGCAGATCTGGTACTCGGTACGGCATTGCTTGCAGCCGCCGCCCGGGCCGGCGACCGCCGCGGCCGAGAACACGAATGCGGCCAGCGCCGCGAGCAGCATGTGGCGAGTTTTCATAGACGCTCCTGGTTCGTAGATCGACGCCGCATCGCCCCGCACGCGCGGGCCGCACGCGGCTACGGCGCTCACCACGGCGGGTTCGGGCAGCCGGCGCTCTTCAGACACATTTCGACCTGGTAATCGCAGGTCTGCACGTCCAGGACCGCCACGCACTTGTTGTAGCGCATCCAGCAGGTCTGGCAGGCATCGCCGGCGGCGGTGGCGGTGGTGATCACCGCGCAACCGAACACGAATGCGGCCAAGGCCGCGAGAGAACGTTTCTTCATCGCATCGGACTCCTGTTCCGGGTGAAGACGGCCGCAGCGGCCGCCGCCCGCGATCTGCGGGCGTGCGGACGCTAGCACCGGGCCGCGCGCGGCCCCGGCGCGCACTGGCAAAACCGACAGGGCGCGCGCGGGTTCGCGCATCGCGGCTGCGACGCAGGGCGCGTTTCGCGCGGGCCGGGCGCTGCAACGCAGCACGCGCGAGCTGTCGCGCGTCGGACTTCGCCTGGCAACGAGGCAGCGCGTCCGCGCAGGTCGCGCACGACGCGAAGCCTGCGCATTGGACGCAGGCTGCGCCGCCCCGCGTCGCGTCGCGTCGCCGCGCCAGCCCGAACGCATCGCATCGTCCCGAGCGCATCGCGCCACGTCGCTGCTCCGCTGCATCGCATCGAGCACGCGCCGCGCAATCCGCATCGCGCGGCGCGGATGCGCATGGCGGCGAGCGTCGAACGCGCTGCAACCATTCGATGCGCACATGCATCTACGCATCCAGCCAGACACGAAACGCCGCGCGACAACGCGGCGACGGCGAAGCGCTGCCGCGCGTCTAGGCCGGAGGTCATGGCATGACGAAGGTCACCGCGACTTCCTCCAGATTCGGCTGCGCGGCGCGCTCCATAGAGTGTGCCGCAAGCCCCGCCCCTTACCCACGCCAAGGATGCACGCATGAAGCTGTTGTCTGCCCTCACCCTCGCCGCCGCGCTTGCCGTCGTCGCCGCGCCCGCCTTCGCCGCCGATCCGCTGACGGAATGCGTCGACCTCGGCGCCACGCACGTCGTGCGCCGCGCCGGCGACAGCGCCGTGGCGATCCAGGACGGCGCGCAGCACTACCGCGCCGAAATGCGCTACGGCTGCAACGACCTGGGCTATTCGGCCAAGCTCAAGATCTCCACCGACAAGCAGGAAGGCCGCTTGTGCCCGCAGGGCTCCAAGCTCGCCACGCAACGCGATCTGTGTTCGATTTCGCGGGTGGAAAAGATCGACGAACAAGCCTTCAAGCGCTACATCAAGCGCTGAGCCGTCGATCGCGGACGCTGTTCGCTCGCAGCGTCCGCCTTGAGCGGATCCGGCCCGCCGCGCGCGTCCCCGCGCGCGCGGCGACGCCCATGCCGCCGCGCCGCATGCGGAAGGTTTCGCATGCGGGTTTCTCGCGTTGTCCGCGATGGCGATACGGAACGAAGGTCGCGGCGCAGTCGAGGTAGCGCGGTCGCGGCTTGCGCCGCTCCTACAGGGGTGAGTTTCGTATCCGGCTGCAGGAGCGGCGCAAGCCGCGACCGCCACACCGCGCTTGCCGCGCAACCCAAACTCCCGGACAAGAAAAAGGCGGCCCGAAGGCCGCCTTTTTGTCATGCCGCATCCGCGGCCGAACGGCTCACACCGTCGCCGGCAACAAACGCTCCGGCTCGGGCTGCGCGTCGACCACGAGCTGATCGTCGCGCACATCGATGCTGACCCGGCCGCCGCCGACCAGCTTGCCGAACAGCAGTTCGTCGGCGAGCGGACGCTTGATCTGGTCCTGGATCACCCGCGCCATCGGCCGCGCGCCCATCAGCGGGTCGAAGCCGTGCTGGGCCAGCCAGTCGCGCGCGGCCGGGGTGGCCGACAGCGACACGTCCTTCTCGTGCAACTGGGTCTCCAGCTCGATCAGGAACTTGTCGACCACGCGCAGGATGTGCTCGAAGCCCAGCGCCTGGAACTGCACCACCGCGTCGAGGCGGTTGCGGAATTCCGGCGAGAAGCTCTTGCGGATGACTTCCATCGCGTCGGTGGAGTGGTCCTGCTTGGTGAAGCCGATCGAGCGCCGCGAGGCCTGGGCCGCGCCGGCGTTGGTGGTCATCACCACGATCACGTTCTTGAAGTTGGCCTCGCGCCCGTTGGTGTCGGTGAGCATCCCGCGGTCCATCACCTGCAACAGGATGTTGAAGATGTCCGGATGCGCCTTCTCGACCTCGTCCAGCAGCAGCACGCAGTGCGGGGTCTTGACGATCTTCTCGGTCAACAGGCCGCCCTGGTCGAAGCCGACGTAGCCCGGAGGGGCGCCGATCAGGCGGCTGACCGAATGCGGCTCCATGTACTCGGACATGTCGAAGCGCACCAGCTCGATGCCCAGTTGCAGCGCGAGCTGCTTGGTCACCTCGGTCTTGCCCACGCCGGTGGGGCCGGAGAACAGGAAGTTGCCGATCGGCTTGTCCGGGTTGCCCAGGCCCGAGCGCGCCAGCTTGATCGCCGAGGCCAGGGTCTCGATCGCCGGATCCTGGCCGAAGATCACCATCTTGAGGTTGCGCTCGAGGTTCTTGAGCACGTCCTTGTCGCTGGCCGAGACCTGCTTGGTCGGAATGCGCGCCATCTTGGCCACGATCGTCTCGATCTCCTCGATGTCGATCAGGCTCTTGCGCGCGCTCTCCGGCAGCAGCCGCTGGCGCGCGCCGGCCTCGTCGATGACGTCGATGGCCTTGTCCGGCAGCAGGCGGTCGCCGATGTGCTTGACCGACAGGTCGACCGCGGCCTGCAGCGCGTCGTCGGCGTAGGTCACGCCGTGGTGCGACTCGTACTTGGGCTTGAGGCCCTGCAGGATCTGGTAGGTCTCGCCGACGGTGGGCTCGATGATGTCGATCTTCTGGAAGCGCCGCGCCAGCGCGCGGTCCTTCTCGAAGATGCCGCGGTATTCCTGGAACGTGGTCGAGCCGATGCAGCGCAGCTCGCCGGAGGACAGCGCCGGCTTGATCAGGTTGCTGGCGTCCATGGTGCCGCCGCTGGCCGACCCGGCGCCGATGATGGTGTGGATCTCATCGACGAACAGGATCGACTCGGGCTGCTTCTTCAGCTGGGCCAGCACCGCCTTGAGCCGCTTTTCGAAATCGCCGCGGTACTTGGTGCCGGCCACCAGCGCGCCCAGGTCGAGGGCGAAGATGGTCGCGTTGCGCAGCACCTCGGGCACCTCGCCGTCGACGATGCGCTTGGCCAGGCCTTCGGCGATCGCGGTCTTGCCCACGCCGGCCTCGCCGACATAGAGCGGATTGTTCTTGCGCCGGCGGCACAGCACCTGGATGGTGCGCTCGACTTCGTCGGCGCGGCCGACCAGCGGGTCGATCTTGCCTTCGCGGGCGAGCTGGTTGAGGTTGCTGGCGAACTCGGCCAGGGCGTCGGACTTGCCCTCGCCCTCCATGCCCTCGGCCGGCTTGGCCTCTTCCTCGTGGTGGGCGTGGCCGTCCTCACCGTTGTGCTTGACGATGCCGTGGGACAGGTAGTTCACCACGTCCAGGCGGGCCACGTCCTGCTGGTTGAGGAAGTAGACCGCGTGCGAGTCCTTTTCGCCGAAGATCGCCACCAGCACGTTGGCGCCGGTGACCTCCTTCTTGCCCGAGGACTGGACGTGGTAGACCGCGCGCTGCAGCACGCGCTGGAAGCCCAGGGTGGGCTGGGTGTCGCGGTCGACGTCGTCGGGCAGCACCTGGACCGAGGTCGCGATGGCCTGCTCCAGGTCGCTGCGCAATCGCGCGAAGTCGACGCCGGTGGCCTTGAGGACGGCCTCGGCGGACGGGTTGTCGAGTAGTGCGAGCAGCAGGTGTTCGACCGTCATGTACTCGTGGCGCGCCTCGCGGGCGCGCTTGTAGCACTGGCCGATGCTGTATTCGAGATCCTTGCTGAACATGGGGCGGAGCCTCCAGGACGTATGCTCGCTACGTGGGGGCGCTCGCCGGCTTTTCCATGCCCCGCCCCGGGGAGATGCTTCAGCTCCCTTTTAGGCCTTTTCCATCGTGCACAGCAAGGGGTGCTGATGCATCCTTGAAAATTCGTTCACCTGCGCTACCTTCGATTCGGCGACTTCGCGCGTGAAGACGCCGCATACGCCGCGGCCGCGGGTGTGGACGTGCAGCATGATCTGGGTGGCTTTTTCGACGTTCATCGGGAAAAAGCGCATCAACACCTCGATCACGAAGTCCATCGGGGTGTAGTCGTCGTTGAGCAGCAGGACGGAATAAAGCGGCGGGCGCGCCAGTTCGGGCTTGCCGGCTTCCACCAGCACCCCGTGGCTGTGTTCGTGATCGGTCTGTTTGGCCATGCGTGGATTATAGACGCCGGCCTGTCCGGCGCGGCCTGTCGAGATGGGCCCTTGGCGGGAGACGGAGCGGCGGCGGCGCGGCGTGGACGCGTGCACGGCCGCATTGCAAAATGCCGCAGCGCCGCCATTTGTAGCGGAGCCGTCGGTGCAGATTGCGCCGCCGTCGCAGAATTCAAGGACCCGCATGCGCCCCACTCCCGGCCTTCCGCCCGGCCCCTCGTCCCGACTCGCCCGCGCCGCGCTGCTGCTGGGCGCGCTCGCCGCCGCGCCTGCGTGGGCGTCCGTCGCCGCGCCGGCGGC
>NZ_LXSD01000375.1:7508-9525 GCF_017168095.1 Lysobacter enzymogenes | reverse complement strand
AGCGCCTGGCGGTGCCGGCGAGCGCGCACGCGCCCGCGCCGCAGCCCGGGCCGCCGCTCAACGACGAGCAGCAGGCCGCGGTCGACGCGATCCTGGCCGCGCCCGGCTTCACCCCCTTCCTGCTCGACGGCGTCACCGGCAGCGGCAAGACCGAGGTCTACCTGCGCGCGATCGCCGACTGCCTGGCGCGCGGCAAGCAGGCGCTGGTGCTGGTGCCGGAGATCGGCCTGACCCCGCAGACCCTGGCGCGCTTCCGCGCACGCCTCGGCGTGCCGGTGCACGCGCTGCACTCGGGCCTGAGCGACGGCGAGCGCGCGCGCACCTGGGCCGCGTTCGCGCGCGGGCAGGCGCGGGTCGCGGTGGGCACGCGCTCGGCGGTGTTCCTGCCGCTGCGCGAGCCGGGCCTGATCGTGATCGACGAAGAACACGACGGCAGCTTCAAGCAGCTCGACGGCATCCGCTACCACGCCCGCGACTTCGCCCTGGTCCGGGCCAAGGCGCTGGACGTGCCGGTGCTGCTGGGCAGCGCCACGCCGTCGCTGGAATCGCTGCGCAACGCCCAGGCCGGCCGCTACGGCCACCTGCGCCTGCTGCGCCGCGCAGGCACCGCGCAGCCGCCGCGGGTGCGCGTGCTCGACGTGCGCAAGCGGCCGCTGCAAGCCGGCTTATCGCCGGAACTGCTCGAACGCCTGCACGGCGAACTGCGCGCCGGCGGCCAGGCGCTGGTGTTCAAGAACCGGCGCGGCTACGCCCCGGTGCTGCTGTGCCACGACTGCGGCTGGACCGCGCACTGCCCGCGCTGCAGCACCCCGCTCAAGCCCACGCCGATGACCGTGCACGGCGGCGGCCGGCGCCTGCAATGCCACCACTGCGGGACGCGCCGGCCCGCGCCGGATGCCTGCCCCGATTGCGGCGGGCTGGCCCTGCAATCGCAGGGCGCCGGCACCGAGCGCATCGAGGAATCGCTGGCCGCGCGGTTTTCCGATTTCCCGGTGCTGCGCATCGACCGCGGCACCACGCAAAAACGCGACGCGCTGGAAAAACTGCTGGCCGAATTCGGCACCGCGCCGGGCGTGCTCGTCGGCACCCAGATGCTGGCCAAGGGCCACGACCTGGCCAACCTGACCCTGGTGGCCGTGGTCGGCATCGACGAAGGCTTGTTCAGCGCCGACTTCCGCGCGCGCGAAAAGCTCGCGCAGTTGCTGATCCAGGTCGCCGGCCGCGCCGGCCGCGCGCTCAAGCCCGGCGAGGTGGTGCTGCAGACCCACCATCCCGAACACGAACTGCTGATCACCCTGCTGTCCGGCGGCTACCACGCCTTCGCCGAGGTCGAACTGGCCCAGCGCGAAGCGGCGGGGTTCCCGCCGTACGCGCACATGGCGCTGATCCGCGCCGAAGCGCAGCAGGTCGAAGCCGCCAACGCGTTCCTGGCGATGGCGCGGCGCGAACTGCAGCAGGCCGCCGCGCAACACGGCATCGAGCGCAGCACGCTGGAACTCAACGGCCCGGTGCCCGCGCCGATGCCGCGCCGCGCCGGCTACCTGCGCGCGCAACTGATCCTGTCGGCGCCGCAACGGCGCGACCTGCACGCCGCGCTCGACGCCGCGCTGCCCGCGATCTACGCCGCGCCGGAAGCGCGCAAGGTGCGCTGGTCGCTGGATGTGGACCCGGCGGATTTGTACTGATCCGCGGCGCGCCCGCGACAATCGCTGCGAACGTTTCGTTCCAGACTGTAGGAGCTGCGCAAGCTGCGACCGCTAATCCGCAACTACGCCGAAACCTTCGCCGCAATCGCATTGCCGCGGTCGCGGCTCGCGCCGCTCCTACAGGGGCTCCGGCAAGTTTCGTTTCAGGCTGTAGGAGCTGCGCGAGCTGCGACCGCGAATCCGCAATCACGCCGAAACTTTCGCCGCAACCGCATTGCCGCGGTCGCGGCTCGCGCCGCTCCTACAGCGGCTCCGGCCAGTTTCGTTTCAGACTGTAGGAGCTGCGCGAGCTGCGACCGCGAATCCGCAAC
>NZ_LXSD01000375.1:0-7458 GCF_017168095.1 Lysobacter enzymogenes | reverse complement strand
GCGACCGCGAATCCGCAACCACCGCGAACCTCGGACCGGCCAGCGCAGCACTCCGCCCGATCCTCAGCGCACTTCGATCTTCAACGCGAATTTCGACACGGTCCCACGCCGCGCGGCGGCGCGCGGCTGGTACACCTGCAGGCGGTATTGGCCATCGGCCGGCAAGCGCACGCTGTGGGTGGCGCCGGTCTTGCCGTAGACGGTGTCCAGCGTCAGCGCTTCGCCGCCTTCGCCGGGCGCGGCCGGCGGGTAGACGTTGAGGTTGGCGTTGCTGCTGCCCGACATCGCCACGCGCAGGGTCTGGCCGGCGCGCGCGACGACGAGGTATTCCACGCTATCGTCGCCCTTGATCGCGCCTTGCACCGTGGCCGCCACGGCGCCCTTGGCGAAATGCACCGGCACCTGCTTGACGGCGTCGGCGGCGAGCGCGGCGTTCGCGCACGCCATCAGGGCGACGGCCAACGCAACAGTACGAACGATCATCCTGGGCTCCTCAGTACAGTCGAAGGGGCGCCAGACTAACGCGTCGCGCCGCCACTGCGGCGGGCCTCTTGCCCGGATTTTTGCGCTGCATGCATCGACGATGCACTGCATGCGCGCCGAATGCGCATACATCGAATACACCGCGCCGGCCGCAACGCGTCGCTCGCGCCGGCGCGCCGGGCCGCACGCGTCACGCCTCCGCGGTCTTGCCCTTGATCTTGGGCTTGCCCGCGCCGCCGCTCGCCGCGTCCTTGGCCGGCTTGCTCTTGGGCTTGTCGCGCACCCACACGATCTGATTGTCGCGCCGGGTTTCGAACAAGCCGGCCGCCTCGATCAGATCACTGAGCTTGCGGTAGCCGTAATTGCGCGAATCGAACGAGGCCTGATTGGCGATCTGATGGCCGACCGCGCCCAGGTGCGACCAGCCGTCGTCGCCGCTGGCCGTCTCCACCGCGCGCCGCAGCATCCGCACCAGGCGCGTGTCGCTGCGCAAATCCTGGGCGCTGCGCGGCGCGACCGTGGCCACGGTCTCGTCGGCCTGCACCTCGGCCGCCGGCTGGCCCAGGCCTTCGACGTAGGTGAACTTGGAGCAGGCGTTGACGAACGGCTCGGGCGTCTTCTTTTCGCCGAAGCCGTAGACCTTGACCCCGTCGGTCAGCAGCCGCATCACCAGCGGAGTGAAGTCGGCATCGCTGGAGACGATGGCGAAGGCGTCGAGGTTGCGCGCGTACAGCAGGTCCATCGCGTCGATCACCATCGCCATGTCCGAGGCGTTCTTGCCCTTGGAGTAGGCGAATTGCTGGATCGGGCGGATCGCGTACTCGTGCAACACCGCCTCCCAGCTTTTCAGGTTCGGGCTTTTCCAGTTGCCGTACGCGCGGCGCACGTTGGCCGCGCCGTAACGGGCGACCTCGGCCAGGATCACCTCGATCTTGGCCGCCGGCGCGTTGTCGGCGTCGATCAGCAGGGCGATGCGCTTTTCGTCGGTGGCTACGGCCATGCGGCGTGCTCCCAGGCCGCGGCGCGGCCCGTCGCCGCCAGCCTAGCGCAAGCCGCGCGCCAGGATCAGCCGCGCCGCGGCCGGCTTGCGAAAGCCGGCAGGCAGAAGATAGCGCCGGCTTCATGACGGGCTAACCGCGATGGGCGAAAATGCCCGGGATACCAAACGACAGAACCCAGCCCCCATGAGCAACCGTCTGGAACAACTGCGCCAACTCTCCGCCGTGGTCGCCGACACCGGCGACATCGACGCCATCGCCCGCTTCCGCCCGCTCGACGCCACCACCAATCCCTCGCTGCTGCTCAAGGCCGCCGGCCTTGCGGCCTACGCGCCGCTGATCGACGCGGCCGTCGCCCGGGCCGAGGGCGAAGACCGCCAGGCCCGCGTCGCCGACGCCGGCCTGCGCCTGGCGGTGGCGATCGGCGGCGAGATCCTCAAGCTGATCCCCGGCCGCGTCTCCACCGAGGTCGACGCGCGCCTGAGCTTCGACAGCGAGGCGACCCTGGCCCAGGCCCGGCGCATCGTCGCGCTGTACGCCGAGGCCGGCATCGGCCGCGAGCGCCTGCTGATCAAGATCGCCTCCACCTGGGAAGGCATCCGCGCCGCCGAGCAACTGGAGAAGGAAGGCATCCACTGCAACCTGACCCTGCTGTTCTCGTTCGCCCAGGCGGTGGCCTGCGCCGAGGCCGGCGTGTACCTGATCTCGCCCTTCGTCGGCCGCATCCTCGACTGGCACCTGGCCAACGGCGCGGCCAAGCCGGCCACGCCGCAGGACGATCCGGGCGTGCAGTCGGTCACCCAGATCTGGAACTACTACAAGCGCCACGGCTACCAGACCGTGGTCATGGGCGCGAGCTTCCGCAACGTCGGCCAGGTGCTGGCGCTGGCCGGCTGCGACCGCCTGACCATCTCGCCGGAACTGCTCGGCGAGCTGGAAGGCAGCGACGGCGAGGTGCCGCGCGCGCTCGTCGACGCCGGCGAGCGCGCCGCGCCGGGCCCGCGCCTGCAAGAGGCCGCGTTCCGCTGGCAGCACAACGAGGACGCGATGGCGACCGACAAGCTCGCCGACGGCATCCGCCGCTTCGCCGCCGACCAGCGCAAGCTCGAAGACCTGCTTGCGCAACGCTTGAACGGATGAGGAGCGCGCCATGTCCGACACCCGCAAGCACGTCGTCATCGTCGGCGGCGGCTTCGGCGGACTGTGGGCGACCCGCGCACTGGCGTCCGCGCCGGTGCGCATCACCCTGATCGACCGCCGCAACCACCACCTGTTCCAACCGCTGCTGTATCAGGTCGCCACCGCCGGCCTGTCGTCGCCGGACATCGCCGCGCCGCTGCGCCACATCCTGCGCAAGCAGGCCAACGTGGAGGTGCGCCTGGGCGAAGTGGTCGGCATCGACGCGGATGCGCGCAACGTCGCGCTCGCCGACGGCGAACGCATCGGCTACGACTTCCTGCTGCTGGCCAGCGGCGCCACCCACGCCTATTTCGGCCACGACGAATGGTCCGCGCACGCGCCGGGCCTGAAGACGCTCGACGACGCCCTGCACATCCGCCGCCGCGTGCTGCTCGCGTTCGAACGCGCCGAAGCCGCGCAGACCGAGGCCGAGCGCGAGGCCTGGCTGCACTTCGCCGTGGTCGGCGGCGGCCCGACCGGCGTGGAGCTGGCCGGCACCCTGGCCGAGATCGCGCACAAGACCCTGCGCCGCGAGTTCCGCCGCATCGATCCGTCCAAGGCGCGGGTGCGCCTGATCGAAGCCGGGCCACGGGTGCTGGCGAGCTTTCCCGAATCGCTGTCGGAAAAGGCCCGCACGCAGTTGCAGCGGCTCGGCGTGGAAGTCTCCACCGGCACGCCGGTCGGCGCGATCGACGCCGACGGCTACACCCTGGGCGCCGAATTCGTTCCGGCGCGCACGGTGCTGTGGGCCGCGGGCGTCGCCGCCTCGCCGCTGGGCGCGCTGCTCGACGTCCCGCGCGACCGCGCCGGCCGCGTGCAGGTGCTGCCCGACCTCAGCGTGCCCGGCCATCCGGAGATCTTCATCGCCGGCGACCTCGCCAGCCTGCAGCAGGCCGACGGCAAGCCGGTGCCCGGCGTGGCGCCGGCGGCCAAGCAGATGGGCGGCCACGTCGCCCGCAGCATCCGCGCGCGCGTGCTCGGCCAACCGGCGCCGGCGCCGTTCCGCTACGCCGACTTCGGCAACCTCGCCACCATCGGCCGCCGCGCCGCGGTGGTGGACCTGCGCGGGCTGCGCTTCTCCGGCTTCCTGGCCTGGGCGTTCTGGCTGGCCGCGCACGTGTTCTTCCTGATCGGCTTCCGCAACCGCCTGATCGTGATGCTCAACTGGTCGTGGGCGTACTACACCTACCAGCGCCACGCACGCATCATCCTCGGCGGCGCGGCCGATGCGGGCGATGGGGCGAAAGCGGCGCCCGCGGCGCAGCGACCGCAGGATTGAACCGCACCGCTCGCCGCCGCTGACCCGGCGGCGCCACGAAAGGGCGCTTACGGGCGCCCTTTCGCTTGGCGGCATCCGCCTCGCCGCGGCTCAGGTGTAGCCGTCGAAGTAGTACGCCGTCGCCTGCACCTGCCGACTCGCGCCGGTGTCCAGGTCGGTCACCGTGGCCTGCAGGATCGCGATGCCGTCGCCCATGCGGTCGGTGGCGATCGGCACCGCGCACGCCGACTGGTTGGCGCAACTGGCGACGATGAGGTTGTTCTCCAGGTTGCGCCAGACGAAACCGTAGTTGCCGGGCGGCAGGCCGGTCACCGAGAACACCGCCACCGACGGGTCGTGGGCGCCGTTGGGCACCCACAGCGAGGTGCACTGGTCCGCAGTGGCGATGTCGAAACGGAAGGTATCGACATAACACTCCATGCCGGCGTTGCCGACATCGCCGGCGCGCGCCGGTTCGGCGTGGCCCATGGCCAGCGCGAGCGCGACCGCGCTCAGGCCGATTGCTGCATTGATGCGCATGAAACTCTCCTTGTCCGATGAACGTGCGGCGCGCTGCGGCGCGCGCCCGGCCAACGCGGCGCAGCGGACCGGCGCGCGCGCCGGCCCGCCGCGGGCGATCAGGTGTAGCCGTCCCAATACCACGCGGTCGCATCGAGCGTGCGCTGCGCGCCGGTGGCCAGGTCGGTCACCACCACGCGCAAGCGCGCTTCGCCGTCGCCGCGGGTTTCGGTGGAGATCGGGACGATGCAGTACTGCGCGTTGCCGCAGCCCGACGGCGTCTGTCCGGTTTCCAGGTCGGTCCAGGCGTAGCTGTAGCTGCCGGCCGGCAAACCGGCCACTTCGAAGACCGCCACCGACGGATTGTTGGCGGTGCCCGGCGTCCAGGTGCTGTGGCACCACTGCGCCTGCGGTACGTCGAAGGCGTAGGTATCGACATAACACGTCAGTTGCGCGCCGCTCAGATCGCCGGCGCGCGCGGGCGCGGCGGGCGACAGCGACAACGCGGCGGCGAAGCCCGCCGCGATCAGCATCTTGCTCACATCCATGACCCCCTCCCTTTGGTTTTGTCCGCCGGCGCGTCGCGCAACCGGCGCTGCAGTCTTGGGCCGGCGCGCGGGCGCCGGCAACCGCGGAGCGACGGCGATGCGACGCGGCTTGCAGTTCTCATCCGCCGGCGCGGCGCGACGGCGGCGAAGTTGCAGGCGCACGCAACCGCGAATGGCCGCGCCGGCGATCCGTGGACGCCGGCGGCGGGCACGAACGCTCGTGCCGCCGGATCCGGATGCGGCGGCATCGAAGGCTCGTAGGGGGTACTCGCAAAGCGCGGGCGCAACGGCTCACGCGGACATCGGCAAGCGCCGGCGCGGATCGGGCGCGTTCGGTCGGCCCGGTTCGATCGGGCGGGATTGATCGAGCATCTTTGGATCGAGCGCGTCCGATCGAGCCCGTCCGATCAAACCGGCACGATCAAACCGGCGCGATCAAATCAGCCCGATCAAACCCAGCCAGAACAAACCAACCAGGTCAGGCACGTTCGATCCGACACAGGAAACAGCCATAGCGCGCGTTGTGGGCATGGATCTGGGCCACGCGCGGATCCTCGAACAGTTCCTGCACCGCCGCCTCGGCCTCGCGGCCTTCGAGCGCGCGCGCGTGCAGCATCCCGCCGTCGGCGTCGTAGGCGCGCAGCGACAGATGGCGCGTGGCGAGGATCGTCGGCAGGCGGTTGTGCAGGGTCGGCGCGCGCGTCGCGCCTTCGCGCACGAAGATCGGACCGCTGGCGCGGTACGGCCCGTCGCAGGCGTGGTGTTCGAAGGTCAGCAGCAACAGGCGCTCGCCCGGTGCGGCTTCGTCCAGCGACACCCGGCACGGATAGCCGGTCGGCGAGTCGGCGGTGACCCGGCGCATGCCGTGGGCGCGCAGCGCTGCGTCGTCGAGCGCGAACAGCGGGGCGAACAGATCGGGAGCGAGGCCTTGGATTCGGTAAGCGTGCATGGCGGAAAGTCCGGCAACGGGCAGGACGTCACCTTAGAACCGCCGCCGCGGCGGCGATATCCGCGTCTTGCGCGGCGCGCGACTTGGCGTACCCGGCGACGCTCGCGCAGGCCGCGCAGGATTTTCCGCATGCGCCGTTGTATCCGACGCTGGGCGCGGCCTGTCGCGACAGCGACCCGTCGGCGCCGGCTGCGATGCGAGCCGGCGCCGGAACGCGCGGCGCCGGCAAGCGCCGCGATCGCACACCGCAAAAACAAAACGGCCCGGGTCGCCCCGGGCCGTTCGACGTTTCCGATCCGCCGCGCTTACGCCGCGAACAGACCGCGCATCTTCTTCAGCGCGTTCGCCTCGATCTGGCGGATGCGCTCGGCGCTGACGCCGTACTCGTCGGCCAGTTCCTGCAGCGTGACCTTGCTGTCGGCGTCGAGCCAGCGGCGCTTGATGATGTCGCGCGACCGCGCATCCAGGCCGGCCATGCCCGCGCGCAACAGCTCGAGCTGGTTGTCTTCCTCGTCCTCGCGCTCGTAGCTCTGCGAGGGATCCTCGGCATCGGCGCGCAGGTACGCGGCCGGCGACGGCGGCGCGTGGTCGTCGTCCTCGTCGCTGGGCGCGTCGAAGCCGATGTCGCGGCCGGACAGGCGCGATTCCATCTCCAGCACTTCGCGCTCGGAGACGTTGAGGTCCTGGGCGACCTGACGCACTTCCTCGGCGTTCATCCAGCCCAGGCGGGTCTTGGACTTGCGCAGGTTGAAGAACAGCTTGCGCTGGGCCTTGGTCGTGGCGACCTTGACGATGCGCCAGTTCTTGAGGATGAACTCGTGCATCTCGGCGCGGATCCAGTGCACCGCGAAGGAGACCAGGCGCACGCCCTGTTCGGGGTCGAAGCGCTTGACCGCCTTCATCAGGCCGATGTTGCCTTCCTGGATGAGGTCGCCGATCTGCAGGCCGTAGCCGTTGTAGCCGCGGGCCACGTGGACCACGAAGCGCAGGTGCGAGTGGATGAGTTCGCGAGCCGCGTCGAGGTCTTCCTCGTCGCGGAAGCGGCGGGCCAACGCCTGCTCGTCTTCGACAGTGAGCACCGGGATCTGGTGCACCGCGCCGATGTACGCGTCCAGCGAACCGAGCGCGCTGGGCACAGGCAGGTTGTTGGCGACAAGAGCTTGGGATTGGGCGATAGAGGTCATGGCAGCGATCTTAGCAGTCGGCCTATCGGACTGCTAAAGGTGGGGGAAGTTCCGCAGTGTTGCGCGATTGGAACGGCGGGGAGGCCTGCGGATGGCGCGCGTTCAGGCAGCTGGGACTGTGCGCCGCCACTGGTAAGCGCGGGGTCGAGACGGGGTGAACACGGGCACGGCGCCATTATAAATCAATCGCTTGCCGTTCCCTGTCCGGGCGGTTCCGACGATGCCGCGGGTTCAGTCGCCGCAGCCCTTCGCGGCCGGGACGCCCCCTTGCGGCCGACCGCCCCCTCCCGCCCGTGGCCGCCTCGCGCCCGTGACCGCCGCCGGCCCGCCGCGCCGGCCG
>NZ_LXSD01000374.1:9195-14817 GCF_017168095.1 Lysobacter enzymogenes | reverse complement strand
CGGCGGCGGGCTTGGCGCCGGCCGCGGCGGCCGCGGCCTTGGCGGCGCGGGTCACCGTGACCCGGCCTTCGAGCAAGGTCACCTCGAACGCGCGCGGCGACAGGTACACATCGAACTCGGTGCCCAGCGCGGTGACCTGGCGGCCGCCGGCGCTGACCACGAACGGCCGGCTGCGGTCCTTGGCCACCTTGAACAGCGCCTGCCCGCGCTCCAGCGTGACCGCGCGCAGACCGTCGCGGTAGTGGGTGCTGACCCGGCTGTCGGTGTTGAGGGTGATGCTGGAGCCGTCGGCGAGGACGAAGCTTTCGCGCTGGCCGACGCCGGTCTGGTAGACGTTGCCGGCGAGCGCGTCGCGGGCGTCGCCGACCGCCTTCCAGGAGTTGCCGAGGTTGAGCCCGATCGCGCCGAGCAGGCCGAACGCCACCAGCGAGGCGGCGACCGCCCAGTTGCGTCGGCGGCCGCGGCGCAGGGCCGCGTCGCGGGCGATGCGGCCCAGGGTTTCGCGGCGCAGGTCCTGCATCTGCGGCTCGCCGGCCAGCATCTCGGCCAGCCGGCGCGCGGCGTCGGCGCGCGCGTAGGCCTGCGCGTGCTGCGGCGATTGCGCCTGCCAGGCCTGGAACGCCTCCCGCATCGTCGCGTCGTCGCGCTCGCGCAGGATCTCGCTCCAGCGCGCCGCGTCCTCGTCGATGCTCCGCGATCCGGGTTCCTCCGCCCCGTCCCGCACCAGCGCGATTTTGCATTTCATCGGGTGTGACCTCTCCAGCAACTGCGGCCGATGCGCGGCGAACGCGCCGTGCGGCCGATGTTCCGATCCGTGACGGCCCGCTCAGGCCGACCGGGTCCGAACGCACAGGCCGCGCCCGCCCCGGGGGGGCCGGCGCGCCGCTCAGTCCTGCGTTCCCAATCCATCGACGATGCCTCCCAACTGCGCCAGGGCCTTGGCCATGTGCTTCTCGGCCGAACGCACGGAGATGGCCATCATCGCTGCGATTTCCGCATATTTCTTCTTCTCCATCACCCGCAGCACGAACACGTCGCGGGTGCGTTCGGGCAGCCCGCGCAGGACCGCGGCGACCAGTTCGACCTGCTCCTTACCCAGTAAGACGCGCTCGGGCGAAATATCCGTAGCCGGATCGTGCACCTGGGCGTCGAACGATTCGTGCGCGTCCTGGTTGCGGGCCTTTCGGCGCCGGCCCCAGTCGCGCAGGGTGTTGGCGGCGACCTGGAACACGTACTGCTCGACGTGCTCGATCGGCCCGCCGCGGGCGCGCCGGATCAGGTGCAGGAACACCTCCTGGGTCAGGTCCTCGACCTCGGCCGCGTCCTTGACCCGCTTGGAAAAGAAGCCGCGCAGGGGCAGGCGGTAGCGCAGGGACACGTTGTTCCACTGGGCGGCGCCATCCTCCCCGTACTCGGCGAGCGATGCGGACTCATGCGGCCATGACGCCGGATCGGTCATTGCTCTTTCCTTCCTAACCAATGGAATGCACCCAATGCCGCGGCCCCGCCCCACGCGGGGGCCGCTTCGGCGGCGCCGACGCCGACGGCCGCGGCGGACGCCCCTGGCGGGGGTCCGGGCCGCAGCCGCGCACGGCGGTTCCGGTAGCGCACTTGCTTCGCCTCGCGGCCGCCGCCCTAGGGCTGCGGCGTCGGGGCGCCCCCTGCCCTTGCTTGCCCGGCTGCGCGCATCGCCGTCGCCCGTGCGCTCATGCGCCGACCACCTTTTCCGCCCACAGCGGCAGGATTCCGCGCGGCTTGCGCCCGGCCTCCAGCTCGCCGCGCAAGGTCGCGTCGGCGCCCAGCGCCGCGGCCGGCGCCAGGCCCATCACCTGTTCGACGTGACGGACCTGGGCCAGATTGTCGAACGGCGTAGTCAACAGCGGTGAGACGAAGGCGACCAGCCGGCCCAGCATCAGCGAATCGCTGACCGCCTCGCCGACGCAGATCGCCGCGATCAGTTCGTCCATGTTTTCGCCGGCCAGCACGCCCGACAGCGCCTTGAGCGCGAAATGCAGGCGGGTGCCCAGCTCGTTGCGCGACTGGTGGGGCAGCGCGCGGGCGAAGGCTTCGAAGAAGCGCTCGTAGATCGGCTGGTAATGCTCGTACAGGAAGCCGCGCACGAACGGCGACGGATCGCTGTAGACGCGGCCGAGCAGGCGCATGAAGGAGATGCCGCCGGCGCTGTCGCGACTCAGCCGCACCGCCGGCACGAACAGGATGCTCAGCACCGTCGGCGCGTCGAGCTGCTGGGCGCCGAAGCGCTGCTCGCACAGCGACAGCAGTTGCAGGCGCTCTTGGTTGAGCCGGTCCAGGCGCGAGGACAGCAGTTCCTGCACCAGCGCTTCCTTGCTGCCGAAGTGGTAGTTCACCGCGGCCAGGTTGACCTTGGCCTCGCTGGTGATCTGGCGCAGCAGCATGCCCTCGTAGCCGTGGCGGATGAACAGCGCCTCGGCCGCCTCGAGCAGGCGCCGGCGGGTATCGCTCGAATTGGCGCGGGGACTGTTCACGGCCGGTGTCCTTGCACGGCTCCGCCTGGCGACCCGAGGGTTTGCTCCAACTCGCGGATTGAATAGCGGAATTGAAACGGCCGTTAGACTAAGCAGGCCGTTTCGGCGACTGCACGCTGCAGCGCAATATGCGTGCCGGATGAATCCACGGGCGGCACCGCGCCGGCCTGCGCCGCGGGCGATAAGGGATTGATTCGGCGGCGGATTCGCGCCACCGCGAACGCCTGTGCCGAAACGGGCGCCTGGACGGCCGGCGCGGAGCTTGCTGCGGTTCGTCGCGCCGGCGTGACGCAGTTCCGGTCTGGATTCGCGGCGCGGCCTGCGCCGCGATCGGCGCGGGCCGGGGTGCCGATCCAGGCGCTGATCAGGGCGTTGATCGGGGCGTTGATCGGGGGCGCTGATTCATGGCCGCGCGGCGCTCACACCGGCGTCAGCCGCGCCCGACCGACCCGGCGCCGCTCCAGGCTCAGCGCCTCCAGCTGCCAGCCGCCGCTGCGGACCCGGTCGCCGGCCGCCGGCAGCCGTTCGAGCAGGTGCAGGAACAGCCCGCCCACGCTGACGTACGACGCCTGCCGCTCCAGCGCGATGCCGGTGGCGCGGAACAGGTCCTCCAGCGAGATCGAGGCATCGACGATCCAGGCGCCGTCCTCGCCGCGCTCGATGCCGAAGTCGGCGTCGCGGGTGTCGACCAGGTCGCCGGCGATGGCCGCGAGCAGATCGTTGGCGGTGACCAGGCCTTCCACCCCGCCGTACTCGTTCACCACCACCGCCAGCGCGATCGGGTGCTCGCGGATGCGCTCCAGCGCGTGCAGCGCGGTGCTCGATTCGGGCAGGACCAGCGGCTCGCGCAGGTGCTCGGCCAACGCCAGCGGCTGGCCCGACAGCGCCGCGGCGAGCAGGTCGCGGCTGGCGACCACGCCCTGCAGGTCGTCGAGCTCGCCGTCGCACACCAGAAGGCGCGTGTGCGGCGTGGCGATCAGCCGCTGCGCGGCGTGCTCCGGCCCGCGCCGCGCATCGATCCACTGGATGTCCGCGCGCACCGTCATCACGCTGGCGACCGAGCGCTCGGCCAGGGTCAGCACGCTGCGGATCATGTCGTGCTCGGCCGCTTCCAGCCCCGGCTCGGCCGCGGCCGCGCCGGCACCGGCGCGCTCGTCCTCGCCGAGCGGGCGCGCGCCGAGCAGCCGGGTCACCGCCTCGGCGGTGCGTTGGCGCAGCGGCAGGCGCCGCGCATGCCGCTCGCGATTGGCCCGCGACCATTGGTTGAAGGCCTCGATCAATATCGAGAACGCGATCGCCGCGTACAGATAGCCCTTGGGAATCTTGAAACCCAGGCCCTCGGCGACCAGGCTGAAACCGATCATCAGCAAGAAGCCCAGGCACAGCACCACCACGGTCGGGTGGCGGCCGACGAAGCCGGTCAGCGGCTTGCTCGCCACCAGCATCACCGCCATGGCGATGATGACCGCGGCGAACATCACCCCCAGTTCGTCGACCATGCCGACCGCGGTGATCACCGAGTCGAGCGAGAACACCGCATCGAGCACGACGATCTGCAGCACCACCAGCCCGAACGCGGCGTGGACCTTGCCGCCGGCGCCTTCGTCGGCCGGCGGTTCCAGGCGTTCGTGCAGTTCCATCGTCGCCTTGAACAACAGGAACAGGCCGCCACCGAGCAGGATCAGGTCGCGGCCGGAGAAGGCGTGGCCGAACAGCGAGAACAGCGGGGCGGTCAGGCGCATGATCCACGACAGCGTCGCCAGCAGCGCCAGGCGCATCAGCAGGGCCAGGCTCAGGCCGATCAGGCGCGCCCGGTCGCGCTGATGCGGCGGCAGCTTGTCGGCGAGGATGGCGATGAAGACCAGGTTGTCGATGCCGAGGACGATCTCCAGCACCACCAGGGTCGCCAGACCCATCCAGATGGTCGGGTCGGAAAGCCATTCCATAAGGGACACGCGCGCCGCAGCGAAAGGAAGGCCGATTCTTGCACGCGCGGTCGCGACGGCGCGCTCACAGAGCTTACAGCGCGTTCATGTGGAGCGGCGGCGCGTGCGTCGCGCGGGCGTTGCGGCGGACGGCGTCCCAGTTCGCCGCAGTTGGACACTCGGGCGCGCACTGGCCCGGCACGACTGCGAGCAGGTACCCGATGGGCCTGGATGGATGCGAGAGGGCGCCGGCGGGCTGCGGATGCTGCGGCCGGGTCGCGAATGCAGCGAGGATCGCTTCCGGACCGCGCTCGGATCTCGCGCGTCGCGATCGACGTGGGAAGCGTTACGCGGTGCGCACGGCCGGCGAGCGGAGTTGCTCCTGGCTCTGCGGTTCCTGCGACATCGGCTTCTGCTCGGCCTGCGCGAGTTGCCGGAACGAGGCCTCGACCGGAATCCGTTCCGCCACTTCGCTGTTGACCTGGGCGCGCCTGTGCGCCGGATCGGCCAGTTCGCCCTGTACGGCGAACACATCGATCCCGGCGCCGTTGTTGCGGCCAGCGACGATGTGATCGACCTGATCGATTCCCTTCAGCCGGGCGTCGACGAACAACGCCGCCGCGGTGCGTTCCCCGCCTTCGCCGAAGGGACGGCCCTGCTGCGCGTAGACCCGCTCCACGCCCGCCTGCACGGCGCCGTGCATCGAATGGCCGGGATGATCGGGATGGCGCGGGTCGATTGCCCGCGACCCGTCCGCCGGCAGCGCGCCGTGCGCGTCCTTGAACGGACTCTCCGGCGGCTTTTCCGGCAGGCGACGGCCGATCTCCTCGGCGATGCCCATCGGGCCGCGCAGGATCGCCCCGCCGAGCGAGGCACCCTCGCGCATGGCCCACACATCGTCGCGGAACTTCCCGATCATCGGTTGGAAACGATGCGCGTTGATGCTGGTTTCCGGGTCGCGCAGCACCGACAGATCCGGATTGACCCCGTCGGTGTCGCGGAAGTTGTGCAGGCTGTGCGAGGTCGCGCCGCGCGCGATGGCGACCGGCAGGTTGCCGCGGTCGAGCGCGCGCTCGTTGTTGGCGTAGCCAGCGCCCGACAGCGTCGCGATGTCGTGCCGGCTGGCGTAGACCTTGACCTCGCCGTAGTGATGGCTGGCGGAGCTGACGAAGTCGGCCGCCATGACGTGG
>NZ_LXSD01000374.1:0-8261 GCF_017168095.1 Lysobacter enzymogenes | reverse complement strand
CCGCGTGGCGACCATGCCGCCGTCGGCGCGCAGGACGTCGTCGATGAATTCTTCCTTGAACTCGGTTCCGCGGTGGGCGACGACTATTTCGCCGCTAACTTCCTGTTGAAAAATAGCGCCTTGATAGCCCGAAGATTTGTTCTCGGCCAGTTCGATCAGCCTGTAGGTCGTGCCACCGATCTTGACTCGACGCGATCCGTCCAAGGTCGCTTCCGGAGGGGTATATGCAGCTTCGCTGAGTTCAGCATAGTGGATGCTGCTAATGGTCACGGCCTGACTCCTTGGCACTGACGGTAATGGTGAAGAACTTGGATAAATCGCTTCCGTAGCGGGCTACGGCGTATTCCTTTTCTATTGCCGTTTCAAAATCATCGTAGGCATTCTCAACCGGCGTTGCGTACTTCTCACGACGGGCGTAAAGCACCAAAGTGCCCCCTCCTGTCACATCCGATTCGCCTATGGTCAAGTCGAACTTTCGCTCGCCATCGTCATTTGCCGGCCGGAGCGTCAGGCTTACCAACTCGATCTGCCATGTGCACACGCCTCGCCCGAAATAGTCCTTGGACACCATTCCGTCGAGATAGACATCGAATTCGAACTCCGCTCCCGACAAGTTGCGGACAGGAGATCCGAAGTTCGAACGCGACTGCGTAGGAAACACCCCGGAAATCGGCTCTGCCGGCGGCATACAACTCTGGGTCGGGCCGATCCTGTACTGCACGCCCGCTATCGCCATCCGAAACGGCCCGGGCGCCCCCTCCACCTTCGCCGTCACCACATACTTCTGCTTCGGATTCGGATTGCGCTCGTACTTCGGATCCTTCACCGCGTTGGAGCAGGCGGCCAGAGCGAACGCCATCGCCGCAACGACGATCGCACCGCCAAAGAGGCTTCCAGTTTTCATCGCAGCAGCTCCATATCGCCCTGTCGGTGTGCCCCGCCATCGAAGCGATGCGGGCCGGACGCCAGTGTCGCGTCAATGACGCGCATGTGTCGATGCGGAAAATTTCCATCCGCGCCGCGCGGCCCGATGCGGCAATGCGCAACTCTCGTTCACACTCATCCGCGTCGCCGCGCACGATCGCCGCGATTTTCCGCACGCGGCCAAAATTGCCGGATCGCGCCGAAAACGTGCCTCACGAATTCCGTAGGATTTTTCCGACGCCACAATCAGGCGAATCCGACCGCGCAACCGCTCATCGGGCCACGTCCAGGCCTTGTCGATTCCATCCCACCCGGTTCGTCGCCTAGGCAAACCCCCACCGAAACGCGCCCATGAACAGCCCCGCGCCCGCTCCCACTCTCGACCGCAACTGGTCCCTGGTCGCCGCCGGCGCCGTGCTCGGCTGCGTCGCCATCGGCGCGGTGTTCTCGCTGGCGGTGCTGCTGGGGCCGATGGGCGCGGCCACCGGCTGGTCGCGCGCGGGGCTGTCGGGGGCGATGACCCTGGCCTTCCTCAGTATGGGCGTGGCCGGCTTCGGCTGGGGCCTGCTCAGCGACCGGATCGGTCCGCGCGCGGTCGCCCTGGCCGGGTCGCTGCTGCTCGGCCTGGCCTGCGTGCTGGCCAGCCGCGCGGGCAGTCTGCTGCAGTTCCAGCTCGCCTACGGGGTGTTGCTCGGCGCGGCCGCGGCGGCGTTCTTCGCGCCGATCATCGCGGCCACCGCGGCGGCGTTCGAACGCCGGCGCAATCTGGCGATCTCGCTGGTCTCGGCCGGGGTCGGGGTGGCGCCGATGACGCTGTCGCCGCTGGTGGCGTGGCTGATCAGCCAGTACGACTGGCGCACCACCTTGCTGATCGTCGGCGCGCTGGCCTGGGCGCTGACCCTGCCGGCAGTGTGGTTCGTGCGCGCCGAGCCGGCCGGTGCCGCTTCAACGCCGGCACCGGCGCCCGCCGCCGATGCGCCGCCGGCGACGATGGCGCAGGCGCTGCGCTCGCGCGCGTTCGTCGTGCTGGGGCTGGCGTTCTTCGCCTGCTGCGCCGCGCATTCCGGGCCGATCTTCCACACCGTCAGCTACGCCATCGGCTGCGGCCTGCCGGTGACCGCGGCGGTCACCATCTACAGCATGGAAGGCGCGGCCGGGCTCGGCGGGCGCGTGTTGTTCGGCGCGCTGGCCGACCGCTTCGGCGCCAAGCCGGTGCTGGTCGCCGGCTTGTTCGTGCAGGCGCTGGCGGCGGTGAGCTATCTGGCGGTGAATCAGCTCGACGGGTTCTACGCGGTCGCCATCGTGTTCGGCATGGCCTATGGCGGCACCATGCCGTTGTACGCCTCGCTGGCGCGCGATGCGTTCGACCCGCGCATCCTCGGCGGCGTGCTCGGCGCGGCCAGCCTGCTGTCGAGCCTGGGCATGGCGCTGGGTCCGGTGATCGGCGGCTGGTTGTACGACCGCTACGGCAGCTACACCTGGCTGTACATCGGCTCGATGATGGCCGGGCTGGCGGCGGCGGCGATCGCGCTGGCGTTTCCGCGCATGCCGCGCGCGCGGGACGGCGGATTGCGGCCGGCGTTGCAGTCCTGAGCCCGGAGCTGCGCGGCGATCGGCTGCGCGTCGACGCGGCTGCGCAGCGACCACGCCGCGACTCACTGCGCCGCGCGATCCGCCTTCGCCGCCTCCAGCTCGCAACTGCGCGGCCGCACCCACACCTCGTCGCCGGCGCGCAGGTTCGCATCGGCCGGCACCGCGAACGCCTGCTTGTAGGCCGGCACCCGCCCGACCCGGAACGCGACCACGGCCGTGGCCGGCTCGTGGCCGGACAGGCAGCGCCGGTCCACGCCCGGGTCGAGTTGGTTCGCCGCCGCCACCGCCAGCACCGGCTTGCGCCACCACGACGAGAACGCGCCGTCGCGCGGCGCCGACACGCAGCCGGCCAGCACCGCCGCGAACAGGACCAGCGCCAGCGCGTCGCAGACGCGGTCGCGCAGCGCCTGCGCCTGTGCGGATCGCGCGCGGCGGCGCCGGCTCACGGCCGCACCGGCGCGAATTCGCCCAGCGCGGCCTGCAGGCGCAGTTGCGCCTCCATCAGGTTCGCGGTCAGTTCGGCCCGGCTCAGCGAAGTCTGGTAGCGCACCCGGGTCGCGTCGAGCAGTTCCAGCACCGTGCTGCGGCCGAGCCGGTAGGCGTCGTCGGCCATCTGCTGCAGCTGCGGCAGGCGCGGGGTCAGTTGTTGTTCGAACTGCGCCAGTGCGGCGCTGCGTTGCCGCACCTGGGCGCGGTAGCGCTCGACGTCGGCGCTGGACTGCGCTTCGGCCAGGGTGCGTTGCAGGCTCGCCGATTCGGCTTCCGCACGCGCCTGCTGATACGCGCCGCGACGGGTGTCGAACAGCGGCACCTCGATCTCGAAGCCGAGCGAATAGGTCTTGCCGTAAGGCTGCACGGTCCAGAACTGCCCGCCGCTGAGCGAGAAGTTCGGCAGCCGGTCGCGGCGCGCGGCGGTCACCCGCGCCAGCGCCGCGGCTTCTTCCTTGCGCGAAGCGATCACCGACGGGCTGTCGCCGACGGCCGACGGCGGCGGCTCGGCGATCGGCAACGCGCGCAACTCGCCCGCGCCGCGCGGGTGCCAGCCGGGAAAACCGAGCAACCCCGCGAGCTGGCCCTGGCTGTCGGTGAGATCGGCTTCAGCCTCGGCCAACTGTGTACGCCAGTCGGCCAGTTCGATGTCCACGCGCAGCAGGTCGTAGCGGCTGGCCATGCCGGCGGACTGGCGGCCGGCGACGATGCCGCGCAGGCGGTCCAGGTCGGCCATGCCCTGCTCCAGCGCCGTGCGCTTGTGCTGCGCCTGCAACAGCTCGACGTACGCGGCGCCGGCATCGGCGGTGAGATCGTTGGCGGTCGCGGTCAGCCGGCTGCGCGCGGCGTCCACGCCCAGATCGGCGGCGCGCACGCGCGAGGAACGCTGGCCCGGCAGCAGGATCTGCTGCTGCACCGACCACTGCCTGGCCCGTTCGCTGCCGAAATTGGTCAGTTCGCCGGGCTGGCGCGCGCGCTCGTAGCTGACGCTGGGATTGGGATAGGCCCCGGCGGTGGTGCGCTGGGCCTGCGCCAGCGCGATCTGCTTGCGCTCCAGTTCCAGGCGCGGGCTGGCGCCGCGCGCCAGGGTCAGCACCGTCGGCAGGTCTACCGATTCGGGCGGCAGTGCGGGCGACGGCTCGGCCGCCATCGCCGGCAGCGTCGCCGCGGCCAGCAGCCCACTCAGAACGACTACCCACTTCATGCGTCGGCCTCCTCCGGCGTTTGCAGGCGCTTGGCCGCGATCAGGCTGTACACCGCCGGCAGCACGAACAGCGCCACCAGCAAGGTCGTGGTCATGCCGCCGACCACCACCAGCGCGAACGGACGCTGGGTTTCGCTGCCCATGCCGCTGGACAGCGCCATCGGCAACAGGCCGAACAAGGCCAGCAGCGAGGCCATCAGCACCGGGCGCAAGCGGTCGGCCGCGCCTTCCAGCAACGCGGGCAGCAACTCTTCGCCGGCGCGGCGCCGGTCTTCGGCCGCCGACAGCACCAGCACGCCCATCAGCGACACCTGGCCGAGCAGCGCGATGAAACCGATCGCCGCGCTCACCGACAGCGGAATGCCGGCCAGCAGCAGCGCGAACGCGCCGCCGGTCAGCGCGAACGGCATCGTCGCCATGATCGCCAGCGCGCTGCGGCCGGAGTTCATCGCCGCGTACAGCAGCACCAGCACCAGCACGATCGCCACCGGCACCACCAGCCTGAGCCGCTGCGCCGCGCGTTCCTGGTTCTCGAACTCGCCGCCCCAGACGAAGTAGTGCCCGTCCGGCGCCTTGACCTTGGCCTCGACCGCGGCGATGGCGTCCTTGACCGTGGAGCCCATGTCGCGGCCTTCGACGTTGAACTTCAGCGCCAGGAAGCGGATGTTGCCCTCGCGCACGATCGAGGCCACGCCGTTGCCGACTTCGATCTTGGCCAGCTGGCGCAGCGGAATCTGCGCGCCGCTCGGCGCCGGCACGGTCAGGTCGGCGATCTTGTCCTCGTCGTCGCGGCTGGGCTTGGGCAGCAGCAGGCGCACCGGCACCGGACGTTCGCCTTCCCAGTAATCGGTGACCACGCGGCCGGCCAGCGCGGTTTCGATGGTGGCCGCGGCGGTCTCGATGGGGATGCCGGCGCGCGCCAGCGCGGCGCGGTCGAGACGGATGCGCAGCTGCGGGCTGGAGACGTCGCGATACAGGTCCAGCTCGGTCACGCCGGGCACGTCCTGCAGCACGGTCTTGGCCTGCTTGAGCGTTTCGCGCATGCGCTCCAGGTCCGGGCCGAACACCTTCAGCACCACCTTGCCGCGCACGCCGCTGACCGCTTCCTCGACGCTGTCCTTGATCGGCTGGGAGAAGTTGAAGCGCACGCCGGGGATATGCTCCAGCGACTCGCGCATGGCCTGGATCAAACGCGGCTTGTCCCAGCCCGCGCGCCACTGCTGGTCCGGCTTCAGGCTGACGAAGGTCTTGAGCATGTTGACGCCTTCGTTGTCGGTGCCGTCCTCGGGCCGGCCGTGCTCGGTGTGCACGGCGGAAACCTCCGGGAACGCCAGCACCCGCTTGTGCACGTCCATCAGCAGTTGCTGGCCTTTCTCCATCGACACGCTGGCCGGCATTTCGGCGAACACGAAGATGTCGCCTTCGTCGAGTTCCGGCAAGAATTCCGAGCCCAGCCGCGCGGTGGCGACGCCGCCGGCCACCAGCAGCGCCGCGGCCAGCCCCAGCGCCAGCGCGCGGCGCTGCATCAGCGCGCCGAGCAGGCGCTTGTAGCCCTCGCGCAATTTCGCGATCCACGCCGGCTCGACCAACTGGGCGTGCTCGGGCTTGAACAGCAGCGCGCACAGCGCCGGCACCACGGTCAGCGAGAACACCAGCGCACCGACCAAGGCGAAGGCGTAGGTCAGCGCCAGCGGGCGGAAGATCCGGCCTTCCACCGATTGCAGGGTGAACACCGGCAGCAGCGCGGCGATGATGATCAGCATCGCGAAGAAGGTCGGGCGGCCGACCGCGGTGGCCGAGCGGATCACCAGCGCGATCAGCGCCTTGCGGTTGGGCGGGCGTTCATGGCGTATCGCGTGGATGACGTTCTCCACCAGCACCACCGCGCCGTCGACCAGGATGCCGAAGTCGATCGCGCCCATCGAAATCAGGTTGGCCGGCAGGCCGAGGAAATGCAGGCCGATGAAGGCCACCAGCAGCGACAGCGGAATCACCACCGCGACCACGGCCGAGCCGGTGATCGAACGCATGAACAGCCAGACGATGGCCACCACCAGGATGAAGCCGTGCAGCAGGTTGTCGTGCACGGTCGACAGGGTGTGGCCGACCAGCACGCTGCGGTCGTGCGAGGCGACGATCTTCATGCCCGCCGGCAGGATCTTGCCGTTGAGTTCGGCGACCTTCTGGTGGATGCCGTCGAGCACGCGCGAGGGATTTTCGCCGCGCCGCATCAGCACCAGGCCTTCGACCACTTCGCCTTGATCGTTGTAGGCGACCGAGCCGCGGCGCGGGGTCGCGGCGAGCTTGATGCTGGCCACGTCGCCCACCGTCAGCGCGGTGCCGGCGCGGTTCTTCAGCGGTATGGCCTTGATGTCCTCGACCGAATCGATGAAGCCGACGCCGCGGATGGTCAGCTCTTGGTCGCCGTGGCGCAGGAAGCCGCCGCCGACGTTGAGGTTGGCCTTCTTGATCGCGTCTTCCAGGTCGCCCAGGCTCAGGCCGGCGCCGTACAGCCTGGCCGGATCGGCCTCGACCTGCAGTTCCTTCAGATAACCGCCGAACGGCACCACGTCGGCCACGCCCTGCACCTGGCGCAGCACGCGGGTGACGTTCCACTGCATTTCCGAGCGCAGCTGGTAGAGGTCGGCGCGATCGCTGGTCAAGCGAAAGCGATAGATCTTGCCCAGCGGCGTCGCTTCCGGAGCCAGGTCCGGCACGACGCCCTGCGGCAAATCGGCCTGCGCCATGCGTTGCCCGACCAGCATCCGGGTCGAAAACGCATCCACGTCGTCGTCGAAGATCAAGGTCACCAGCGACAGCCCGAACAGGCTTTCGCTGCGCAGCAGGGTCATCCCCGGCGTGCCGTTGAGCGCGCGCTCCAGCGGCACCGTGACTTGCCGCTCGATTTCCTCGGCGGCGTAGCCCGGCATCTGGGTGATGACCTGGACCTGGACGTTGGTGACGTCGGGATAGGCCTCGATCGGGGTTTGCAGGTACGCGCGCACGCCGAACAAGGCGACGATCGCGGTCATGACCAGGATGGCGACGCGCCGGTGCACGCACGCTTCGATGATGCGATTGAGCATGGCGGCCTCAGAGCAACTGTTCGGCCTGGCTGTCGAGCAGCAAGGCGCCTTCGACCACCACCTTCTCGCCGGCGCGCACGCCGTCGAGCAGGGTCACCCGGCCGCCGCGCGAGGCGCCGGTGCGCACCGCGCGCGCTTCGAAACGGCCGTCGCCGCGCTGCACGTAGACCAGGCGCTGGCTGCCGCCCTTGATCAGCACCGCGGCGACCGGAACGCTCGGCGCGGCGTCGGCGGCCGCGTCCAGCCGCACCTCGACCATCGCGCCGGGCGTCGGCGCGGGCGCGGGCGCGGGCGCGTCGGCGAAGGTCAGGTACAGCGGCAGGCGGCGCAGGTCGCCGTCGACCAGCGGGCCCAGGCCGTCGACCTTGGCGGCGTAGTCGGCGCCGGCGCCGGGAACGTGGATGCGCGCGCCGCTGCCGGCGCGGATCGCCGCGGCTTCGCTTTCCGGAACATCCGCCACCACCCACACGCGCGAGGGATCGCCGATTTCCACCAGCGCCGCGCCGTCGGCGGCGACCACCGCGCCGAGGTTGGCGTGCAGCGACAGCACCACGCCGGCGGCGGGGGCGCGCAGCACGAAGCGGTCGCCGGCGCCGCGGCCGAGCAGGTCGGCGGCGCGCTGCGCGCGCTCGAGTTCGGCGCGCGCTTCGCGCACCGCGACCTGGGCCTGAAAGCGCTCCACCTCCAGGCCCACGCCCTTGGCCACCATCTCGTCCTGGCGGCGCAGCGCGTCCTCGGCCAGCGCGGTCTGCGCGCGCGCCTGCGCCAGCGAGGCCTTGGCCGAGCCGGCGTCGGCGCTTTGCAAGGTCAGCAGCGGCGCGCCGGCGGCCACTTTCTCGCCCGGACGCACCTCCACCGAGACCACGCGCGCGGTCACCGGACTGCCGACCGCGGTCATCGCCTGCGGCCGGAACGCCACCCGCCCGGGCAGCGCCGCGCCCGCGGCGCCGGCGCCGGCGCCGGCG
>NZ_LXSD01000373.1:8945-16526 GCF_017168095.1 Lysobacter enzymogenes | reverse complement strand
GCCGCCGCCAGCGACCTGCGCGCGGTGTCCACGCCGGCCCCGCGCTACCCGCCCGACGCGCTGCGCGCCGGCACCTCCGGCGAGGTCCAGGTCGAGTTCACCGTCGGCACCGACGGCTCGGTCACCGCCGCGCGCGTGGTCCGCGCCAACCCGCCGCGCGTGTTCGACCGCGAAGCGGTCAACGCGGTGCGCAAGTGGCGCTTCCAGCCGGTGCCCGCGCCGGTCACCACGCGCCGCACGATCGGGTTCAATCCGGGCGGTTGATCGCTGCGGAACGAAGACCTGGCGGAACGAAAAAGCCCGGCTCGCGCCGGGCTTTTTCTTGGGACCGGTTCTTGGGACCGGGACCTGTTCTTCAGGCGAGGCCTGGTTTTTGTGGGAGGGCCTTCAGGCCCGATGCTGTCCGATCCGATCGTCGTGATCTGAAACAAGAGCATCGGGCCTGAAGGCCCTCCCACAGGTAGCCTCCGAGGGAGGCCACCGGCAGGCCCGTACGGATCAGCCCGAAATCGCCAGCCGCTCGTTGTTGTAGCGCCGCACCGCGGCGACCCACAGCAGCGCCGCCAGGCCGAAGCCGCAGGCCAGGTACATCGCCCAGATCTGCCCGCTGATCGCCTCGCCGCGGATCACCTTGAGCAGCAACTGGTTCTGCGCCAGGAACGGCACCGCGAACTGCCACAGCTGGGTCTTCAGCGGGTTGACCATCAGCACGAAGGTCGGCAGCAGCGGCAGCAGCATCAGCCAGGTCACGTGGCTCTGCGCTTCCTTCAGGCTCTTGGCCGCGGCCGACAGATAGGTCAGCAGCGCGGTGCCGATGAACGACATCGGCAGCAGGATCAGCAGCATCTTGCCGATCGCGTACACGCTCACATCGAGCATCCGCCCCACCCCGCTGCTCATCTGCGCGCTGAGCTTGAACGCGAGCAAGGTCAGCAACAGCGAGAACAAGCCGAGCACGCAGGCCGCGGCGATCTTGCCGCTGACGATGGCCGCGCGCGGCGCCGGCGTGGCCAGCAGCGGCTCCAGCGACTGGCGTTCGCGCTCGCCGGCGGTGGCGTCGATGATCAGGAACGCGCCGCCGGCGAAGGAGGTCATGATCAGCAGGTACGGCAGCAACGCCGACAGGATCAGGCCGCGCTTGGCCTCGGCGGTGGCGACGTCGCGGTCGGCGACGTTGACCGGCTGGATCACGCTGGCGGCGATCCCGCGCGCCAGCAGCCGCAGCGCGCCGACCTGGCGGCTGTAGCCCTCCAGCGCCGCGTGCAGGCGCCGCGCCGGGATGTCGGCGTCGCGACGGGTGCTGTCCTGCACGATCTCCACCAGCGCCGGCTGCCCGGCCTTCCAGTCCTTGCCGAAGTCGGGCGAGACGATCAGGCCGACGTCGTGCTCCTGGTTCTGCACCGCCGCGTCGAGATCCTTCGGCGCAGGCACGGCGACGATGTTCTGGGTGGCGAGGAACTTGATCAGGTTGGGCGCGCGCTCGGCGCCGACCACCGGCACCTTGAGCACGCTGTCGAGCTGGGTGCGGGCACGGTTCTCGGCCAGCGAGCCCATGCCGAGCATCAGCAGCGGATACAGCAGCGGGCCCATCAGCAAGGTGATGGCGAGGGTGCGGCGGTCGCGCGAGATGTCGCGCAGTTCCTTGCGCACCACCGACCAGAATGCGGCGAACGGATTGACGTTCATGCGTGCAGGCCCTCGTCGCTGCCGATCGCCTTGACGAAGGCGTCTTCCAGGTTGTCCTCGCCGGTGTGCGCGCGCAGTTCGTCGGCGGTGCCGGCGGCGACCACCTGGCCCTTGGCGACGATCACGATGCGGTCGCACAGCGCGGCGACCTCTTGCATGATGTGGCTGGAGAAGATCACGCAGCGCCCTTCCTCGCGCAGCCCGCGCAGGAAGCCGCGCATCGCGCGGGTGGTCATCACGTCCAGGCCGTTGGTGGGCTCGTCCAGGATCACGTTGCGCGGGTCGTGCACCAGCGCGCGGGCGATCGCGGTCTTGGTGCGCTGGCCTTGCGAGAAGCCTTCGGTCTGGCGGTCGAGGATGTCGTCCATGTCCAGCGCGCGCGCCAGCTCGGCGGTGCGTTTTTCGATCTGGGCGCGGCTCAGGCCGTGCAGTTCGCCGAAGTAGGCGATGTTCTCGCGCGCGGTCAGGCGCTTGTACACGCCGCGCGCGTCGGGCAGCACGCCGAGCGAGCGTCGCACCGCGGCCGGGTCCTTGGCCGCATCGACGCCGTCCACGCGCACCTCGCCGCGGTCGGGACGCATCAGGGTGTAGAGCATGCGCAAGGTGGTGGTCTTGCCGGCGCCGTTGGGGCCGAGCAGGCCGGTGATTTCGCCGTCGCGCGCCTGGAAGTCGACGCCTTGCACGGCGGCGACGGTGCCGGTCTTGGTCTTGAAGGATTTATGCAGATCGTGAGCGGTGATCATGTTCGGGACTCGGGACTCGGGACTCGGGACTCGGGACGCGAAGGTCGGGAGCGAGGAGTCGGGTTCGGAGTGAAGGGCTGAGGGACGCAGTGAGGAACGGGCGTCGGGCCGCTGTGCGAGTCCCGAGTCCCGAACCCCCGAGTCCCGTCAGGGTTCCCAACCAGTGAACGAAACGAACGGCGGCACGTAGCCCAGCGCATCCAGGCAGCGCGCGTCCAGCGCCTTGGCGTCGCCGCTCTCCAGGAACTGGCCCAGCAGCTTCGGCGTGCAGCCCACGCGCAGCGCGCCGTGGCCCTGGCCGCGCAGCACCAGGTGGCGGCCGTTGGGCAGGTGCTTGAGCACTTGTTCGCCGTAGCGCGGCGGGGTCACCGGATCGAGCTCGCCCGACAGCAGCAGCACCGGCAGGTTCGAGCGCAGCGGCTGGTGGAAATCCTTCGGCCGCGCGCCGGTCGGCCACACCGCGCACTGCGCCTTGAGCGCATCGGTCATGGCGTTGCCGAGCACGGTGTCCTTGTCGGCGGGATCATCGACGAACAGGTCGGCGTCCTCGGCGCAGGTCACCGACAGCTGCATGCCGTAGTTGAGCTCTTCGCTGAGCTGGCCGCCGATCATCTTCGACAGCGCCAGCAGCGGCGCGTAGCGGCCCTGATCGGCCTCCGACAGCACCAGCGGCAGCAGCGAGGCGGCTTCGGGCTGATACGAGAACATGCGCGTGAGCATCGCCACGTGGCCGGCGGTGACGCGCTCGCGGCGCGGCTCGCCGGTGGACGGGTCGCGGTAATCGACCTCGACCGGCTGCGCCTGCAGCCGCGCCATCAGCTGGCGCAGCTGCTCGCGCGGGTCGGCGCCGAAGCGCGCGCGGCACGCCGGCGTCTGCTGGCACAGCTTGAACTGCTGGGCCAGCGCGGCGTCGAGGTTGCGCGCGTGTTCGCTGCCGAGCACCAGTTCGTTCGGGGCGACGCCGTCGAGCACCACCGCGCGGGTGCGCTGCGGATAACGCCCGGCGTACTGCTGGGCCACGCGGGTGCCGTAGGACACGCCGACCAGATCGACCTTGGCCGCGCCGATCGCCGCGCGCACCGCATCGAGGTCGGCAATGGCGTCGGTGGTGGTGAAGTAGCGCGCGTCGACCTTCAGCCCCTGCGCGCAGCGGCGCACGGCGTCGACCGAAGCGGCCAGCTGCGCGGCCTCGTCGCCGCCGTCGTCGTCCTGCGGCACGGCCTCGGTGCAGGTCAGCGGCGCCGACTTGCCGGTGCCGCGCTGGTCGACCAGGACGATGTTGCGGCGTTTGCGCACGTCGCGGAACGCGGCGTCGATCAGCGGCCACGACGAGGTCGCCGCCTGGCCCGGGCCGCCGGCGAGGAAGAACACCGGGTCGTCTTCGGCCGCGCTGCTGTCGGTGGCCGGCAGCCAGGCGAGGTTGAGTTCGATCGTGCGGCCGTTCGGCTCGGCGTGGTTCTCCGGCACCTTGAAGCGCGCGCACTGGGCCGGGATGGTGCCGGTGGCGAACGGCGAGGCCAGGGTGCACGGTTCGAACGCGATCGCGCCGTAGCGGCGCTTGACCGCGCCGCCGTCGGCGGCGGCATCAGCGGTATTGGCGCCGCGGCCGCAGCCGGCCAGGGCCAGGGCCGCGAGCGCGGCGGCCAGCGCGATGGCCGCGCAGCGCGGCCGGGGGTGCTTCCAATCGATGGGCATGTTCCGTGATCTCGTCGCCAGGGCGGTTGCGCCTGCAAGAATGACAGACCACGGTGGCGGGAAGAATGTGACCGCGCGGCGCGAAGACGTTTCCGCCGGTTCTTCTGACCGCGCAGCGGCTGAGCCAAGGGCATCGGGCCTGAAGGCCCTCCCACAAGAGCCGGCGGGCCGCGAGGCATCGGCTCTTGTGGGAGGGCCTTCAGGCCCGATGCTTTCGGCTCAGCTGCCGCACCCCACCGATCACTTCGACGAAACGTACTTCTCCCGCCGGATCTGCGGCACCGCCAACCCGTATTCCTTCAACGCCTCGAAGCAGGCATCGACCATGTTCGGATTGCCGCACAGATAGGCGATGTCGCCGGCCGCGTCCGGCGCGAACTCGGCCAGGAACTGCTGCACATAGCCCTGGCGCACGTCCGGGTGCGGATCGGCCGGCAGCTCGCGCGAGAAGCACGGCACGAAGCGGAAGCCCGGCACGCGCTCGGCGAAGGCGCGGAACTCGTCGCCGTACAGCAGCTCGGCCGGGCTGCGCGCGCCGAACAGCAGCACCACCTCGATGCCGCGCTCGCGGATCTGCCGTTCCAGCTGCGGCAGCATCGCCCGGTACGGGGTGACGCCGGTGCCGGTGGCGATCAGCAGGTAGCGGCGGTTGGCGTCGGCCGGCATCAGGCAGAAGCGTCCGAACGGGCCGCTGGCCTGGATCGCGTCGCCCTCGCCCAAGCCTTCGAACAGCGCGGTGGCGGCGCCGCCGGGCACGTAACTGACCGCGATCTCCACCGCCTCGCCCGGGCCCAGCGCGTGGTCGTGGATGGTGGCCAGCGAATAGCTGCGCTTGGTCGCGGTGCCGTCGGCGTACTGGAAGTGGACCTGGATGAATTGTCCGGGGATGTAATCCAGCGGCTCGCCGTCGCCGCGCTGGAACACGTAGTGGCCCACGGTCGGCGCGAGCATGCGGCGCGAGACGAGCTTGAGCGGGAATTGCTTCATGCGGCGGTGTTCTCGATGGGCGTCCGGCCGCGGCCGGGTGCGAAAGGGGGTGGGGACGCCGCGCCGCGAGGCGGGCGAAGCGACCGGCGGCGCAAACTCCGGCCGGTCCGTGCTGCTGCGCGGCCGTCGAAATGGCGCGCTCCGCAACAGTCTGTGGCCGGGGTGGCGCCACGCGGCGGCCTATACTAAGCCATTCGCCGCGAGGCCCGCGGCCAGCGACCGAGACCCTCCCGCAATGACCCAGCCAACGGCCCCCGCCACGGGCCCCCGTCAGGTTTCCGCCGTCGCCGCCGGCGGCGCCGTTCCCGCCCTGCGCGTGCGCGACCTGCGCAAGACGTACGACAACAAGGTCCAGGCGCTCAAGGGCGTGTCCCTGGACGTCGCCGAAGGCGACTTCTTCGCCCTGCTCGGCCCCAACGGCGCCGGCAAGTCCACGCTGATCGGCATCGTCAGCTCGCTGGTCAACCTCAGCGACGGCGCGGTGGAGATCTTCGGCACCGACCTGCAGCGCCGCCGCGACGAAGCGATGCGCCTGATCGGCCTGGTGCCGCAGGAAATCAACTTCAACATGTTCGAAAAGCCGCTCGACATCCTGGTCAACTACGCCGGCTTCTACGGCGTGCCGCGCGAACAGGCGCTGGCGCGCGCCGAAGAGGAGCTCAAGCGCGCGCAGCTGTGGGACAAGGCCGACAAGATGAGCCGCACGTTGTCGGGCGGCATGAAGCGCCGGTTGATGATCGCCCGGGCGATGATGACCCGGCCGCGTTTGCTGATCCTCGACGAGCCCACCGCCGGCGTCGACATCGAGATCCGCCGCGGCATGTGGAAGACCCTGCGCGAGATCAACGCCGCCGGCACCACCATCATCCTGACCACCCATTACCTGGAAGAAGCCGAGAGCCTGTGCCGCAACCTGGCGATCATCGACCAGGGCCGCATCGTCCAGCAGGGCCCGATGAAGGCGCTGCTGGCGATGCTCGACGTGGAAGGCTTCCTGCTCGACATCGACGGCGTGCTGCCGGCCGCGCTGCCGCAGATCGAAGGCGCGACCCTGGCCGCCGCCGACGACCACACCCTGGACCTGGAAATGCCGCGCGCGATGGACCTCAACCGCGTATTCGCCGCGCTCGGCGAGGCCGGCATCCGGGTGCGCTCGATGCGGACCAAGTCCAACCGCCTGGAGGAACTGTTCGTGCGCATGATCGCTTCGCCCTCCGCCGCCGCCACCGGGAGCGCCGCATGAGCAGCGAGATCCGAACGGCCGACCGCGCCGCCATTTCGCCCGCGCGCCGCAACCTGACCGCGCTGGGCACGATCGTGCGCCGCGAGGTGACGCGGATCCTGCGCATCTGGGGCCAGACCCTGGTGCCGCCGGCGATCACCATGACCCTGTACTTCCTGATCTTCGGCGGCCTGATCGGCTCGCGCATCGGCGACATGGGCGGTTACACCTACATGGAGTTCATCGTTCCGGGCCTGGTGATGATGAGCGTGATCCAGAACAGCTACGGCAACATCTCCTCGAGCTTCTTCGGCGCCAAGTTCGGCCGCCATGTCGAGGAACTGCTGGTCAGCCCGATGCCGAACTGGGTGATCCTGTGGGGCTACGTCGCCGGCGCCGTGCTGCGCGGGCTGATGGTCGGCGCGATCGTGCTGATGATCGCGATGTGCTTCACCACCGTGCGCGTGCCGCACCCGCTGGTGACCTTCACCACCGTGCTGCTGGGCGCGACGATCTTCTCGCTGGCCGGCTTCATCAACGCGGTGTACGCGAAGAAGTTCGACGACGTGGCGATCGTGCCGACCTTCATCCTGACCCCGCTGACCTACCTGGGCGGCGTGTTCTATTCGGTCAAGCTGCTGCCGGCGTGGGCGGAAGCGGCGACCCACGCCAACCCGATCTTCTACATGGTCAACGCGTTCCGCTACGGCCTGCTGGGCAGCAGCGACGTGCCGCTGTGGGTGGCGTATGCGCTGATGCTGGCGTTCGTGGTGGCGCTGTCGTCGCTGGGGTTGTGGCTGCTCAAGCGCGGGGTGGGGTTGCGCAGCTGAGGCCGGGGCTGGTTTGCGGGGTCTGCGGCGGTTGTCGTTGATCGGCTGAAAGAGGGAGGTAAGTCGCGGCGGCGAATCCGCGGTCATGGTGGAGCTTGCGTCGTGGCTGTGTTGTCGCGGTCGCGGCTCGCGCCGCTCCTACAGTCGGATACGAAACCGGCCGGAGCCCCTGTAGGAGCGACGCAAGTCGCGACCAACCGCAGCAACGCAGCCCCGCCGCCACGTCCCGAAGCCCCGAAGCCCCGCAGCCCCGCAGCCCCCACGCCGTCATTCCGGCGAAAGCCGGAATCCATTTTGACTCTGCTGTTGCCTCTGCCTCTCTCGTAACTGCAAGTGACGACGAGCTGAGATCAAAAGCTTCCGTCCGCAAGCGGCCGGGTCACTTTCTTTGTCCAAAGCCACAAAGAAAGTAACCAAA
>NZ_LXSD01000373.1:0-8895 GCF_017168095.1 Lysobacter enzymogenes | reverse complement strand
GCACGGCGCGCATCGTGCGCGCCGCCCTTCGGGTCTACGGTTGCCTGTGGCGAGTTCGGGGCGGCGGGGGGAGCTAAGAGCGATGGCAACAGCCGTAGCCGCCGCAGCAATATGGATTCCGACTTTCGCTGTAACGACGATCTTGGGACTGCGGGTTTCGGACGTTGCGGCGTGCCGCCTCTGCGGTTGATGGCGGACAGGGCCGTTGGTCGAGGCCCGATCCAAGAGCCTGCATGTCTTGGGCGCGCATGAACCGAATCGTAAATTCCTCCATTGACCCTTCCTGCACCCGCCCCGCGTTACAACCATGCCGCCCGCCCCCGGGCGTAACCGCCACACCCAAGGAGTTCCCATGCGCCTGACGCCTCTCGCCGCGATCGCTTCGCTCGCCCTGCTCGCCGCCTGCACGGCGCCCGACAAAGCCAGGGACGCCGCAGCCACGCCGGCGGCCGACAGCGCGACGGCGCCGGCCGCACCGCAGCCCGCGGTCGGGCCCGATGGCCCGGCCGCGGCCAAGATCGGCGCCGACCAGGTCGGCAAGGTCAGCCCGGTGCCGGCGTTCAAGGGCTTCGGCGAGCACTGGAGCATCGACATCCAGGCCACCGGCGAGATGAACCACAAGGTCGATCTGACCTGGGGCAGCGGCAGCGAGAAGGCCAGCGGCACCGCGCGCTACAACGGTCAGCCGGCCGACGCGCCGAACACGCTGATCGTGCTCAGCGGCGAGCTGCAGACCCAGGCCGGCGCCAGGCCGATGACGATCGAGATCAGCAAGAAGGAATGCATCGACGACGGCGACAACAAGCACATGCATTCGGTCGACGTGAGCGTCGAGGGCATGGACAAGCTCACCGGCGGTTGCGGCGACCTGGCCGTGTACTGATCGCGCCGCGTCACCGGACAACGCGAACGGCCCGCATTGCGGGCCGTTTTCATTGGCGCCGCCGGGCGCGCGGCGGCGTCAGGTACGCGCCGAGCGTCCGTGCAGCCAGCGCACCAGCAGCCACGAGGCGACCGGTGCCAGCAGCAGCGCCAGCGCCACCGCGATCACCCGCGTCGCCAGTTCCCAGTGTTCGCCGCCGAGCATCGCCGGCAGCGAAGCGAGCACGATCAACGCCGGCGTCAGCAGCGACGACCACAGCGCCGGCAGCGCGCCCGATCCGCGCCGCACCGGCGCGATCGATGCCGTCAGCCCGTGCACCACGCCGACCGCGAGGCCGACCACGCTCATGCCGGCGCGCTGTTCGCCCTCGCCGAGCGCGGTGAACGCGGCGGCCGCGGTCTGCACCAGCAAGGCCACGCCCGCGCCCAGGCTCAGCGCGACCAGCGCGCCGATCGCGCGGCGTTGCCGCGAAGTCCATGCCACCGGCAGCGTGCCGCGTCCGCCCAGCCACCACGCCAGCGGCAGCGCGACCAGATTCACCGCCACCACCTTGAGCGCGCCGAGCCCGGCCGCCCAGGCGCCCAGGGCCTGCGCGCCGGAGCGCTGCGCCAGCGACTGCATCAGCGGCGTCTGCAGCAGCGACCAGGCCACGCCGAGGCCGAAGATCAGCACCAGCGCGGCGAGGATGCAGGCCCACGGCCGCGCGGGCACGCCACGGCGATCGGTCAGCACGCAGGCCAGGGCGGCGACGAAGCCGATCAGCGAGCCGATCGAACACAGCCACTGCGCTGCGTTCAAACCCGCGCCCTGCGCCGCCGGCGAGGACAGCGCGGCGACCAGCACGAACGCGCCGGACAGCACGAACACCAGCGTCGACAGCGCCAGTGGGACGAACGCGGGCGAGCGGTTTTCGGCGAGGGCGGTCGGCATGGGCGTGGGCGCGAGGGGGAGCGCGACAGGGTAGCCGGTCCGTGCGCCGGTCGGTCGTCGGCGTGGCCCGGGGCGCGCGGTTCTGGCAGCGGCGTGCGAGGCGACGCCCTGGGCGCCGACCGGCCGACCGCGAAGCGCGCCGGTACTTTGCCGAGTTTGGCGCAAATCTCCATCAAGCCGGCTGGTACGGCCGTTCGAAACGACAAAGATGAATTTTTATAATCAATAGCTTAGGCGCAAGTAACATTTTGTTACGTTTTTTTCTTGCCAGCGCCAACCCACCCGACATAGGTATGAAAGCCCAGGCGCAAGGCCTTGGGTGACTTTTCGGGGGAAAAATCATGCAAAAGACTCACCGTCGCGGCACTGCGCCGCGCCGTTCGCCGCTCGTGTTCGGAATTTGCCTGGCCTTGGCCGTCCCGGCGGCGCTGGCCCAGCAGGCCGCACCCGCCGCCAAGCCGCCCGCCGCGGAATCCAAACCCGCCAGCGCGCCGACCGATCTGGACCGCCTGGTCGTCACCGGTTCGCGCATCCGCCGCGCCGGCTTCGACACGCTCGAACCGGCGACGGTGGTGAGCAAGGACTACATCGCCGCGCGCGGCATCACCAACGTCGCCGATGCGCTCAACGAAATTCCCGGCTTCGGCGTCGGCATCACGCCCGAAGGCGGCCAGGCGACCTTCGGCACCGGCGTCAACTTCGTCAACCGCTTCGGCATCGGCAGCGCGCGCACCCTGACCCTGGTCAACGGCCGCCGCTTCGTCACCAGCGCGCCGACCACGCTGTTCGGACCGGCCGCGCCGGGCCTGCAGGTCGATCTCAACGCGATTCCCACCGCGCTGGTCGAACGCGTGGAGAACATCGCCATCGGCGGCGCGCCGACCTACGGTTCCGACGCCATCGCCGGCGTGGTCAACGTGATCCTGCGCAAGAACTACGAAGGCGTCGAGGCCGGTGCCAGCTACGGCGTCACCGAACAGGGCGACAACGAGCGCTACAACGCCTGGGCGCTGGTCGGCGCCAACTTCGACGACGGCCGCGGCAACGTCACCTTCTCCTTCACCTACGACGACAGCAAGGGCGTGCTGCAGAAGGAGCGCGATTTCTTCCGCGCCGGCTACTTCAACGCCACCAATCCGCTGGCCGCGCGCATGGCCGCGCTGTTCCCGGGCCGCACGCCGGCCAACGACGGCCGCTACAACCCGAACATCCCGTTCAACACCGGCAACAACGACGGCATTCCCAACGGCGTGCTGATCAAGGACCGCCGCATCTGGTCGACGCCGTTCGGCGGCCTGATCTCGCCGGTCAGCGGCGCGTTCAAGCCCGGCACCGACAATATGGTCGCCAACGGCTTCGGCCCCGGCGGCAACACCGTGCTGGCGTTCGACCGCAGCGGCAATCTGGTGCCGTACAACCAGGGCATCCCGTTCTCGGCCACCGACGCCAGCGGCGGCGACGGCATCAGCCTGGTCGAGGCGGGCCAGGTGATCTCCGATCTCAAGCGCATGTCGGTGAACACCACCGCGCGCTGGGCGCTCAACGACCGCGTCGATGTGTTCATGGAAGGCTCGTTCTATTCGGCCGAAAGCACCGAGCTGACCGATCAGTGGGCGTTCAACTCGCCGCTGTTCGCCGGCGCCAGCGGCATGATCCGCTTCCCGACCAGCTACGCGCTGCTGTCCGATCAGGCCCGCGCCACCTTGCAGGGCCTGGGCGTCACCCAGTTCAACCTCTCTCGCGCCTCGCGCGATCTGGCCACCAACAACGGCAGCGGCACCACCGAACTGGGCCGGATCGTGCTCGGCCTGGAAGGCGATTTCGACATCGGCCAGCGCACGTTCTACTGGGAGGCTTCGGCCAACTACGGCCGCAGCGACTCGCGCGCCTACGGCACCTCGATCAACCAGCAGAACTTCGTCAACGCGCTCAATGTGGTGCGCAACGGCCAGGGCCAGGTGGTCTGCGCCGGCGCGCCGGTCGCCGGCGTGGTCGTGCCCGGCGGCCTGACCGCCCGGCCCGATCCCAACTGCGTTCCGCTCGACCTGCTCGGCGAAGGCCGTCCCAGCGCGGCCGCGCGCCAGTACGTGACCACCCGCACCGCCTCGCAGGCGCTGCAGGAGCAGGAGGTCTACAACGTCAACGTCTCCAGCACCTTGTTCGACCTGTGGAGCGGGCCGCTGCAGTACAACATCGGTTTCGAACACCGCAAGGAAAGCGGTTTGTTCGATCCCGGCGCGTTCCTCGAGAAAGGCCTGGGCCGTTCGGTGCCGATCACCCCGCTGCAGGGCCACTACACCACCAACGAGTGGTTCGGCGAGTTCGTGCTGCCGCTGGTCAATCCCGAGCGCAACTTCATCGGGCTGCGCAAGCTGGACGTGATCGGCAAGTACCGCCAGGTCGACAACTCGATCAACGGCAAGTTCGACACCTACACCTACGGCCTGCAGTGGAAGCCGTTCGAGGATTTGGAGATCCGCGGCAACTTCACCCGCTCGCTGCGCTCGCCGTCGATCACCGAGGCGTTCCTGCCGCAGGCGACTTCGTTCCAGTTCGTCACCGGCGATCCCTGCGACTCGCGCTTCATCAACAGCGGCGCCAACGTCGCCAACCGCCAGCGCAACTGCCAGGCCTTCCTGAACTATTACGGCCTGAGCAGCTTCACCTCCAACGCCAACGGCGCCTCGATCCAGGGCATCTCCGGCGGCAACCCGAACCTGCGCAACGAGTCGGCCGACTCCTACACCTACGGCTTCACCTGGGCGCCTTCGTTCGCCGAAGGGCTGACGGTCACCGCGGACTACTACAACATCAAGATCAAGGACGTCATCAGCAGCCTGACCGCGGCCGACATCGCCACGGCCTGCTTCGACGCATCCGACTTCAACGCCGGCGACGTGCCCAACGCCAACTCGTTCTGCAGCCGCATCGTCCGCAACGCGCCGGGCAGCGCCGCCGGCGCGGGCCAGGCGACTACCTTCATCAGCGGTTTCGTCAACGGCAAGTCGCTGACGATGGAGGCCTATTCGACCGAGATCGCCTATCGCTTCGATACCGACCGCTTCGGCCGCTTCGCCTTCGGCCTGACCGGCTACTTCCCCAAGGAGCTGACCGTCGACGTCACCGGCGTCGCGCCGAACCCGTCGGCCGGCGAGATCGGCACGTCCAAGCGCCAGTACCAGCTCAGCGGCGCCTGGGAGATGGGCAGGTGGGGCTTGAACCTGACCGGCAACTACCTCAGCAGCGCCGAATTCAACGTGCTCAACACGCCGGAAACCCGCGACATCCTCAAGGTCGGCGATTACTGGCTGTTCAACGGCGGCGTGCGTTACCGCCTCAACGACCACGCCATGCTGCGCCTGGCCGTGACCAACCTGTTCGACAAGGCTCCGCCGTTCCCGGCGCAGACCTCGGCCGATTCGTTCTCCACTTACGACGTGCTCGGCCGCCGCTACAACCTGGCGTTCGAGTGGAAGTTCTAAGGGTCTAGCGGGCCGCGAACCCGTCGCGGCCCGCGTACGCGCGAAGTGGAAGCCGTCGCTGTGATGGCCGGCCCGCTCTCCGACGGGTCGGCCCTTTTTTTGCCGGCGACGACGCTCAGGCCGGCGGACGCAAGGCACCCGCCGCAGCGGCGCGTGGGCGACGCCTTGCCGCGGCCGGACCGGGCCGCTCCACGACGGCGATAGCGCGAAACGCTCGCGGCCGGCGCCGGCCGCAGCGGCCTGGCGATTCACGCGACCGTTTTTCGTTCGTTGGGAATGACGACGGCGGCGCGGTGCCGCCGGCCACCCGAGGAGCCGCCCCATGCGTACCCATTTCGCCACCGCCGTCGCGTTGGCCCTGGCTGCCTGCGCTTGCCTCGCGCAAGCGCAAACGCCCACCTTCCCCGCGCCGGCCTTCCGCGGCGGCAACGTCGACTGGCAGGTGGTGCTGAAAACCCAGCAAGACCTGGCGGTGGTCTACCAACTCAAGGTGCCCGAGGCCGACAAACCGCAAAAGGGCGGCCTGAGCCATCGCAACGCCGCATACGGCGGATATGTTCTCGTCGGCGAGATCGGCGTGGAAAAGACCTCGATGACGGTGAAGATCGCGCCGGTGCCGCTGGGCAAGCCGTGCAAGCTCACCAACGGCCTGATGGGCGACTCGTACGGCCGCTTCACCTACTCGATCGAAGTCAGTCCGCAGCAGGCCAGGCCGGTCTCGACCAAGGCCGACCACAAGCCGTGGCCGGCGAAGTGGACCGGCTGCGGCAACTTCACCCTCAACTGAGCGCGCCCGCCGCGCTCACCGCGGCGGCAGGCGGAAGAACTGCGTCGCCGTGGCGGTGCTGTGCGCGGCGGCAGCGGCGACGTCTTCGCCGCGGTCGCGCGCGAGTTCTTCGACGATGTGGGCCAGGTACATCGGCTCGTTGCGCCGGTGCGACGGCGCCGGCTTGACCGTGCGCGGCAGCAGGTAGGGCGCGTCGGTCTCGATCATCAGCCGCTGCGCCGGAATGTGCTTGACCAGCTCGCGCAGGTGCAGGCCGCGGCGTTCGTCGCACAGCCAGCCGGTGATGCCGATGTACCAGTCGCGGTCGAGGTAGGCGAACAGCTCCTCGCGCGTGCCGGTGAAGCAGTGCACCACCGCCGGGCCGAGCTTGCCGTCGAAGTTCTTCATCATCGCCACGAAGTCCTCGTGCGCGTCGCGCTGGTGCAGGAACAGCGGCTTGCCGGTGTCGACCGCGCTTTGCAGCTGCATTTCGAACGCGCGCCGCTGCGCCGGGCGCGGCGAGAAATCGCGGAAGTAGTCCAGGCCGCATTCGCCGACCGCGACCACCTCATCAAAGGCCAGCAGCGCGCGCATTTCCGCGTCGCATTCGGCGGTGTACTCGCTGGCGTGGTGCGGGTGCACGCCGGCGGTGGCGAACAGCTCGCCGGGGTGCTGTCGCGCCAGTTCCAGCGCCTTGGGCGAATGTTCGCGGCTGGCGCCGGTGATCACCATGCGCGTCACTCCGGCCGCGCGCGCGCGCTGCAGCACCGCGTCGCGGTCGTGGTCGAAGCTGTCGTGGGTGAGGTTGGCGCCGATGTCGATCAGTTGCATGGGGCGAAGCGGAAGCCAGGGCAGCGCGCAGTGTAGAGGCTGGCTGCGTCCGGCCCAACCGGCGCTGGCCGCAATGCCCGCGCCCGCGCATTCGGCGCCGGCGACAGGCGGCGTCCCGTCGGCCGCGACGAGCGTTCACACCCGCCGTCCCAGGCGCGTTGCTTGCACGCGAGGCGGCATCGGGCCGCCACAGGAGACTGCAATGCGCATCGCTACGTTCTGTCTGGCCGCCCTGCTGGCGCTGGCCGGCGCCGTCCACGCCGCCGCACCCGCACCCGCGGGGCTGGATTTCCCCAAAACGCCATTCAAGGGCGGCAACGTCAATCCGGTCTGGCGGATCGAGCTCAAGCGCGTGGAGGCCGGCGTCGTCGAGCTGCGCCTGTCGAGCCCGCGCGGCGTGCCCATCGCCGCGGGCACGCTGACATCGGTCGAACCGGTGCTGAAGCTGCCGGTGTTCGGCGAACTCAAGGGCCAGTACGGCGTCGCCGGCCAGGTCGTGATCCGGCAGCGCACGCGGCCGGCGCAGGTGCTGGTCGCGCCCAGCAAGGCCGGCGCGCCGTGCCAGGATGCGCGCGGCGAGAAGTACGCGCAGGCGGTGTTCGTGGTGATCGGCGCGGCCAGCGATCCGGATCAGCTGTACTACGGCTGCGGCGAATACGCCAAGCCTTGAGCGGCGCCGGCGGCGGCGGTGCCATTCCGGGCGCCGCCGCCGGTCCGTATCCTTGCGCGGGTGAACAGCCCCGCCTTTCCCATCGATCCGCTGCTGGCGCAGATCCGCGCCAGCCTCGCCGCCCATCCGCGCCTGGTGCTGGAAGCGCCGCCCGGCGCCGGCAAGACCACCCAGGTGCCGCCGGCGCTGCTGGACGCGCCGTGGCTGGACGGGCGCCGGATCGTGATGCTGGAACCGCGCCGCGTCGCCGCGCGCGCGGCGGCGAACTTCATGGCGCGCCAGCGCGGCGAAGCCGCCGGCGACACGGTCGGCTACCGCATCCGCTTCGAGAACAAGGTGTCCGCGCGCACCCGCATCGAGGTGGTCACCGAGGGCATCCTGACCCGGATGATCCAGGACGACCCGACCCTGGACGGCGTCGGCGCGCTGCTGTTCGACGAATTCCACGAACGCCACCTCGCCGCCGACCTCGGCCTGGCCCTGGCCCTGGACGTGCAGGCCTCGTTGCGCGAGGACCTGCGCATCGTGGTGATGTCGGCCACGCTCGACGGCGAGCGGCTGGCGCAGTTCCTCGACGCGCCGCGGCTGAGCAGCGCCGGGCGCAGCTATCCGGTGCAGATCGGCCATTACCCGGCGCGGCGCGAGGAGAAGCTCGAACACCAGCTCAAGCGCGCGGTCGAACACGCGCTGGCGACGCACCCGGGCGACGTGCTCGCGTTCCTGCCGGGCCAGCGCGAGATCGCCCGCGCCGACGCTGCGCTGGCCGCCAGCGAGGCCGCGCGCGGCGTCGACGTATTGGCGCTGCACGGCGAATTGCCGGTGGAGCAGCAAAGCCGCGTGCTCCAGCCCGACCCCGACGGCCGCCGCCGGGTGGTGCTGGCGACCAACGTCGCCGAATCCAGCGTCACCCTGCCCGGCGTGCGCGTGGTGATCGACTCGGGCCTGGCGCGCGAGCCGCGTTACGACCCCAACAGCGGGTTCGCCCGCCTCGACGTGGTCGCCATCGCCCAGGCCTCGGCCGACCAGCGCGCCGGCCGCGCCGGCCGCGTCGCCGACGGCTGGGCCTATCGCCTGTGGCCCGAATCGCAGCGCCTGGAGCCGCAAAGGCGGCCGGAAATGGCCCAGGTCGAACTGGCCGGCCTGGCGCTGGAACTGGCGGCCTGGGGCGATGCCAACCTGCGCTTCCTCGATGCGCCGCCGCCCGGCGCGCTGGCCGCGGCGCGCGAGTTGTTGCTGCGCCTGGGCGCGCTGGAACCCGGCGCCGGCGCGCAGCCGGCGATCACCGCCTTCGGCCGGCGCATGCTCGCGCTGGGCACGCACCCGCGCCTGGCGG
>NZ_LXSD01000372.1:4718-6257 GCF_017168095.1 Lysobacter enzymogenes | reverse complement strand
CCCTGTCCGCGACCGCCTACGCCGCCACGCATGCGCACCGCGCGCTGTCGGGCCTGTCGGCCGACACCGGCGCCCGCCCGGGCAGCGAACTGGCCTTCGCCTCCGCATCGCCGGCGCAGGCCGACGCGACGTCCGCCGCCCAGCGCGCGCGCGGCCTGCTCCAGGGCGCGGCCGGCGAGCAGGTGCACCGCGTCGCCGCCGACGCCTTCGTCGCCCGCGACGTGATGATCGACCGCGACGGCACCGAACACGTGCGCATGGAGCGCACCTACCAGGGCCTGCCGGTGGTCGGCGGCGATTTCGTCGTGCACAGCCGCGACGGCGAACTCGAGTCGATCAGCCAGGGCGACAACATGCGCACCTTCGCCCGTCCCGCGCTGACGCCGAAGATCGGCGCCGAGCGCGCGCGCATCGAGGCCGGCGCGGCGTTCGACGGCGTCGCCAGCGAAATCTCCGCGCCGCAGCTGGTGGTGTTCGCGCGCGCCACCGAACCGACCCTGGCCTACCAGGTCGACGTGCGCGGCGAACGCAACAACGACCCGGCACCCGGCAACCTGAGCTACTTCATCGATGCCGCCGACGGCAAGCTGCTGCAGGAAGACGACCACGTCCACGCCGCAGCCGCCAACGGCACCGGCAAGACCCTGACCCTGGGCAACGTCGGCATCGTCACCAACTCGGCCACCGGCGGCTTCGAGATGACCGACCCCAGCCGCGGCAACGGCCAGACCCTCGACGCCGGCAACCGCAACAGCGCCAGCGGCACGCTGTTCAAGGACGCCGACAACGTGTGGGGCAACAACGCCACCTCCGATCGCGCCACGGCCGCCGCCGACGCCCACTACGGCGTCGCCGCGACCTGGGACTATTACAAGAACGTGCACGGCCGCAACGGCATCTTCAACGACGGCCGCGGGGTCAAGAGCTACGTCCACTACGGCCCGACCAACCTGGTCAACGCCTACTGGGACGGCACGGCGATGCTCTACGGCGACGGCGACGGCGTCACCTACCGTCCGCTGGTGGCGCTGGACGTGGCCGGCCACGAGATGACCCACGGCGTCACCGGCGCCACCGCCCGGCTCGGCTACTACAACATCAAGGACAGCGGCGGCATCAACGAGGGCATCTCCGACATCTTCGGCACTCTGGTCGAGTTCAGCGTGGCCAACGCCAACGATCCGGGCGATTACCTGGTGGGCGAAAAGATCTACATCAGCAACCCCGGCGACAAGAAGGCGCTGCGCCTGATGTTCAAGCAAGACGCCGACGGCGCGTCCAAGGTGTGCTATCCGGCCGGCGGCTTCAGCACCGGCACCCAGGCCAGGGGCCCCAACGATCCGCACTTCACCTCCGGCGTGATCAACCGCGTGTTCTACCTCGCCTCCGAGGGCGCGGTGGTGCCGAGCGGCTTCAACTATACGAAGGCCCAGTTGGTGTGCAACAACGACACCGGCATCGTCGGCATCGGCCGCGACAAGGTCGGCGCGATCATGTACCGCGCGCTGACCCGTTACTTCGTCTCCAGCACCACCTATC
>NZ_LXSD01000372.1:2531-4668 GCF_017168095.1 Lysobacter enzymogenes | reverse complement strand
CTCCGCCGAATACAACGCGCTGGCGCGGGTGTGGACGGCGGTCAACGTCAACTGATCCATCGCGACATCGCGCCGTCCACGGCGCTTGCGAACGGCCCGCGCGAGCGGGCCGTTCGTCGTTGCGGCCGCACGCCGATCCGCCGCGAGGCGTCGCTTCGCAAGCGCCGCAGACCGACCGTTCGGCGGGTTATGCATTACGGCGCTGTAATGTGTGACAAACAACCATAAGCACTGCGCAATTGTGTGACGCGCGGGAGGGTTCCCCCGCTCACGCACAGCGTTTCCAGGCGCCTAAGGTCTTCCTGCCCGCCCGTTATCGGCACGTCATTGGAAACGTGCCAGGCGCCGCGGGTCCACCGCACCCGACGCGTTGCCGCCACCGGCGCGGCACGGGCGCGCTTTGGCCCGATTTTCCAACTCTTATGGGGAAGACCGCAGATGCAACTCAAGACCGCATTGCTCGGCAGCGCCATTCTCGCCGCCCTGGCCCTCGTCGCCGGACACACCGGCCCCGGCATCGACACCGCTCCGGCCGGCCTCGCCTCCGCCGCCGCTCCGGCCGCCGGCAACGCCGCGAGCGCGAGCGCCAACGCGCCGCAGGCCATCGCCGCGCACCACAACACCCCGCTGGCGGCGCTGTTCGCCGGCACCGGCGCGCGTCCGGGCAGCGACCTGGTCGCGTCCTCGGCCGGCGAAGCCGAAGCCGACGCCTCCCCGGCCGCTGCGCGCGCGCGCGGCCTGCTGCAAGGCGCCGCCGGCGAGCAGGTGCACCGCGTCGCCGCCGACGCCTTCGCCGCCCGCGACGTGATGGTCGACCGCGACGGCACCGAGCACGTGCGCATGGAGCGCAGCTACCAGGGCCTGCCGGTGATCGGCGGCGATTTCGTCGTGCACAGCCAGAACGGCGAGCTCAAGTCGATCAGCCAGGGCGACAACATGCGCACCACCGCGCGCCCCGAGTTGCAGCCGAAGATCGGCCTGGAGCAGGCCAAGGTCGAGGCCGGCGCCCATTTCGACGGCCAGGTGCGCAAGATCGACAACGCCGGCCTGGTGGTGTTCGCGCGCGGGGTCGAGCCGACCCTGGCCTATCAGCTGGAACTGCACGGCGACCGCCGCAACGACCCGATGCCGGGCCACATCACCTACTTCGTCGACGCCGCCAACGGCAAGCTGCTGCAGGCCGACGACCGGGTCCAGACCGCCGCGTCCAACGGCACCGGCAAGACCTTGCTGATCGGCAACGTCGGCATCGTCACCGACTCCACCAGCAGCGGCTTCCGCCTGGTCGACCCGAGCCGCGGCAACGGCTCGACCTACGACGCCCAGGGCTCGATGAGCTACAGCACCGGCTTCCCCGGCGCGCCGCTGTTCACCGATGCCGACAACACCTGGGGCAACAACGCCACCAGCGACCGCGCCACCGTCGCCGCCGACGCCTACTACGGCGTCGCCGCGACCTGGGACTATTACAAGAACGTGCACGGCCGCAACGGCATCTTCAACGACGGCAAGGGCGTGAAGAGCTTCGTCCACGTCGGCAGCAACTACGACAACGCGTTCTGGTACGGCTCGCAGAAGCTGATGGCCTACGGCGACGGCTCGACCTTCAAGCCGCTGGTAGCGCTGGACGTGGCCGGCCACGAGATGACCCACGGCGTCACCGAGGCCACCGCGCGCCTGGGCTACTACAACATCAAGGACACCGGCGGCCTCAACGAAGGCATCTCCGACATCTTCGGCACCCTGGTCGAGTTCAGCGCCAACAACCCGAACGACCCGGGCGATTACCTGATGGGCGAGAAGCTGGTCAAGAACAATCCCAACGGCACCAGCGCGCTGCGCATCCTGTTCAAGCAGGACGCCGACGGCCGTTCCAAGGTGTGCTACCCCTCCGGCGGCTTCACCGCCTCGCAGACCGGCCAGGGCGGCACCTTTGATCCGCACTTCACCTCCGGCGTGCTCAACCGCGTGTTCTACCTCGCCTCCGAAGGCGTGGTGGTGCCGAGCGGCTTCAGCTACACCAAGGCCCAGCTGGTGTGCAACGGCGACACCACCATCGCCGGCATCGGCCGCAACAAGGTCGGCGCGATCATGTACCGCGCGCTGACCCGTTACTTCGTCTCCAGCACCACCTATC
>NZ_LXSD01000372.1:0-2481 GCF_017168095.1 Lysobacter enzymogenes | reverse complement strand
CTCCGCCGAATACAACGCGCTGGCGCGGGTGTGGACGGCGGTCAACGTCAACTGATCCATCGCTGCATCGCGCCGCCGATCGCGGCGCAAGCGACGGCCCGCTCGCGCGGGCCGTCTGCTTTTCGGTTCGGCCTTCGCGGCGCGTTCGTCGCGACGGTGCTGCGCGCGGTTGTCCGGCGCTGCCGCGTCAGCGCCGCGCTGGCTCGATCCGCAGCGGCGGCCAGCGCCCGTAGGTGAACGTCCGCCACAGCCATTCCGCCGGACCGAAGCGGAACCGCCGCAACCACCACGCGCTGAACGCCATTTGCGCGGCGAACAACGCCAGCGCGGCGACCATCAACGCGCTGTACGGCCAGCGTCCCCACTGGCCCAGGCCGTAGCCGTACAGCGCCCAGGTCGCGATCAGCGACTGCGCGAGGTAGTGGCTCAGCGCCATGCGCCCGGCCGGCGCGAAACGCAACGGCCAGCGCATGCCGCGCGCGAGCATGAGCGCCACCGCGCCGGTCGCGGCCAGCGCCAGCGGCAGGCCGGAGGCGACGTGAAGGGTCTGCGCCAGCACCGATCTCGCCGTGAACACCGCCATCGCCGGCGACGGGTCCAGGGCCACGCTGGCGGCGGTCGACGCGACGCCGAGCGCGACGCCCCAGACGATCGCCTCGCGCCACTGCGCGCGCCACCGGCCCGCGTCGGCGAGCGCGCCGCTGCGCGCGATGCCGGCGCCGATCAGGAACAAGCCCAGCGTCAACGGCAGCATCACCACCCAGCCGCCCACGGTGGCGTCGAAGAAGAACGACCAGCGCTGCGCGGTCGCGGCGGCGTAGTCGCCGCTCGCGTAGGCGGCCACTTCCGCCGCGCGCTCGGCGTGCGCGGCGGCCAGGTGCGCGGCGTCGCCGACGGCCACGCCGGGCAGGCTCAGCGAGGCCGCGATCAACAACATGAAACCGATGCCGCTGGCGTACAGCAGGCTGCCCAGCACGATCCAGCGCTCGGGCGCCCACCCGCGCAACGCCAGCAGCGCGAACGCGCACACGGCGTAGGTGACGAGGATGTCGCCGGCCCAGATCAGCCACGCATGGACCAGCCCGATCGCCAGCAGCCCGACGCTGCGGCGCAGGTAGATCGCGGCGAAGCCGCGCCCGGCCGACGGCGCGCGCCCGAGCATGCTGGCGAAGCCCATGCCGAACAGCAGCGCGAACAAGGTCCAGGCCTTGTCGCGGATGGCGACGTAGACGAAGGCCGACCAGGCGTAATCGGCGCCGCGCAGCGAGGGGTCGATGCCGTCGTGCAGTTCCCGCAACGGCCCGGCGAACGCGGCGACGTTGCTCAGCAGGATGCCGAGCAGGGCCAGGCCGCGCAGCGCGTCGAGCGCGGCGATGCGCTCGGGCGCGGCGACCGGTGCGAATTCGGAAGGGACGGCGGTCATGGGAACGGCGGCAGCCAGCGGCGAAGCCAAAGCAGAAAACAGCGCGAGTATGCACAAGCGCCGCGGTGTGCGAGGGCCTTCAGGTGGTGGGAGGGCCTTCAGGCTGTGGGAGGGCCTTCAGGCCCGATGCTTTCCGCTCAGGTCATCGCGTCGGAGCGGAAAGCGTCGGGCCTGAAGGCCCTCCCACAGGCTGAAAGGCCCTCCCACAGCGAGACTCGGCGATCGCACGCGCCGGGCTTTGCCGTCGCGACGCGCCTGCGCAAACGCGAACGGCCCGCATGCGCGGGCCGTCCGGTGTCGCCTCGCCGCCGCGGCCCGAGCGGGCCGCGCGGACTCAGTGGGCGTGGCCGCCGTCGCCGTGCACGTGGCCGTGCTCGATCTCTTCGGCCGCCGCTTCGCGCACGTCGACGATCTCGATGGCGAAGTGCAGGTCCTTGCCGGCCATCGGGTGGTTCAGGTCGACGTCGACCACGCTCATGCCGACCTTCTGGATCGTCACCGCGCGCGGGCCGAAGTTGGTCGGCAGCACCGCCTGCATGCCCGGGACCAGCTTGGCGTCCTTGAAGTACTTCTTCGGCACGCGCTGGGTCAGGCCTTCCTGGCGCTCGCCGTAGGCCTCGGCGGCCGGCACGTCGGCTTCGAACTTGTCGCCGGCTTCGCGGCCGTCCATCGCCTTTTCCAGGCCCGGGATGATGTTGTTGTGGCCGATCAGGATCGCCAGCGGTTCGCGGCCTTCCGAGCTCTCGACGGGCTCGCCGCCCTGCTCGGCTACGGTGTAGTGGAAACGCACGACGCGATCTTTTTCGATTTTCATGGCTAGTCCGGCTGGGTGGACGCGCAATGCGCGCCCGGGAAAGTAGAGGAATCGACAGCCGGGCTGCGCCGGCCGCCACAAAACGACACATGGCTTGTCTTGTCGCCGCCGCCGCGAGCCGCCAAGCTATCGGCGTGACGAAGGCCGCGCATTATCCCGGCAACACCGCTCCCGCGCCAGCGCGCGGGCCCTGGCCGTTGCCGGCCGCCGCGCTCGCCGCGGCCCTGTGCGGCCTGCTCGCCGC
>NZ_LXSD01000371.1:0-9282 GCF_017168095.1 Lysobacter enzymogenes | reverse complement strand
CGCCGGCGCAGAATGCGGCGGCGCTTGCGCGGGCGCGCCGGCGCCGTTGCGCGCGGCGAGCTCGGCGATCAGCTTGTTGGCGGCGGCGCTGGACGCGACGGCCGGATCGGCCGGTTGGACCTCCGCCGTCGGGCTGGCGGGATTCTGCGCGGGGACGTTCTGGAAGCCGACGCTCGGCGCCGGCGCGGACGCCGCCACCGGCGCGACAGGCTTGGGATCGGGCGCCTTCGGCGCGACGGCGACCGCGGCCGCCGGCTCGCTGCCGTCGCCCGGCCATTCCAGGATCAGGCGCGGGCCGCCGGGGCCCTGTTCGATATGCGGCTTGAGCACCGCCACCGGTTGGGCGAGGTCGAACACGATGCGCGCGGTGCCGGGCTGCGGCTCGCCGCTGCGCACGGATTTGATGACGCCGGCGCCGGCCGGGAGCCGGACGCCCTTGCCCAGGCGCGAGGCCGGCAAGTCGACCACGAGGCGGTCGGGGCCCTTGAGGCTGATGACCTTGTATTCGCCGGCGCCGTCCAGAGCGATTTCGGCGCGGGTGCCGGTGGCGCCGTTGCGCAGCTCCAAGCCCTTGATTTCGCTGGCATGAGCGAGATTCCAGGCCAGCGCTGCCAGGAGCGCCAGGCCCATCAGGACTTTCTGAACGGTGGCCCCCTTGACTCGCATGGGCGTAAGTCAAGCACTGCGATTATCGAATTGCAAGTATTTTTTCCTTGCAAATCCGGTACCTGCCGCTACTTCCTAGGGAATCGTTCAGGAGTCGGCCGCAAGCGGCTCTATCCCGGTCGCCGTGGCCAGCGCCGCCAGCCAGGCGCGACCGCCGGCGCTGGACGCCGCCAGCCGGACGCTGCGGCCGGCCCCGTCCACAGCCAGATCGATGCGCAGATCGGCCGGCGGCAGCCAGCCACGACCGCGTTCGGGCCATTCGATCAGCCACAAGCTGGCTTCGCCGCCGTCCAGGCCGAGGAACTCCAGCTCGCCGGCGTCGCCGATCCGGTACAGGTCCAGGTGCCAGGCTTCGCCGCCATCGGCGAGCGGGTAGCGCTCGACCAGGGTGTAGGTCGGGCTGCGGATCGCGCCCTGCACGCCGAGCGCGCGCAGCAACGCGCGCGCCAGGGTCGATTTGCCGGCGCCGAGATCGCCGTGCAGGTGCACGTGCAGCGCGGGCGCGTTCGTGGTCGAGCGCGCGGCCGCGAGCGCGGCGCCGAGCGCGTCGGTGGCGTCGGCATCGGCCAGGTGCAGACGCAGTTCGGAAGCGACGTCGGAATTCATCGCGAAATCATCGCTCATCCGCGTGCGGATTGGCGCAACGGCGCAGCCACGGCATCAAGTCGCTCGGCAACAGCCCGCGCTCGCCGCCCTCGCGCGCGGCGCGATCGCCGGCGACCGAATGCAGCAGCGCGCCGCAGCTCGCCGCATCGAACGCATCCAGCCCTTGCGCGCGCAGCGCCGCGATCGCGCCGCTGAGCGCATCGCCCATGCCGCCCACCGCCATGCCCGGATTGCCCGCGCCGATCGCGCGCACGCCCTGCTCCGGCGCATGCACCAGGGTGCCCGCGCCCTTCAGCACCACCGCGCAGCGATAGCGCTCGCTCAACGCGCGCACCGCAGCAAAACGGTCGGCCTGCACGCGCGCGCTGTCGCTGCCGAGCAGGCGCGCGGCTTCGCCCGGATGCGGGGTGAGGATGCAGTCGGCGGGCAAGGCGCGCGGCTGCGCGGCGAGCAGATTCAACGCGTCGGCGTCGAGCAGCAGCGGCTTGCCGCTGGCCAGCGCGGCGGCGAACAGATGCGCGCCCCACTCCTGCGTGCCCAGGCCCGGGCCGATCGCGATCACATCGGCGGCGGCGAGCGCGGCGCGCACGTCCTCGCTGGATTCCACCGCGCGCGGCATCGCTTCGGGCAGGCGCGCCAGCAGCGGCGCGACGTGGTCGGCGCGGGTCGCCGCGTCGACCAATCCGGCGCCGCTGCGCAGGGCGGCCTGCGCGCACAGCAGCAACGCGCCGCCGTGGCCGTGGTCGCCGCCGATGCACAGCACCCGGCCGTTGCGGCCCTTGTGGCTGTCGCGCCGGCGCGGGCGCAGCCAGCGGCGCAGGTCCGGCGCGCGCAGCCATTCGGCCACCGGGTAGGCGCCGTGCGCGGGCGGGTCCAGGCCGAGGTCGGCGAGCAACAGTTCGCCGGCGCAGTCCAGCGCCGCGCCGGTGCGCAGGCCGCGCTTGCGGGCGATGAATTCGAGCGTGCAGTCGGCGACCACCGCCGCGCCGGGCGCGGCGCCGCAGTCGGCGTCGACGCCGCTGGGCGCGTCGAGCGCGAATACCGGCGCGCCGTGGGCGTTGATCGCCGCGATCAGCGCGCTCGCCGCCGCATCGGGCGGCCGCGACAAGCCGATGCCGAACAAGGCGTCGACGATGGCGTCGGCGGCCGGCAATGCGCCGTCGAATTCGATCGTCGCGCCGCCGGCCGCGGCGTACTCGGCCGCGGCGCGCTGCGCCAGCTCGCCGCGCGGCGCGTGTTCGCGCAGGCGCACCACGCCGACCCGGCGTCCGTTGCGCTGCGCGTGCACAGCCATGACGTAGCCGTCGCCGCCGTTGTTGCCGGGCCCGCACACCACCAGCAGCGAATAGGCCTGGGTCCAGCGGTCCAGCCACTCGCGCCAGGCCGCTTCGCCGGCGCGGCGCATCAGCTCGAAGCCGTCGCCGAGTTCGGCCGCGGCCGCGCGCTCGACCGCGCGCAGCGCGGCGGTGTCGTACAGCGGCGCTGGTGCCGGCGTTTCGGCGGAGCCGTCGATATCGGGGGACCGGGACATGCCTGGATTCTATACTTGGCGCAACGTGAGCCAGATCGACGCCAGCCCCAGTTCCTCCGACGCGCCCGGCGCCCCCGCCGGCCGGCCCGCGCCCGACTATTCGGCGCTGGCCCGGCGCATCCGCGAGCTGGCGCGCGAATTCGGCTTCCAGCGCTGCGGCATCAGCGGCGTCGAGCTGGGCCAGGACGAGGCCTATCTGCTGGATTGGCTGGAACGCGGCCTGCACGGCTCGATGGACTGGATGGCGCGCCACGGCGAGCTGCGCGCACGGCCGCAGCAACTGCTGCCGGGCACGGTGCGGGTGATCTCGGTCGGCCTGGACTACGGCCGCCGCGACGACGACGAGGCCTGGGCCACGCTGGCCGACGGCGAACGCGCCTACGTCGCGCGCTACGCGCTCGGCCGCGACTACCACAAGCTCATGCGCCAGCGCCTGCAGCGGCTGGCCGAGCGCCTGGCCGAACTGGTGGGGCCGTTCGGCCATCGCGTATTCGTCGATTCCGCGCCGGTGCTGGAGCGCGCGCTGGCGCGCAACGCCGGGCTCGGCTGGATCGGCAAGCACACCTGCCTGATCGACAAGGACGGCGGCTCGTGGTTCTTCCTCGGCGAGATCTACGTCGACCTGCCACTGCCAGTGGACGCTCCGGCCAGCGCGCACTGCGGCACCTGCGTGCGCTGCATCGACATCTGCCCGACCCAGGCCATCGTCGCGCCGCACCGGCTCGACGCGCGCCGCTGCATCGCCTACCTGACCATCGAACACGCCGGCGCGATCCCGCTGGAGCTGCGCGAGCCGATCGGCAACCGCATCTTCGGCTGCGACGACTGCCAGTTGATCTGCCCCTGGAACAAGTTCGCCCAGCGCAGCGACGAGCCGGATTTCCGCGCCCGCAACGATCTCGACCGGGCCACGCTGGCGCAGTTGTTCGCCTGGGACGAGGACGAGTTCCTGCGCCGCACCGAAGGCTCGGCGATCCGCCGCAGCGGGCACGAGCGCTGGCTGCGCAACATCGCGGTGGCGTTGGGCAATGCGCCGACGACGCCGGAGGTGATCGCGGCGCTGCGTTCGCGCGTGGAGCACCCGAGCGAGCTGGTGCGCGAGCACGTGCACTGGGCGCTCGCGAAGCACGAAGCCTCCCTGTAGGAGCGGCGCGAGCCGCGACCAACCGAAGCGACGTGCGCAAGCGGTGCACCCGAAGCCTGGAAAATCGGCCTGATTGCACCGATTTACGAAGCTCCGACCAAGAACGCTGTCGATCATCGCTTCGGTTGGTCGCGGCTCGCGCCGCTCCTACAGGGAGCAACCCACGCTTCGCCGAGGCCTGAAACGACGAACGGCGCCGAGGCGCCGTTCGCGGATGCGTATGGCGGCGGCTTACCCGCGCAACCGCGCCAGCAATTCGCGCGTCACCGGATCGTCCGCCTCGGCTTCGCCGGCCAGCGCCGGCAGCAGCTTGCTGGCGACTTGCTTGCCCAGCTCGACGCCGAACTGGTCGAACGCGTTGATGCCCCAGAACACCGACTGCAGGTACACGCTGTGCTCATACATCGCCAGCAGCGCGCCGAGCGCGGCCGGGGTCAGCGCGTCGAGCAGGATCGTCGTGCTCGGGCGGCCGCCGGCGTAGGCGCGGTGCGGGTCGTCGCTGCGCTGGCCGTTGGCGAAGGCCTCGGTCTGCGCCAGCAGATTGGCGTGCAGGGCGCGATGGTTCTGCGGATACGGCGCGTCGCTGCGGACCACGCCGATGAAGTCGGCCGGAACGATCGAGGTGCCCTGGTGCAGCGCCTGGAAGAAGCTGTGCTGGGTGTCGGTGCCGGCGCCGCCCCACCACACCGGCACGGTGTCGCCGTGCACCGGCGAGCCGTCGAGCTTGACCGACTTGCCCAGGCTTTCCATCACCAGCTGCTGCAGATAGTTCGACAGCAGCTTCAGGCGCTCGTCGTAGGCCAGCACCGCCTGGGTGGCGTAACCCTGGCCGTTGCGGTTCCAGATCGAGGTCAGCGCGTGCCAGGCGGCGAGGTTGCGCGGCAACTCGGTCTGCAGCACGTGCGCGTCCATCTGCGCCGCGCCGGACAGGAATTGCTCGAACGCGTCCATGCCGATCGCCAGCGCGATCGGCAGGCCGACCGCCGACCACAGCGAGTAGCGGCCGCCGACCCAGTCCCACATCGGCAGGATGCGCTCGGCCGGAATGTTGAAGGTCTGCGCCGCGCGTTCGACGTTGGCGCTGATCGCGTACAGGCGCGAGTCGTCGCCGAGCCAGTCGCGCAGGATGCCGCCGTTGAGCAGCGTCTCCTGGGTGCTGAAGGTCTTGGAGATCAGCAGCGCCGCGGTGCGACTGGGATCGAGCCCGGCCAGCGTGCGCTGGGCCGCGTGGCCGTCGACGTTGGACAGGAAGTGCACGCGGAAACGGCCCGGCTTCGGCCCGCTCAGCGCATCGACCGCCAGGCGCGGGCCGAGGTCGGAGCCGCCGATGCCGACGCTGACGATGTCGGTGACCTCGCTCGCGCTCAGCGCCTCGACCACCGCGCGCATCTGCGCGCGCGCCTTGAGCGCTTCGCGGTGGGCGTCGTGGGCGATCGGCGCGTGGGAGAAATCGCCGCGCAGCGCGGTGTGCAGCGCCGGCCGGCCTTCGGTGACGTTGACGGTCTGGCCGTCGAACAGCGCCTGCAGGCGCTCGCGGCTGCCGGCCGCTTCGGCGGCGCGGAACAGCCAGGCCAGGGCGTCGCGGTCGTAGCCCTGGCGGGCGAAGCTGGCGTAGATCGGCCCGACCTTGAGGGCGAAGTCGCCGGCCCGGGCGGGGTCGGCGGCGATCAGCCGGGACAGCGGCGTGGCAGCGACGCGCCCGACCTCGGCGCGCAGCTCGTGGAGTCGGGAGTCGTCGCTCATCGTGCGTCGGGTCTCAGGCGGCCTGCGCCGGCATCGAATGGTTGGTGTGGGTGAGCCGGTTGTCGCGGTCCACGTAGACCAGGGTCGGCTTGTACTTGGCCGCTTCGGCCTCGTCGCAGATGCCGTAGGCGCAGATGATCACCAGATCGCCGGGCTGGGCCTTGTGCGCGGCCGCGCCGTTGACCGAGATCACCCCGCTGCCCTCTTCGCCGCGGATGGCGTAGGTCGAGAAGCGGTGGCCACTGTTGATGTTGTAGATGTGCACCATCTCGTACTCGCGGATGCCCGAGATGTCGAGCAGGCGGCCGTCGATCGCGCAGGAGCCTTCGTAATGCAGCTCGGCGTGGGTGACGGTGGCGCGGTGGATCTTGGCCTTGAGCAGATTCAGTTGCATGTCGGTCACTCGTGGGCCCGCGGGCGTCGCGGACGCGAAGGGGTCTGAAGTCTAACAGCGCATGGCGCGCTGCAACATGGGCGGGGCGCGGCCCGGGCGCAACGCAGCTTTTCGCCGCCCCGCGCCGGCCGCCGCCCCGTTCAGGCGGCGAATTCGAGGTTGTCGATCAGGCGGGTACGGCCCAGGCGGGCGGCGATCAGGGCGACGCGTTCGCCGTCGCCGGCCTCGTCCGCCGCGCCCGCCTCCGGCAGGGTCAGGTCCGGGCGGCGCAGCGCAGCGTAGTCGACCTGGAAGCCGGCGTCCGTGAGCCGGCGCGCGGCTTCGGCCTCGACCGCCTCGCGGCCCTGCCCGGCCTGGGCGGCCTCGCGCATCGCCTGCAGGGTGCGGTGGATCTCCGGCGCGCGCTCGCGCTCGGCCGGCGACAGGTACTGGTTGCGCGAACTCATCGCCAGGCCGTCGGCCTCGCGCCGGGTCGGCGCGGCCACGATCTCGATCGGGAAGGCCAGATCGCGCACCAGGTAACGGATCACCGCCAGTTGCTGGTAGTCCTTGCGGCCGAACACGGCCGTGTCCGGGCGAACCTGGTTGAACAGCCGCGCCACCACCGTGGCGACGCCGTCGAAATGGCCCGGGCGGTGCGCGCCTTCCAGGGTTTCGGTCACGCCGGGCACGGCCACCTGCACGGTGCGCTCGGCGCCGTAGGGATACATGGTCTCCACCGACGGCCGCCACAGCAGGTCGCAGCCGGCCGCGCGCAGGCCGTCGGCATCGGCTTCGGGGGTGCGCGGGTAGCGGCCGAAATCCTCGTTCGGGCCGAACTGGGTCGGATTGACGAACACGCTCGCGACCACCCGGTCGGCGCGCTCGCGCGCCAGCCGGATCAGCGAGTGGTGGCCTTCGTGCAGGTTGCCCATGGTCGGGACGAAGGCGACGCTGTGGCCGGACGCGCGCCAGGCCTGCAGGGTGGAACGCAGGGCGCCCAGTTGATCGACGGTCAGCATGCGGTAACTCGCGAAGAAAGACGGCGTGGAGGTGACGGCGCGGTCCGTGCGCGGGCAAGCGGCCGGCGGAGCCGGCCGAGGCGGCGGCACCAGGCTCTGCGGGAGCCGGCGCCGGGGCCTATGTCGGGCCGCGCGGCGGCGATTTCCAGCCCCGCGCCGGCGCGCTCAGTCGTAGGAATGCGCGGCGTCGGGGAAGCGGCCGTCGCGCACCGCTTCGGCGTAGGCGGCGAAGGCGCCGGCGACCGAGCCGCCTTCGGCCAGGAAGTCCTTGACGAACTTGGGCCGGCGGTGGCCGGAGTTGACCCCGAGCAGGTCGTGCAGCACCAGCACCTGGCCGTCGCAGTGCGGGCCGGCGCCGATGCCGATGGTGGGAATGGCCAAGTCGGCGGTGATCGCCTGGGCCAGCCCGGTCGGCACGCATTCCAGCACCAGCAGCGCCGCGCCGGCCTCGGCGACCGCGCGCGCGTCGCCGCGCAGCTTGGCCGCGGTGGCGTCGTCGCGGCCCTGCAGCTTGTAGCCGCCCAGGCGCAACACCGACTGCGGGGTCAGGCCGAGGTGCGCGCAGACCGGAATCTCGCGTTCGACCAGGAAGCGGATGATCTCGAGCTTGTGCCCGGCGCCTTCGATCTTGACCATCGCCGCGCCCGCGCGCAGCAGCGCGGTGGACGCGTCGAGCGCGCGCTCGGGCGTGGCGTCGGAGGCGAACGGCAGATCGGCGATCAGCAGCGCCTTGGACAGGCCGCGGGCGACGCAGGCGGTGTGGTAGGCCATGTCGGCCGCGCTCACCGGCAAGGTGCTGTTATGGCCCTGCACGACCATGCCCAGCGAATCGCCGACCAGCACCAGGTCGGTGCCGGCGGCGTCCATGGTGCGGGCGAAACTGGCGTCGTAGGCGGTCAGCATGACCAGCTTGCGGCCGTCGCGCTTGGCGTCGGCGAGCATGGGCACGGTCCAGGCCTTGCGCTTCTCGGAAGGCGTGGCGTCGGTCGGAGCCGAGGTGTACATGGGCGGAAGTCCGGTGGCGACGGACGTGGTGGGGAGGTCGCCTAACTTAGCAGGTTGCCGCCGCCTGGCGACCCTCGCCGGCGCAACGCGGTCGCGCCGCCATGCGCGGGCAAGCGTGGCGGCGCGCGCATCGGCCGCAATCGCCCGAACCGGCAATCCCGCCGCGCCAACCCGGCCGCCCCTTGTAGGAGCGGCGCAAGCCGCGACCGCAACAACGCGACTGCGACGAAACCGACCTATGCCTTCGTTCGCAAGAACCGGCCGCGGCGTGCGTCGGTTTGCGACCAAGGGCGAAACACGGTGGCGATCGCCGGCCCGGGAAGCTGGCGCCGTGGTTGGGTTGTCGCGGTCGCGGCTTGCGCCGCTCCTACAGGGGGGCGGTTGCGGGTCGAGGGTCAGTCGCCCTCGCCTTCCGGCAAGGCTTCGATTCCGCCCAGGTCGATCCGTGCCAGCGCCTCGCGCGCCGGGCCGATGCCCGCGATCGAGACGTCCGGCGCGATTTCCACCAGCGGCGCCAATGCGAACGCGCGCTCGTGCAGGTGCGGGTGCGGGACGTGCAGGCCGGCTTCGGCGATGACCTCGTCGCCATACAGCAGCAGGTCCAGGTCCAAGGTGCGCGGGCCCCAGCGGTCGCTGCCGTCGGCGCGGCGCGCGCGTCCGGCGTCGCGTTCGATGCCGAGCATCGCCGCGAGCAGTTCGCGCGCCGGCAGCGCGGTGTCCAGTTGCGCCACGGCGTTGAGGAAATCCGGCTGGTCGGTGCGGCCCCAGGCGGCGGTGCGGTACAAGCGCGAGGCGCGCACCAGGCGCGACTCGGGCAACGCGGCCAGCGCGCGTAGGGCCGCGCGCAGCACCGCGGCGCTGTCGCCGAGATTGCTGCCCAGGCCGATGTAGGCGGAAACGGTTGGAGTCATGGCGTACTGGCGCGCAAACGCGCTACGGGCGACGCGTTCGGGCCGCCAATGCGGCCCGAACGAACGGCGATGCGGCGGCGAAAAGAACCGGCTGAAGCGGACCGTGCGGGCACCGCATCGCGACGGCCGGAGCGGATCGGGCGAAGCGGATCGAACGAGAAGCGGAGCGAAACAGGGGCGAATCCGGACGAACGAACCTGCAGCCGCGGCCTGCAGGCGCAACGGCGACGCATCGCGTCGCCCGCCGCCGCGGCCGCTACTCCGCGCCGCCGCCCGGCGCG
>NZ_LXSD01000370.1:0-5791 GCF_017168095.1 Lysobacter enzymogenes | reverse complement strand
CCGCGCTCCTGGCCGCGGCGGGCGCGGCGGCCGGTGCGGCGGCGGCGAGGGCGGGCGCGCACAGCGCCAGGGCGATTGCGAGGACGAGCGGTTTCATGGCGGCGACCCTTGTCGTGAGAACGCGAAGGAAGAACGGCGGCGCGCAGCGCGCGGCGCCCGCCAGCATCGGCTCCGCGCCGGCGCAGGCCAAGCGCCGAAGGTCATGCGGCGGCGATCCATGCCCGCGGCCGCGGCGGCCGCCCGGCCGGATCGCGGCTCAATGGTCGACGTCGCTGCGCAAGTCGTAGCTTTCGCGCGGCGGCCCGTCGGTCTCGCCGCGCAGGCGCTGGTAACGCCACAGGCCGTCGACGAACACGCCCTGCACGTCGATCGTGCCGGTGCCGCGCGGCCCCTGCAGGAACACCAGGAACGCGGCGCGGCCCTGCTCGCGCTGCTCGACCATGCCCAGCGGAATCCAGCGCGCGCCGATCGGCTTGCCCAGCGCGCGGATCATGCGCTCGTCGCCGCTCGCCCGCGCCATCGCCTCGCGATAAGGCGCGGTGTTCTTGACCGAGGACATCATGAAGTACATCGCGCCCAGGCCGATGGCCAGCGACAGCACCATCATCACCGCGAAACTCAGCACCAGCATCAGCAGCCAGTGGCGTTGCACCCAGGGCTTGCGGTATTGCGCGTTCATCGCGTCGAAGTCCTTGTCGTCGGTTCGATGGAGTCGGGTCGGTCTTTGCGATCCGGCCGCGCCGGGCGCTCAGCGCTTGAGGCAGCGGTCGAAGAAATCCTCGGTCAGGCGCAGCCGGTGCAGGTTGTCGCGCCCGCGCAGGCCGTGCTTGGCGCCGGGATAGGTCATCAGCTCGAACGGCCGGCCGCGCTGCTGCAGCGCGCTCATCAGCACGGTGGAGTTGGTGAACAGCACGTTGTCGTCGGCCATGCCGTGGATCAGCAGCAGGCGCGAGGTCAGTCCGTCCAGGTGCTGCAGCACGCGGCCTTCGCGATAGCCGTCGGGGTTGTCCTTGGGCAGCCCCATGTAGCGCTCGGTGTAGTGGCTGTCGTACAGGCCCCAATCGGTGACCGGCGCGCCGGCGGCGCCGCAGGCGTACTGGTCGCTGGCCTTGGCCAGCATCATCAAGGTCATGTAGCCGCCGTTGGACCAGCCGTACACGCCGATCTTCGCGCCGTCGACCCACGGCTGCGACTTCAGCCACTTCACCCCTTCGAGCTGGTCGGCCACTTCCACCGTGCCCTGCCTGCCGTACAGCGCGCCGCCGAACGACGCGCCGCGGCGCGGGGTGCCGCGGTTGTCGAGCGAGAACACCACATAGCCGCGCTGGGCCAGGTACTGGTTGAAGTCCGGCGCCCAGGCGCGCTTGACCGACTGCGCGGCCGGGCCGCCGTAGACGTAGACCACCACCGGATAGCGCCTGGCCGGGTCGAAGCCGGCCGGCTTGATCAGGCTGTAGTGCAGCTCGGTCTTGCCGTCGGCGGCCTTGAGCGTGCCGAACTCCAGCGGCCGCTGCGCCTTCAGGTACGGCGCGTAGGGATGCTTGGGATCGGACAGATCGTTGGCGATCAGCGCGGCGATGCGGCTGCCGTCGTTGCGGTACAGCTCCAGCTGCGGCGGCGTGGTCGGGTTCGACCAGCTGTCGACGTAGACGCTGGCGTTGTTGGCGAAGCTGGCGCTGTGCAGGCCGTCGCTCTTGGACAGGCGCTCGACCGCGCCGCCGGCCAGCGGCACGCGGTAGATCTGCGCGTCGGTGGGGCTGTCCTTGCCGGCGGCGAAATAGACCTGGCCGGCGGCTTCGTCGACCGCGAGCACGCCGTCCACCGGCCAGTCGCCGGAAGTCAGCGCGGTGGCCTGGGCGCCGTCTTCCGACAGCAGGTAGAGATGCTCGAAACCGCTGCGCTCGCTGCTCCACAGGATCCGGCCGTCGGCGAGGAAGCGCAGGTCGTTGTGCAGCGGCACCCAGGTCTTGCTGGTCTCGGTCTGCAGGGTGCGCTGCTTGCCGCTGGCCAGGTCGGTTTCGATCAGTTCGAGCGTGTGCTGGTCGCGCGACTGGCGCTGAAAGGTCAGGCGGTCGGCGCCGCGCCAATCGACGCGGGCCAGGTAGATGTCCTGCTGCTTGCCCAGGTCGATCTCGCGCGCCGCGCCGGCGCGGCCGACCGGCGCCACCAGCAGCCGCACCAGCACGTTGCGGTCGCCCGCGGCCGGATAGCGCTGCTCGACCACGGCGGTGCGGTCGGGATAGACCTCGTAGCGCTTTTGCACCGGCACCGGCGATTCGTCGATGCGGGCGAAGGCGATGGCCGAATCGTCCGGCGCCCACCAATAACCGGTGTGGCGGTCCATTTCCTCGTCGGCGACGAATTCGGCGACGCCGTTGCCGATGGTGTCGCTGCCGTCCTTGGTCAGTTGCACCGCCTTGCCGTCGGCCAGGTCGATCACCCACAGGTTGCGATCGCGCACGAAGCTGACGTAGCCGCCGAGCGGCGAGAGCTTGGGATCGGTGGCGAAGCCTTCGCCGTGGGTGAGCCGGCGCACCGCGGCCTTGCCGGTCTTGGACAGGTCGTAGAGGTAGAGCTCGCCGCCGAGCGGGAACAGCAGGCGCTTGCCGTCGGGGGACCACTGGTAATCGACGATGCCCGACAGCGCGGCGATGCGCTGGCGCTCGCGCCGCGCCTTCTCCGCGTCGCTGAGCGTTTCCGCGCCCGGCAGCACGTCGTCGGAATCGACCAGCAGCGCGGTCTTGCCGCTGGCGATGTCGTAGGCCCACAGGTCCAGGCGGTTGCGGTCGCGCTGCTTGCCGCGCAGGAAACCCACCCGGCTGCCGTCCGGCGCCACCTTGGGCTTGAGCAGGCTCGGGCCCGACAGCGGCGCGTCGCCGGTCAGCGCTTCCAGGGTCAGGCGGCCGTCGGCCGGTGCGGCGGCGGGCGGAGCGGCGAGGGCGGGCGTGGCGGCGGTCAGCGACATGGCGATCAGGCAGGCGACGAGGCGGCGGGCGTTGTTCATTTCGGGCGGATGGTCCGTGACGGGCGCCGCCGGCGCGGGCCGGCGGCGGAACGGCGGGGTGGAGCGCGGATGGCTGCGGCCGCGCGCCGCTTACTGCGGCTGCGCGGCCGGGGTACCGAACAGGTGCTTGCGCATCTCCTCGGTCATGGCCTTGTCGGCCCGGTATACCTTGCCCATTTCGTAAGCCCGCTGGAAGGCCGGGCGCGCGGCCAGGGCCTCGTACCAGCGCTGCACCTGGGGGTAGCGGGCCAGGTCGACATGGTGCCAGTCGTGCTCGCGCGCCCACGGATGGCTGGCGAAATCGGCGATGCTCAGCGCGTCGCCGGCGATGAATTCGCGCCCGGCCAGGCGCTTGTCGAGCACGCCGTACAGTCGTTCGGTTTCGCGCTGATAGCGATCGATGGCGTAGGGCACCTTCTCCGGCGCATAGCGGTTGAAGTGATGGTTCTGGCCGAGCATCGGGCCGTAACCGGCGACCTGCCAGAACAGCCATTCGTTCGTCTCGGCCCGGCCGCGCAGGTCGGTGGGGGCGAACAGGCCGGTTTTTTCCGCCAGATACTGCAAGATCGCGCCGGATTCGAACACGCTGATCGCCGCGCCGCCGTCCGCCGGCGCATGGTCGACGATCGCCGGCATGCGGTTGTTCGGCGAAATGGCCAGGAATTCGGGCTTGAACTGGTCGCCGGCGCCGATGTTCACCGGTTTGATCTGGTACGCCAGGGCCTGCCCGGCCTGCGCGGCTTCTTCCAGGAACAAGGTGATCTTGTGGCCGTTGGGCGTGGGCCAATAGTGCAGGTCGATCATGGGGGACGGACTCCGCTGAATGAGCCGGCAGTGTACGCGCGGCCCTGCGCGCAGGGCCGTTGCGGCGGTGGAAAGGCGCGTGCCGCGGAGCGTCGCGGCTGAATGCGACGGCGGTCGCGATGGCGATGACGGCGCGGCCCGGCTACTCTGTGCCCCCGCACTGCGGCGGACCTCCGGTTTCGTTCCGGCGTTCGGCGCGCGGTTTCTTCTTCTTTCCAGAACATTGCCGACCCGCATGACCGACTCCAGGATCAACCGACTCAATCCCCTGCCGGCCCTGATCTTCAGCTCGCGCTGGCTGCAGCTGCCGCTGTACCTGGGCCTGATCGTGGCCCAGGGCGTCTACGTGTTCCAGTTCGTGCGCGAACTGATCCACCTGGTCAGCGACGCGGCCAATCTGACCGAGCAGAGCATCATGCTCATCGTGCTCGGCCTGATCGACGTGGTGATGATCTCCAACCTGCTGGTGATGGTGATCGTCGGCGGCTACGAGACCTTCGTTTCGCGCCTGCGCCTGGAAGGCCATCCGGACCAGCCGGAGTGGCTGAGCCACGTCAACGCCAGCGTGCTCAAGGTCAAGCTGGCGATGGCGATCATCGGCATTTCCTCGATCCATCTGCTCAAGACCTTCATCGGCGCGGGCAGCCTCGGCTTGCCGCTGTGCGGGACGCCGGAAGCGTACGAAATGGCGAAGGCCCTGGCGGCGATGACCGCCAACGGGCAGGTCGATCCCAGGCTGCTGCGTTGCAGCGAGGTCACCGCGCAAGGCGTGATGTGGCAGTCCTTGATCCACTTCCTGTTCATCGTCTCGGCGGTGGGCATCGCCTGGACCGACAAGCTGATGAGCGCGGGCAAGCCGGCGAAGCCCGGGCACTGACTCGTTCTCGCTGCGTGCGAGCCGCGCCGTCGCTGGTTTGGCGCGGTCGCGGCTCGCGCCGCTCCTACAGGGGCTGCGGCGAGTTTCGTATCTGACTGTAGGAGCGGCGCGAGCCGCGACCGCGACAACGCGCCAACGACGAACCTCGCCTATCCGCCGTCGTCATCGGCCGAAGACCGCATCGCCACCGCCGCGCGCGGCCCCATGATCGCCGCGCGCAGCCGCGCCTTGGCCGGATCCGGCGAAAACGCCAGCTGTTCGCCGTCGGTGTCGATCCCCAGCGCGGCGTAATCGGCCTGCAGCGACGGAAACCCGGTCATCGGCGCGTGCTTCGCATACGTGCGCGCGATCGTGCCGCCGCCGCCGGCGCGGTCGAGCGCGGCGATGAACGCTTCAGGCGTGCTGCGGCTGTCTTCGCGCAGGCAGCATTGCGAATACGCCGCCAGCACCTGGTCCAGGCTGCGGCCGCGCTCGCGCCGCAGGGCCAAATCCGCGTCCAGCCAGAACGCCGCGCCGGCCCAGTAGATGCGCATGGTGGCGCCGCGGCGCCAGCCGACTTCGTCCATGCGCGGGCCCGCGCCCGCGTCGCGGCCGCGGCGGAAACCGCCGTCCAGCCGCCGCCACGCTTCCTCGCCGTCGAGCAGGCCGGCGCGCGCGCGCAGCACGTTCTGGTAATAACTGGCCAGACCCTCGGCCAGCCAGCGGCCGACGTCGCCGAGATAGGGATGGAACAGGTGCGAAAGCTCGTGCACCGCGGTCCAGTCGGCGCGCAGTTCCTCGCCGCCGGCGTCGTCGCGCACGAACAGCAGCACCGACACGCCGTCCTCGCGCACGGTCTGGCCCCACGGCACCGGGCTCGGGTCGCGGCCGCGCCGCGGCACCAGGCGCACGCGCACCGTCGCTTCGCGCAGCGGGAAACGGCCGAACGCGGTGAGCTGGGCGCGCGCGCACTCGGCCAGCCAGGCCTGCAACCGATCGGCGCGGGCGGCATCGGGCGGGTTCTCGACGATCACCCGCAGGCGGCCGTCGCCGACGCGCAGAACCCGTTCGCTGGCGGCGCTCGCTGCGACCGCGCTCGTCGCAGCCGCCGCGCTCGCCGCCGCGGG
>NZ_LXSD01000369.1:536-1125 GCF_017168095.1 Lysobacter enzymogenes | reverse complement strand
GAACACCGGCAATGTCACGTTGACCAACGTCAACGTGACCGACCCGCTGCTGCCGAACCTGGCCTGCACGGCCGTGACCCTGGCGCCGGGCGAGTCGCAGACGCTGTCCTGCACGGCCGGCAACGTGTACACGTTGACCCAGCAGGACGTGAACACCGGTTCGCGCGCCAACACCGCGACCGGCACGGGCACCACGCCGACCGGTGGAACGGTCACTGACACCGACGACGAGACGGTGACGATCAATGCCGCTCCGCAGCTGACCCTGACCAAGACCGCCGGTGCGATCACCGATACCGACACGCCGGCCAACGGCGCGGGCGACGTCGGCGACACGATCACCTACACCTTCGCGGTCCAGAACACCGGCAACGTCACCTTGACCAACGTCAACGTGACCGACCCGCTGTTGCCGAACCTGGCCTGCACGGCTGTGACCTTGGCGCCGGGCGAGAGCCAGAACCTGGCCTGCACGGCCGGCAACGTGTACACGCTGACCCAGCAGGACGTGAACACCGGTTCGCGTGCCAACACCGCGACCGGCACGGGCACCACGCCGACGGGTGGAACGGTCACCGACACCGACGAT
>NZ_LXSD01000369.1:272-486 GCF_017168095.1 Lysobacter enzymogenes | reverse complement strand
GGGTGGAACGGTCACCGACACCGACGATGAGACGGTGACGATCAATGCCGCGCCGCAGCTGACCCTGACCAAGACCGCCGGCGCGATCACCGACACCGACACGCCGGCCAACGGCGCGGGCGACGTCGGCGACACGATCACCTACACCTTTGCGGTCCAGAACACCGGCAATGTCACCTTGACCAACGTCAACGTGACCGACCCGCTGTTGCCG
>NZ_LXSD01000369.1:0-222 GCF_017168095.1 Lysobacter enzymogenes | reverse complement strand
ACCTTGACCAACGTCAACGTGACCGACCCGCTGTTGCCGAACCTGGCGTGCACGGCCGTGACCTTGGCACCGGGCGAGTCGCAGACGCTGGCCTGCACGGCGGGCAATGTGTACACGCTGACCCAGCAGGATGTGAACACCGGTTCGCGCACCAATACGGCGACCGGCACGGGCACCACGCCGACGGGTGGAACGGTCACCGACACCGACGATGAGACGGTG
>NZ_LXSD01000368.1:2522-10825 GCF_017168095.1 Lysobacter enzymogenes | reverse complement strand
CCCGGCACCGCCCGGCCGCGGCCGGATCGCCCCCGACGCCGGCCGCGGCGTCCTCTCGGCCTGCGCCGGGCCTCAGCGCCGGTAGCGGATGCTGCCGCGCAGCGCGGTCGAGCCGGCTTCGCAGCGCTGCTCGAAATCGGCCGCCAGGCCGGTGACCAGACGCGTGGCCGGATCCACGTCCACCGCCTGGATCGTCACCGTCCCCGCGACCCGGTTGCAGCCGCGGCCGTTGCCGGAGAAATCGAAGCCGAAGCTGCTGGCGTCGCCGAAGCGGCTGATCGGGTAAGTGCCCGGGCGCAGGGTCTGCCCGGTCGGCGGACGCAGGATCGCCGACCACGAATCGCGCTGGCCCGAGGCGTTGTAGACCAGGTAACTGTCGTTGCCCGACACGGCGAACGTGCTGGTGTCGCCGGCGTAGTCCTTGCGCACGCCCTGGCCGACGTAGTCGCCGACGTCGCTGTTCAACGACAGCGACAGCGGCTGCGCGTTGTAGCGCAAGGTCGCGGTCAGCAACGGCGCGTTGTCGCGTTCGCAGCGCTGCAGGCCGGTGGCTTCCAGTGCGGTCACCGCGTCGTTGGCGCCGTACTCGATCTGCTGGATGTAGACCGAACCCCAGACGCGGTTGCAGCCGCGGCCGTTGCCGCCGATGTCGATGCCCGGCGAGCGGCCGGTGCGGAACGCGGAGCGTTCGGCGAAGTAGTAACGTCCCGGCTGCAGGCGCTGGCCGCGCGGCGCGCCGAGTTCGGCGTACCAGTAATCGTTGCCCTTGCGGACGCTCATCTGCAGTTGCTGCGCGTTGCCGCTGACCGAAATGGTCGAATCGTTGCCGGTGTAGGCCCCGGTCTGGCCCTGGCCGATGTAGTCGCCGGTTTCGCTGACGAACGAGTACGAGGTTTCGGCCAGGGCTGCGGGCGCGGCGGTCAGGCCGGCGACGGCCAGCGCGAGGGCGCGGCCCATCGTCGTGAGTCGGGTCATTGCGCGATCTCCATGATCTGTGTGCGGCCGTGCGGATGCGCGGCCGGTCCTTGCGGTTGCGATGCGTGCGGTTGCGATGGGTGCGATTGCGATGGGTGCGATGACGGCGCGCGACGGAGGCCGGCGCGGGTCTGGGTCGGTTGCGACGGGTACTTCGCTATGCAGTGCTGGGCGATGCGCTTGCCGTGGTGCGGAGAGAAGTTTGCCGCGCGGGCATCTCGCACGAAGAGAACGCGGCGGGCCGCCGGTCGGCGATGCGTGGACGGCGGCGTCGCGGTGCGCGCGACGCGGGTGTCGGCGCGGGTGTCGGCGCGGGTCGGTTGCGGCGGTGCGCGGCGGGGAGTCGATGCGGATTTATCGCGGCGTTTGTAGCGGCGACGGAATCGGCGGTTGCGGCGTGGGCGCGGTGGCGCGGTCGCGGCTTGCGCCGCTCCTACAGGTAGTGGGCGGAATTACGTGGGCGCCGAAACGACGACGGCGGCCTGTGGGCCGCCGTCGTGGAGCGAGTTCGAAGCGCGAACGCGATCAGCGGAACGGCATGCCGCCGCGGCCGCCCATCATCCCGCGCATGCCGCGCATCAGGCCCTTCATGCCGCCGCCCGACAGCTTGCTCATCATCTTTTCCATCTGCTGGTATTGCTTCATCAGCTTGTTGACGTCGGCCGGGGTCAGGCCCGCGCCCTTGGCGATGCGCGCGCGGCGCGAGCCGTTGAGCAGGGCCGGGTTGCGCCGTTCCTTCTTGGTCATCGAGTTGATGATCGCGACCATGCGCGGCACTTCCTTGCCGGTGATCTGGCTCTTCACCGAGTCGGGAATCTGGCCCATGCCCGGCAGCTTGTCCATGAGCCCGCTCAGGCCGCCCATGTTCTGCATCTGCTCGAGCTGGTCCTTCATGTCGTTGAGGTCGAACTTCTTGCCCTTGGCGACCTTCTCGGCGAGCTTTTGCGCCTTGTCCTTGTCGACCTGCTGCTCGACCTGCTCGACCAGCGACAGCACGTCGCCCATGTCGAGGATGCGGCTGGCGACGCGGTCGGGGTGGAACACGTCCAGGCCGTCGGGCTTCTCGCCCACGCCGATGAACTTGATCGGCTTGCCGGTGATGTAGCGCACCGACAGCGCGGCGCCGCCGCGGGCGTCGCCGTCGGTCTTGGTCAGCACCACGCCGGTCAGCGGCAGCGCTTCGCTGAAGGCCTTGGCGGTGGCGGCGGCGTCCTGGCCGGTCATCGCGTCGACCACGAACAGGGTTTCCACCGGCGCGACCGCGGCGTGCAGCGCCTTGATCTCGCTCATCATCGCCTCGTCGATGGCGAGGCGGCCGGCGGTGTCGACCAGCAGCACGTCGACGAAGGACTTGCGCGCATCGTTGATGGCGGCGCGCACGATCTCTTCGGGCTTCTGCGAAGCGGCCGACGGGAAGAACAGCACGTCGACCTGTTCGGCAAGCTGTTTGAGCTGCTCGATCGCGGCCGGACGGTAGATGTCGGCGGACACCACCATCACCTTCTTCTTGCGCCGTTCCTTGAGGTGCTTGGCGAGCTTGCCGACCGTGGTGGTCTTGCCCGCGCCCTGCAGGCCGGCCATCAGGATCACCGCCGGCGCCGGCACGTTGAGGTTGAGGTCGGCGGCCTGCGAGCCCATCACCGCGGTCAGCTCGTCGCGCACGACCTTGATCAGGGCCTGGCCCGGGGTCAGCGACTTGAGCACCTCCTGGCCGACCGCGCGCACCTTGATGCGCTCGATCAGCGCCTGCACCACCGGCAGGGCGACATCGGCCTCGAGCAGGGCGATGCGCACCTCGCGGGTGGCCTCGCGGATGTTCTCTTCGGTCAGGCGGCCACGGCCGCGCAGGCGTTCGATGGTGCCGGAGAGGCGTTGGGTCAGGGATTCGAACATGGCGGGGGGCCGGGGGCTGCGACGACGGGGCCGGCAGTATAGCGGCCAGGAGATAGCGGATAGGAGTTAGGAGATAGCGAAAGCCGGCCCCTGCTACCTCCTAACTCCTATCCGCTATCTCCTGCCCTTATGCCAAACTCCCCCGATGACAATCGTTCTCATCGCCATCGCCCTGTACCTGGGCGCCACCGGCCTGCTGGTCTCGGCGGTGCGCCGCGACGGCGGCCGCGGCGCGCGCGGCTGGCTGTTGCCGGCCAATTTCGCGGTGTTGCTGCACGGGCTGGCCCATCTGCTGGCCTGGCGCGTCGCCGGCGGCGCCGACCTGCATTTCTTCGCCGCGCTGTCGCTGGTCGGGCTGGGCATGTCGGTGCTGACCGCGATCGTCGGCGCGGCCGGGCGCATGGCCGCGCTGGGCGTGGTGGTGTTCCCGCTGTCGGCGCTGATGCTGCTGGTCTATCAGCTCTACGGCCACGTCCAGCACCCCGAGCCGCTGGACTGGCGCCTGCAGCTGCACGCATGGATGGCGCTGCTGGCCTACGCCACCCTGGCGGTGGCGGCGCTGCTGGCGATGATGCTGTGGCTGCAGGAACGCGCGCTGCGCCGGCGCGAGTTCCACGGCTGGCTGCGCGCGCTGCCGCCGCTGGTGGAGCTGGAAAGCCTGCTGTTCCGCACCATCGCGGTCGGCTTCGTCCTGCTCACCGCGACCTTGCTGACCGGCGTGCTGTTCGTGGAGAACCTGCTGGCCCAGCACCTGGTGCACAAGACCGTGCTCAGCGTGCTGTCGTGGCTGGCCTTCGGCGGCCTGCTGCTGGGGCGCTGGCGCTACGGCTGGCGCGGCGTGGTCGCGGTGCGCTGGACCCTGGCGGCGATGGCGCTGCTGGTGCTGGCGTTCTTCGGCAGCAAGTTCGTGCTGGAACTGGTGTTGCGGCGGGTTTGACCGGCGCGGCCGGCGCAGGGAACGCACGATGGTGAACTGGATCAAATCGCTGTCGCCGCGCAGCGAATTCGTCGGCGTGCTGACGCTGGCCTTCGGCGCGCCGATCTACCGGAGCCTGAGCATGGCGTTGTCGCCGCAGCCGCTGACGGCGGTGTTCGACAACGCCAGCCTGAGCGGGCTGATGGCCACGCAACTGGCGACGCTGGCGATCATCGGCGCGTTCCTGCATCTGCGCGGCTGGACCTGGGCGCGGCTCGGGCCGGCGCCGCGCTGGCGCGACCTGGCGCAGGGATTCGGGCTGGCGGCGGCGACCCTGGTCGGGTTCTCGGTGTTTCATGCCGCCGCCGCGCTGACCGGCCTGCTGCCGATGAATGCCGACGACTCGGTGCGGGTGGCGTCCGACCTGGACGGGCGGCTGATGCTCGCCGCCTCGATGGTCAACGGGTTCTTCGAGGAAGCCCTGGTCTGCGGCTATCTGGTCTCGGCGCTGCGCGGGCGGCCGTCGATGTGGACCGCGATCCACCTGAGCACCGCGATCCGCGCCAGCTACCACCTCTATCAAGGCGAGGCCGGCGCGGTGATGGTGCCGATGGGGCTGGCGTTCGCCTGGCTGTACTCGGTCGGCGGCCGGCTGTGGCCGCTGGTGGTGGCGCACATCGCGCTCGACGCGCTGGCGCTGTTCGCGCGCTGATTGCGGCCGGCCGAGCGCCTGCGCCGGCCCCGTTCGCCCCCCCGCCAACCCTGTTCGCCGGCGCGCCGTTCGTCGCCGACTTGATCGTCTTTGGCGTGTTGCGGCGCAACAAATCGTCCCGGCAGCGCTGCGGTGAGTATTCGACCGCTTGCGTCACACCTTCGGGCACAAGAAAAATACCCAAATAAATCATCTATTTATCGGTCCAGACCGAGGTAACCCGGTTTAAGCACGCCCGGTCGGTACTTGCTGAACGGGGCTATTGTCAGCTCAATATTTGCATTGACAACTATTGCGCGGGCGAGCACCATGCCGCGCCATGACGACCCCGACCCCCACCCAGCCCTGCTCCACCTCCAACCTCGGCCTGCTGTTCCGCCAAGTGCGCGACGCGATGTGGGCGCAGATGGAGCGCGAGCTGGCCCAGGCAGGCCACGATCTGACCTTCAGCCAGTTCATCACTCTCAAGGAGTTGGCCATCGGCACCGCCGGGGTCACCGAGCTGGCGCGAGCGGCCCAGCTCAATCCGGGCGCCATGACCCGCCTGCTCGACAAGCTCGAAAGCCGCGGCCTGGTCGCGCGCGTCGCCGATCCGGACGACCGCCGGGCGCTGAACATCCACCTGACCGAAGCCGGCGCCGCGATCTGGGCCGACATCGACCAGTGCGGCCGGCGCGTGCGCGAACGCGCGATGTCCGGCCTCAGCGACGCCGACCGCGAACAGCTGTACCGCTTGCTCGAACAGGTCCGCGACAACCTTTCCCTCTCCGGTTCCTGAGCCATGTCCGTCAACGACACTCGCCCGCGCCGCGGGCTGCAATACGTGCTCGCGCCGCTGGCCGCGGCGTTGATCCTCGCCGGCTGCGCCAGCACCCGCGGCCTGCAGCCGTCCGGCCACGCGCTCGACGCCGACAGCCTCCAAGCCAAGCGCAGCCTCGCCGCCGCCGACCTCTCGCCCGCGCAGTTCCCGCAGCGCGACTGGTGGACCGCGTTCGGCGACGCGCAACTCGACAGCCTGATCGCCGAAGCCCTGGCCGGTTCGCCGAGCCTGGACGCGGCCGACGCGCGCGTGCGCCAGGCGGTCGCCCAGGCCGGCCTCGCCGACGCGGCGCGCAAGCCGACTCTCGGCGCCAGCGCGCAGTATTCCGGCGCGCACCTGCCCGAGACGCTTGCGCCGGAACCCATCGGCGGCAAATACCTCGGCGCCGACGTGCTGATGCTGAGCTTCAAGTATTCGCCCGATCTGTGGGGCGGCAAGCGCGCGCGCTGGCAGGCCGCGCTGGGCCAGTCGCGCGCGGCCGAAGTCGAAGCCCAGGCCGCGCGCCTGACGCTGTCGTCCAACATCGCCCGCAGCTACGTCTCGCTGGCCCAGGCCTTCGAGGCGCAGGACGTGGCCAAGGCCGAGAAGCTGCGTTCGGACAAGCTGCTCGGCCTGGGCCAGCAGCGGGTCAAGGCCGGCCTCGACAACCAGTTGCAGATCCGCAACGCGCAGAGCGCCAGCGCAAGCGCCGACCAGCAGATCCAGGCCGCGCAGCAGCAGATCGACGCCGCCCGCAACGCGCTCGCCGCGCTGCTGGGCAAGGGCCCGGACCGCGGCCTGCAGATCGCCCGCCCGACCCTGCTGGCCGGCAACGCCGCCGGCGTGCCCGACGTGCTGCCGAGCGAGCTGCTCGGCCACCGTCCCGACGTGGTCGCCGCGCGCTGGCGCGTGGAAGCGACCTCGCACGGGATCAAGGCGGCCAAGGCCGATTTCTATCCGACCGTGAACCTCAGCGCGATCGTCGGTCTGGCCACCGCGCACCTGTCGGACCTGTTCACCAGCCAGGCGCGCCTGTACCAGGGCGGCCCGGCGATCAGCATGCCGATCTTCGACGGCGGCCGGCTGCGCAACGAACTGGCCGGCAGCGACGCCGACTACGACCTGGCCGTGGCCAACTACAACCAGAGCCTGGTCGGCGCGCTGCGCGAAGTCGCCGACGCGGTGCAGTCCTCGCGCTCGCTCGACGGCCAGCTGGTCTCGGCGCAGCAGGCGCGCGATGCCGCGCAGCAGGCCTGGCAGATCGCCACCACCCGCTACCGCGCCGGCCTGGGCACCCAGATCGACGTGCTGACCGCGCAGCGCCCGCTGCTGCAGCTGGACCAGCAGCTGGCCGCGTTGCGCGCGCAGCGCCTGGCCGCGCGCATCGACCTGGACCGCGCGCTCGGCGGCGGCTTGCAGCTGAGCCCGCCCGACCCGGTCGCCGCCACGGTCCCCAACGCTTCTTCCGATAACAACGCCATCGCCAAGGCCCCCACGCCATGACCACCGAAGTCAATCCCAACGCCGCCGCGGCGGCGCCGGCCGCGCCGCCGAAGAACGGCAAGCGCCGCAAGGCGCTGCTGATCCTGCTCACCGTGGTCGTGGTCGCCGCGATCGCGTGGACGCTGTACTACATGCTGGTGCTGCGCTGGCATCAGGACACCGACGACGCCTACGTGCAGGGCAACGTCGTCAACATCACCCCGCAGGTGCAGGGCACCGTGGTCAGCATCGGCGCCGACGACGGCATGAAGGTGACGGCCGGCCAGGTGCTGGTGCAGCTCGACCCGAACGACGCCCAGGTCGCCTACGACCAGTCGGTGGCCAACCTCGCCAACACCGTGCGCCAGGTGCGCGGCCTGTACAGCGCGGTCGATGCCGGCCAGGCCGACCTGTCGGCGCGCGAAGTCGCGGTGCAGAAGGCCCGCGCCGACGTCAAGCGGCGCGAAGGCCTGGTCGCCGGCGGCGCGGTCTCGGCCGAAGAGCTGGCCCACGCGCGCGACGAACTGGCTTCGGCCGAAGCGGCGCTGTCGTCCTCGCGCGGCACCCTGGCGCGCAACCGCGCCCTGGTCGACGCGACCACCGTCGCGCGCCAGCCGCAGGTCGCCGCGGCCGCCGCGCAGTTGCGCCAGGCGTACCTGAACCTGCAGCGCTCGGCCATCGTCGCGCCGGTCAGCGGCTTCGTCGGCAAGCGCAACGTCCAGCTCGGCCAGCGCGTCGCGCCGGGCACCGCGCTGATGACGATCATCCCGCTCAACGAAGTGTGGGTGGAAGCCAACTTCAAGGAGACCCAGCTGGCCAACATGCGCATCGGCCAGCCGGTGGAGCTGCACTCGGACCTGTACGGCTCCAAGGTGCGTTACCAGGGCAAGGTCGTCAGCCTCGGCCTGGGCACCGGCAGCGCGTTCTCGCTGCTGCCGGCGCAGAACGCCAGCGGCAACTGGATCAAGATCATCCAGCGCGTGCCGGTGCGCATCGAGGTCGAGCCCAAGCAACTGGCCGAACACCCGCTGCGCCTGGGCCTGAGCATGCACGTCGACGTCGGCATCCGCGACCAGGACGGCGCGGTGCTGGCCAGCGCGCCGCCGGCCAAGCCGGTGCTGAGCACCCAGGCCTACGCCAAGCAGTTGCACGACGCCGACGCGACGATCGAAAAGATCGTGCGCGAGAACCTGCCGGGCATGCAGCACGGTTGAGCATGGAAGCGGACGGACGCGCACGAGGCGCGTCCGCCCGCATTGCGGCGCGGGCCGCGTTCGCATCGGCCGATATCCCTCCCCCGATCGGGATCGAAGCGAACCGTTCCGCCGCCGCAAGGCGCAGGCGAGCACCTCCCCCACGTCGTTCTCGCCTGCGCTTCCTTTTTTGCCGGCACGAAGGTGGCGCGACCTCGGCTCCAACCGAAGCGACGCAACCTCGGCTCCAACCGAAGCCGCATCGCTTCTCGTTCGTCATTCCGGCGAAAGCCGGAATCCAACCGAAGCGACGCAACCTCGGCTCCAACCGAA
>NZ_LXSD01000368.1:0-2472 GCF_017168095.1 Lysobacter enzymogenes | reverse complement strand
GCGAAAGCCGGAATCCAACCGAAGCGACGCAACCTCGGCTCCAACCGAAGCCGCGTCGCTTCCAGTTCGTCATTCCGGCGAAAGCCGGAATCCATTTTGATTTTCCCGACCGAGTTACAGAGGCAACAGCAAAATGGATTCCGGCTTTCGCCGGAATGACGGGATAGGGAGATTCCGCCAGGTTCGAGCTCCCATCCGTCCACTCACCTCACCGCCAAGCGACCGCACCGCACCGCCGAGCCATCGCACCAAACCGCCAAGCCACCGCATCACCGCGATTCGCGGCCCCGCGCCCCCGCGCGGCCCGTCCTGAAGCATCAGGCACCCGAACCCACAGGCACGTTCCATGTCCGCCACCACCGCCAATGCCGGCCCCGCCGCGCCCGCGCAGCCGCAAGCCGCCTTCAAGCCGCCGAACATGGCGCTGACCACGCTGGGCCTGGCCCTGGCGTCGTTCATGCAGGTGCTCGACACCACCATCGCCAACGTGTCGCTGCCGACCATCTCCGGCAACCTCGGCGGCAGCGCCAACCAGGCCACCTGGGTCATCACCTCGTTCGCCGTCAGCAACGCCATCGCGCTGCCGCTGACCGGCTTCTTCACCCGCAAGTTCGGCGAGCGCAAGCTGTTCATGTGGGCGACGCTGCTGTTCGTGATCGCCTCGTTCCTGTGCGGCCTGGCCAACAGCATGGGCCTGCTGGTCGCCGCGCGCGCGCTGCAGGGCTTCGTCGCCGGGCCGATGTATCCGGTCACCCAGGCGCTGCTGATCTCGATCTATCCACCGCACAAACGCGGGCAAGCCATCGCGCTGCTGGCGATGGTGACCGTGGTCGCGCCGATCGCCGGCCCGATCCTCGGCGGCTGGATCACCGACAACTACAGCTGGGAGTGGATCTTCTTCATCAACGTGCCGATCGGCATCTTCGCCAGCATCGTCGTCGGCAACCAGTTGCGCGGCCGCCCGGAGCGGCTGGACAACCCGAAGATGGACTACATGGGCCTGGCGATGCTGGTGATCGGCGTGGCCGCGCTGCAGATCATGCTCGACCTGGGCAACGACGAGGACTGGTTCAACTCCACCACCATCGTCGTGCTGACCATCGTCGCGGTGGTCGCGCTGGCGGTGTTCGTGATCTGGGAACTGACCGAGCGCGATCCCATCGTCAACCTGCGCCTGTTCCGCCACCGCAACTTCGCCAGCGGCACGGCCGCTATGGTGCTGGCCTATTCGGCGTTCTTCGCCATCGGCCTGCTGGTGCCGCTGTGGCTGCAGCGCAACCTGGGCTACACCTCGATCTGGGCCGGCCTGGCGACCGCGCCGATCGGCATCCTGCCGGTGCTGCTGACGCCGTTCGTGGGCCTGTACGCGGCGCGCTTCGACCTGCGCTGGGTCGCCACCGGCGCGTTCCTGGTCATGGCCGCGACCAGCTTCGTGCGCTCGGGCTTCAACCTCGACGTCGACTTCTACCACGTCGCCCTGGTGCAGTTGTGGCAAGGCCTGGGCGTGGCGCTGTTCTTCATGCCGGTGCTGACGATCTTGCTGTCGGACCTGGAGCCGCACGAGATCGCCGCCGGCTCCGGCCTGGCCACCTTCGTGCGCACGCTCGGCGGCAGTTTCGCCGCCTCGCTGACCACCTGGGCCTGGAACCAGCGCAGCACCATCCACCACGCCCAGCTGACCGAGCACATCGGCGCCTACGATCCGCAGATCCAGCAGACCGTGGACCAGCTCGGCCGCGGCGACCCGACCCGCGGGGCGCTGGTCCTGAACCAGATGATCTCGCAGCAGGCCGCGCAGATCGGCTTCAACGAGATGCTGTACCTGATCGGCATCCTGTTCGTGGTGGTGACCGCGTTCGTGTGGCTGGCCAAGCCGCCGTTCACCGCCAAGGCCGGCGGCGGCGCCGCGGCGGCCGGCGGGCACTGAGCCGCGCGCGGCGCGCCGCGCGAGATCATCGGAGCATGCGAACGGGCCGGTCATCCGGCCCGTTCGCTTTTGCGCGTCCGCTACCGGGCGGCGGCGGCGAATTCCCGGCGCGTGATCCGTTTTGCGCGCGCGTTCCGAGTGCAGTAACGGCCCACGCCGCAACCGCGAACCCGCCCCCACGGCGCCGCCCGGTGTCGCGGCGCGGCCGCGGCCGACCGCGCGCACCCACTTCCGGGGCGCGCGAACGCACGCAGGAGAGAACTTCATGAACACCCGCTCGCGCAAGCTCGGATTGCCCGCACTCGCCGCCCTGGCCTTCGGTTTCGCGTTCTCGATGAGCGCGATGGCCGGCGTGTGCAACACCTGCTGGAACCGCTGCATCGCCCAGTACGAAGACTGCAAGCAGCAGTACGGCGACGGCTGGGCCTGCTCCTCGCAGTTCACCCAGTGCGGCAAGGGCTGCGGTTGCGAGATGCCCTGAGCGATCGCGGCGACGCCCCGCGGCGGGCCGGCTCGACCGGCCTGCCGCGCCGGCGTGCGCGCGC
>NZ_LXSD01000367.1:24026-41628 GCF_017168095.1 Lysobacter enzymogenes | reverse complement strand
CGGTGCGCGCGCCGCGCGCGCGGCCGGCGCGGCCGGTTTGCGCTTGGGCGGTTCCTTGCGCGCGGGCTGTTTCGATGGCGGGTCTTTTTTCGCCGGCGCGGCCGGCGTGGGATCGCGCTTGGCCGGCGCGCGCGGTTCGCCGGCGGCCGGGCGGGCAGCGGACTTGCGGGCGACGGTCTTGCGGGTGCGTGCAGCGGGCATGGCGGCCTCCATTCGCGGGAGGGCCTTCAGGCCCGATGCCTGTGTTCCCATTCCAGCCATCGGATCGGGAGGCACCGGGCCTGAAGGCCCTCTCGCACGGTGGTTTACTGCATGTACCAGCCGTGGCTGACCACGAAGCTCTGCCCGGTCAGCGCCGCGCTCGGGAACTCGGCCAGGAAGCGCACCGTCTGCGCCACGTCCTGGACCGTGGTGAAGACGCCGTCGACGGTGTTGCCGAGCATGACCTTCTTGATCACCTCGTCCTCGCTGATGCCCAGTTCCTTGGCCTGCTCGGGAATCTGCTTGTCGACCAGCGGCGTGCGCACGAAGCCCGGGCAGACCACGTGGCTGCGCACGTTGTGCTTGGCGCCTTCCTTGGCCAGCACCCGCGACAGGCCGAGCAGGCCGTGCTTGGCGGTGACGTAGGCCGACTTCAACGGCGAGGCCTCGTGCGAGTGCACCGAGCCCATGTAGATCACCACGCCGCCCTTGTCGCCCTTGTACATGTGCGGCAGCGCGGCTTTCGTGGTCAGGAACGCGCCGTCGAGGTGGATGGCGAGCATCTTCTTCCAGTCGGCGAAGGCGTAGTTCTCGATCGAATTGACGATCTGGATGCCGGCGTTGGACACCAGGATGTCGATGCCGCCGAGCTGTGCGACCACCTGCTCGATGCCGGCGTTGACCGCGGCCTCGTCGGTGACGTCCATGGCCACGCCGATCGCGCGGCCGCCGGCGGCGGCAATCTCGTCGGCCACCGCCTGCGCGCCGGCCTGGTTGAGGTCGGCGATGGCGATGGCGGCGCCGGCGCGGGACAGCTCGAATGCGATTTCCTTGCCGATGCCGCTCGCGGCCCCGGTGACGACGGCGACTTTGCCTTGGATCGAACTCATGGGAACTCAACTCCTGGACGATGCGGGACGATGCGGAAAGAGACGGGCCGAGGACGGCGAACCGGCGGCCATTGTCGCCGCGCCGCGTTATCGCAGCGTGGCGGCGGATGCATCGCAGTGTCCCGCGGCGCGAGGGCTACGGGAATCGGACCTTCGTCCGCGGGGGAAGTTGCGCGGGGAGTTTGCGCAATCGGCCGGTCCAGCCGCGGCCAGGGCTTGCCCTGCAGGAGCGGCGCAAGCCGCGACCGCGAAAACGAAGCGCCGGCGCGAACTCGGCCGCTTGCGATTCATCCGGTCTGTCGTGCGGCCGAAGCGTACCGGGGCATCCGGCTTGCGCGGACGCCTCCATCGGCGCGGTCGCGGCTTGCGCCGCTCCTACAGGGAGCGGGCGCCGCCTCGCCGCGATCGGTCAGTCCTTGTTCCTGCTTTTCTTGTCCTTCTTTTTCTTCTTGTCTTTCTTCTTGTCCTTGTCCTTCTTCTTTTTCTTCTTGTCCTTCTTCGGCTGCAGCATCGTGCCGGTGCAGTCCGGCGAGCCGCAGCGGCACTCCCAGATCTTCTTCAATTCCTTGGTGTGCTTCTCGGCCAGGGTGATGCCGTAGTTGTACGACAGCTCCTCGCCCGGGGCGATGTCGCGGATCGCCTCGATGAACACCTGGTCCTGGCGGCGGTCGTCGCCCTCGTCCTCGGCCAGCACCGCCTCGCAATTGGGCGAGCAGCTGTGGTTGATCCAGCGCGCCGTGTTGCCCTCGTAATTGGCGTCGATGACGTATTCGTCGTTGAGGGTGAACAGGAAGGTGTGGCCGGAATCGGCGTCGCCGGTGTCGCCGGCGTCGGCCTCTTCGTGGGTGCGGCGGCGGCCCTTGTATTCGATGATGCGTTCGCCCTTGGCGATCGGGGCGACGGCGAATACACCGTTGCCGTGGATGGCTGAACGACGGGCGGCGATCTTGCGCGGCATGAGGAGTCTCGAAATGACGAGCGGCCATTCTCGCCCGTCGGGGCGGTCGGCCGCTATCGCCGCGGCCGCCTTTCCGCGCCCGCGGGCCCGAACGCCCGCGCCCGCCCGCGCCCGCCGGCGCCCGCGCCCAGGCCGCTGAATCGGGCAAAACCCCCGGCTGGCCCTGGCCGCGATAAAACCGTACAATTTCGGTACGAATTAAAGCCCATCCCTCGAAGCCCGCCCTCAGCGCCCCCACGCCGATGCTCCGCGTCACCAAGCTCACCGACTACGCCACGGTCGTCCTGACCGTCCTGGCGGCCCGGCACGACCGCGTCCTCAGCGCGGCCGAACTGGCCGAGCGCGCGGGCCTGGAAGCGCCGACGGTCAGCAAGGTGCTCAAGCCGCTGGCCCAGGCCGGCCTGGTCGAAGGCTTCCGCGGCGCCAACGGCGGCTACCGCCTGGCGCGGCCGGCCGACGAGATCGGGCTGATCGAGATCGTCGAAGCGATGGAAGGCCCGCTGGGCATGACCGAGTGCAGCCTGCACGAGGGCCAGTGCGGCCTGGAACGCCAGTGCGGCGTGCGCGCCAACTGGCGCCGGATCAACGACGTCGTGGTCGAAGCGCTCAGCAGCGTCACCCTCGCGCAGATGCTCGCCCCCACCTTTCCAACCGAAACCGCCGCCACCGCCAAGCGCATCGACCTGCGCCTGGCCGGCGCATAGACAGTAGGCAGCCGCCATGGCCACCGACATCAAGACCGTTCCCGCGCAGGCGGGCGACCTCGCCAATCGTGAGATTCACGAGCAATTGGGCCGTCGCTACGAAGCCGGCTTCGTCACCGACATCGAATCCGACAGCCTGCCGCCGGGCCTGGACGAGGACACCGTGCGCGCGCTGTCGGCCAAGAAGAACGAGCCGCAGTGGATGACCGATTGGCGCCTGGCCGCCTACCGGCATTGGCTGACCATGCCGATGCCGCACTGGGCCAAGCTCAACATCGCCCCGATCGATTTCCAGGCGCTGAGCTACTACAGCGCGCCGAAGGCCAAGTACAACTCGCTCGACGAAGTGCCGCAGGAGCTGCTCGACACCTACGACAAGCTCGGCGTGCCGCTGCACGAGCGCGCGCGCCTGGCCGGCGTGGCGGTCGACGCGGTGTTCGACTCGGTCTCCGTCGGCACCACCTTCCGCAAGGAGCTGGCCGAGAAGGGCATTATCTTCTGCTCGATGTCCGAGGCGATCCGCGAGCATCCCGAACTCGTGCAGAAATATCTCGGCAGCGTGGTGCCGGTCGGCGACAACTATTTCGCCGCGCTCAACTCGGCGGTGTTCTCCGACGGCAGCTTCGTGTTCATCCCCAAGGGCGTGCGCTGCCCGATGGAGCTGAGCACCTATTTCCGCATCAACGCCGGCCACACCGGCCAGTTCGAGCGCACCTTGATCGTGTGCGAGGACAAGGCCTACGTGTCTTATCTTGAAGGCTGCACCGCGCCGATGCGCGACGAGAACCAGCTGCACGCCGCGGTGGTCGAGTTGGTGGCGCTGGAAGACGCGGAGATCAAGTACTCCACGGTGCAGAACTGGTACCCCGGCGACGAAGAAGGCCGCGGCGGCATCTACAACTTCGTGACCAAGCGCGGCGAATGCCGCGGCGCGCGCAGCAAGATCAGCTGGACCCAGGTCGAGACCGGGTCGGCGATCACCTGGAAGTACCCGTCCTGCGTGCTGCTGGGCGACGATTCGGTCGGCGAGTTCTATTCGGTCGCGCTGACCCACCACCGCCAGCAGGCCGACACCGGCACCAAGATGATCCACGTCGGCCAGCGCACCAAGTCGAAGATCATCAGCAAGGGCATCAGCGCCGGCCGCGGCCAGAACACCTACCGCGGCCTGGTCAAGGTGGAAAAGAACGCCGCCGGCGCGCGCAACCACACCCAGTGCGACAGCCTGCTGATCGGCAAGAAGTGCGGCGCGCACACCTTCCCCTATATCGAGGTCAAGCGCCCCGACGCCACCGTCGAGCACGAGGCCACCACCTCCAAGATCAGCGAAGACCAGCTGTTCTACTGCCGCTCGCGCGGCATCGGCGAGGAAGACGCGGTGTCGATGATCGTCGACGGCTTCTGCAAGAGCGTGTTCCGCGAGCTGCCGATGGAGTTCGCGGTGGAGGCCAAGAAGCTGCTGGAAGTGAGCCTGGAAGGTTCGGTCGGATGAGCGCCGGCGTCGTGCGCACCCTGCGTTTCGTCGAACCCGGCGAGCAAGACGCCGGAACGGCGCGCTATTGGCGTTCGCGCCCGCCCGAAGAACGGCTGCAGGAGACCTTGAGCCTGCACCGGGAAGGCAATGAGCTGTTCAAGAACGGCAACCCGCCCTTCGCCTATGTCCTGGAGTTGCGCGATGTCCCGGCCCCCTGACGATTGGCTGGCCTAGATCGCCGAAGTCGACCTACGCAAAAACAAGAAGGCCGTCGGCCGCCTGCAAGACCTGGCGGACCTGGAACGGCTTGACGACTGAACCCACAAAGAATCCCGCCATGCTCAAGATCGACAACCTCCACGTCTCCGTCGCCGGCAAGGAAATCCTCAAGGGCCTGACCCTGGAGCTGATCCCCGGCCAGGTGCACGCCATCATGGGCCCCAACGGCGCCGGCAAGTCCACGCTCGGCAACGTGCTGGCCGGACGCGAGGGCTATGAGGTCACCGCCGGCAGCGTCGAGTTCGACGGCCGCGACCTGCTCGCGCTGGAGCCGGAGGAACGCGCCGCCGCCGGCGTGTTCCTGGCCTTCCAGTACCCGGTCGAGATCCCGGGCGTGAACAACACCTATTTCCTGCGCGCCGCGCTCAACGCCCAGCGCAAGGCGCGCGGCGAGGCCGAGCTCGACTCGATGCAGTTCCTCAAGCTGGTGCGCGAGAAGCTCGCCGTCTTGCACCTGAAGGACGAGCTGCTGCACCGCGGCGTCAACGAAGGCTTCAGCGGCGGCGAGAAGAAGCGCAACGAGATCTTCCAGCTGGCCCTGCTCGAACCGCGCCTGGCGATCCTCGACGAAACCGATTCGGGCCTGGACATCGACGCGCTCAAGGCGGTCGCCGACGGCGTCAACGCGCTGCGTTCGAGCGAGCGCGCGTTCCTGGTCATCACCCACTACCAGCGCCTGCTCGACTACATCAAGCCCGACGTGGTCCACGTGCTGGCCGACGGCCGCATCGTCGAGACCGGCGGCGCCGAACTGGCGCTGGAGCTGGAGGCGCACGGCTACGCCTGGCTCAAGGACCGGGTGGCGCCGGAGAGCGCGGCTTGACCGCGGCGCGAGCACAGGAGACCTGCCGATGAGCGCCCTGCTCGACGCCTTCGCTTCCGCCTTCGACGCGCTGCCCGCGCGCGAAGCCGCCGGCCTCGGCCAGACCCGCCGCGCCGCGCTCGACGCCGCGCTGCGCGACGGCCTGCCCGGTCCGCGCACCGAAGCCTGGAAGTACACCCCGCTGCGCGCGCTGGAACGCCGCGCGTTCGCCGCGGCCGACGCCGCCCCGGCCGCGTTCGACGCCGCCGCGGTCGCCGGCATTCCGGCGCCGCGCATCGTCTTCCACAACGGCCGCTTCGACGCCGCCCACACCGACCTGAGCGACCTGCCGGCCGGCGTGAGCCTGCAGCCGCTGTCGCAGGTGCTGGCCGCCGGCGACGCGCGCGAAGCCAACTTCCTCGCCCGCCGCTTCGAACGCGCCGACGAAGTGTTCGCCCGCCTCAACGCCGCGCTCGCCGACGAAGGCGCGGTGCTGCGCGCGGACGCCGGCGTGCGTTCCGACACCGCGGTGCACCTGGTATTCGTCGGCAGCCCGAGCGAGGGCGACCGCGCCTGGCATCTGCGCCACCTGATCGAACTGCGCGAAGGCGCGAGCCTGACCGTGGTCGAGCACCACCTGGCCAGCGACATCCACAACCACCTCGGCAACAGCCTCACCCACGTCCACCTCGCTCCCGAAGCGCAGCTGTCGCACGCGCGGGTGCAGGACGAGGCCCTGGGCGCGACCGTGATCGCGCGCACCGACGCGGTGCTGGCGCGCGCCGCGCACTACCGTCGACTCGACCTGGAACTGGGCGCCGCGCTGAGCCGGCACGAGCTCAACGCCGCGCTGCATGGCGAAGGCGCGCACGTCCACGCCAACGGCGTGCTGCTGGCCACCGGCCGCCGCCATCTCGACACTCGCCTGGGGATCGACCACGTCGGCCGCGACACCCAGTGCGAACTGGTCTGGCGCGGCCTCGGCGCCGGCCGTTCGCGCGCCGCCTTCCACGGCGGCATCCTGATCCGCGAAGGCGCCGACGGCAGCAACGCCGATCTGTCGAACAAGAACCTGCTGCTCAGCGAAGGCGCCGAGATCGACACCCAGCCGGTGCTGGAGATCCACGCCGACGAAGTCCAGGCCGCGCACGGCGCCACCGTCGGCCAGCTCGACGCCAACGCGCTGTTCTACCTGCGCTCGCGCGGCGTGCCGGCGGAAACCGCGCGCGCCTTGCTGACCGCCGCGTTCTGCCGCGAGACCGTATCGGTGCTCGAGGACGAAGGCGTGCGGGCGATGCTCGAAGTGCGGCTGAATCTGGCGCTGGAACGATTGCAGCCGTCTTGACGGCAGGAGATGGCGGATAGGAGTTAGGAGATAGCGAAAAGCTGTTTCCCCTCGCCTTTCGCTATCTCCTAACTCCTATCCGCTATCTCCTCGCCCCCCCCGGGATCACGATGACCGTCGCCCCCTCCCCCTCCCCCGCCATCGACTGGGCCGCCGTACGCGCCGACTTCCCGGTGCTGACCCGCGAAGTCCACGGCAAGCCGCTGATCTATTTCGACTCGGCCAACACCGGGCAGAAGCCCGACGCGGTCATCGCCACCGTCGACGATTTCTATCGCCGCCACAACGCCAACGTCAGCCGCGCCGTGCACACGCTCGGCACGGAGGCCACCGAGGCCTACGAGGGCGCGCGGGCCAAGCTGGCGCGCTTCCTCAACGTGCGCGGCGATGAGCTGGTGCTGTGCAGCGGCACGACATTCGCGATCAACTTGGTCGCCTACTCCTGGGCGCTGCCGCGGCTGCAGCCCGGCGACGCGATCGTGCTCACCCGCATGGAGCACCACGCCAACATCGTGCCGTGGCAGTTGGTGGCGCAGCGCACCGGCGCGGTCATCAAGGTCGCCGAGCTCGACGAACTCGGCCGGCTCGACCTGGACAAGCTCTATGCGCTGCTGACGCCGGAAGTGAAACTGCTGGCGCTGACCCACGTCTCCAACGTGCTCGGCACGGTCAACCCGGTGCGCGAGATCTGCCGCGAAGCGCGCAAGCGCGGCATCGCCACCCTGATCGACGGCTCGCAGGCGGCGCCGCACCTGGCGCTCGACGTCGCCGCGATCGGCTGCGACTTCTACGCCGTCACCGGCCACAAGATGAGCGGCCCGACCGGCACCGGCGCGCTGTGGGCGCGGCGCGAGCACCTCGACGCGATGCCGCCGTTCATCGGCGGCGGCGAGATGATCAAGGAAGTCCGCTTCGAAGGCACCGTGTTCGCCGACGGCCCGCGCCGCTTCGAAGCCGGCACTCCGAACATCGCCGGTTTCGCCGGGCTCGGCGCCGCGGTCGACTACCTGTCCGCGCTGGGCATGGCGAACGTCGAAGCGCGCGAACAGGCCCTGCTGCAGCGCTTCAACGCCGCGCTGGGCGAAGTCCCGGGCCTGCGCATCTTCGGCAACGCGCCGGGCAAGGCCGCGGTGGTGAGCTTCCTGATCGACGGCGCGCACGCCCACGACCTGGCCACCCTGCTCGACCTGGAAGGCGTGGCGATCCGCTCCGGCCACCACTGCGCGCACCCGCTGATGCAGCACTTCGGCGTGCCGGCGACCTGCCGCGCCTCGCTGGCCTACTACAACACCTTCGAGGAAATCGACGCCTTCGTCGCCGCCCTGAACAAGGTGCGCAAGCTGCTGGCCTGAGCCCGCGCGGCCCGCGCCGTCCCGGCGCCGCGGGCCGATTCCGTACTACCATCGCCTCCCCCGTCCCTGCCGCACGTCCATGACCCTCGCCGCAGCCCCGCTCGTTTTCCGCCACGCCACCCTCGCCGACACCGACGCGCTGATCGCGCTGGTCGAGTCGGCCTACCGCGGCGACGCCAGCCGCGCCGGCTGGACCACCGAAGCCGATTTCCTCGACGGCCGCCGCACCGGCGCCGACGATATCCACGCCTGCCTGGCGCGCGAGCGCAGCGTGATCCTGGTCGCCGAGCGCGCCGGCCCGGACGGCGTGCCGGAGCTGCTGGCCTGCGCGCATATCGCCGAAGAGGAAGGCGCCGGCTATTTCGGCATGTTCTCGGTGCGGCCGACCCTGCAGGGCGGCGGCATCGGCAAGCAGGTCATCGACGAGGCCGAGCGCATCGTGCGCGAAGACTGGCGCCTGCCGGCGATGCGCATGACCGTGATCGACATCCGCGACGAACTGATCGCCTTCTACCAGCGCCGCGGCTACATCCGCACCGGCAAGCTCAAGCCCTTCCCCTACGGCGACGAGCGCTTCGGCCAGCCCAAGCGCGACGATCTGCGCTTCGAGGTGCTGGAAAAGACGCTCTGACGTTTCGCAGCGATGTCCCGATCCCTCTGCGATTCGCGATTACCGGTCCCCGAGCCAAGCAAGCGCCACCGCCAGGAAACCATCCCATGAGCGACAACTGGGTCTTCGTCTGCGCCACCTCGCAACTGCTCCCGGGCGAATCCACCGTCGCCTGGGACGGTGACACCGCGATCTTCGTGTGCAACTACGACGGCGATTACTATGCGCTGGAAGACCGCTGCTCGCACGAGGATTTCGAACTGTCCTCGGGCACCTTCGACGGCGAGGAGGCGAGCATCGAGTGTGTGCTGCACGGCGCGCGCTTCGACGTGCGCGACGGCCGGCCGCTGTGCGCGCCGGCGTACGAGCCGGTGGCGAAGTTTCCGGTCAAGGTCGAGGACGGCGGGGTGTGGACGCGCGACGACCGCGAGTGAGGCGATAGCGCAGCGGCGCCGCGAACCGGAACAAAGGCATCGGGGCTGAAGCCCCTCCCACAAGGCTCAGGCCCGACCTGAGCTTTGTGGGAGGGGCTTCAGCCCCGAAGCTTTTCTGCCCGCCGCCGGCGAAGCCGAAGCGCAGCCGCACACCTCACCGCGGCAACCGCAAAACCGCGACGCCGGCCACGCCTCGCGGCCGCATTACGCACACTCATGCGACGAAAACGGTTACAGCGGCCGATCCCTGTTCAATTTTCGTTGCAAATGAGAATCCATCTCATTAGTATCGCGGCCTGACGCGGCCCAGCCGCCGCCCTTTCCAGTCCCCAGAGATTCCCATGTCGACCACGAAGTTCGTCGTGTCGCCGCTCGCCGGCGCGCTCGCCCTCGTCATCAGCCTGCCCGGCTTCGCCGCGCCCGCGCCCGCCCCCGCTCCCGAGCCGCAGGCCAAGGACGTGGAAGGCCTGGAAGTGCACGGCCAGCGCATCCAGAAGGCCAGCAGCGGCAAGTACACCGCGAACCTGCGCGATACCCCGCAGACCATCACCGTGATCGACCGCGACACCATCGACGGCCAGAACCTGCTGTCGCTGCAGGACATCCTCAGCACCCTGCCGGGCATCACCTTCGGCGCCGGCGAAGGCGGCGGCGGTTTCGGCGACAAGATCAACCTGCGCGGCTTCGACGCCACCAACGACATCACCGTCGACGGCGTGCGCGACAGCGGCATGTACAGCCGCACCGATCCGTTCAACCTGGAATCGGTGGAAGTGGTCAACGGCGCCAACTCGGTGTACTCCGGCGCCGGCTCGGTCGGCGGCACCGTCAACCTGGTCAGCAAGGCCGCCGGCCTCAACGAGTTCCACAAGGCCTCCGTCGCCGCCGGCACCGACGCCTACGCGCGCTTCACCAGCGACAGCAACTTCGTGCTCGGCGAAGGCACCGCGCTGCGCTTGAACACGATGGCGCACCAGAACGACGTGCCCGGCCGCGACGTCGAGGAAAACCAGCGCTGGGGCGTGGCCGCCTCGCTCGGCTTCGGCCTGGGCAGCGACACCTCCTGGACCCTGAGCTACCTGCACCAGAAGGACGACAACACCCCGCAATACGGCCTGCCGTTCTTCAACGGCGACGTGCTGCCGGGCATCGACCGCGGCAACTACTACGGCTACAGCAACATCGACCGTCAGGAAATCGAGCTCGACGCGGTTACCTCGGTGATCGAACACAGCTTCAACGAGCGCTTCAAGCTGCGCAACCTGACCCGCTGGCAGCAGGCCGACCAGTTCTCGCTGGTCGACGCGGTCCAGGGCACCTGGTGCCTGAGCAACAACCTCACTCCGACCGGCGCGTCCTGCGGCAGCACCCGTCCGGGCAACTACACCCCCAGCGGCCCGCGCGGTTACGGCCGCGACACCCGCAACACCACGCTGTACACCCAGACCGACCTGACCGCGACCTTCAACACCGGCGCGATCGAGCACAACCTGGTCGCCGGCTTCTCGGTCCTGCACGAAAAATTCGACCTCGACGTCACCAGCGACTTCCGCAATCCCAACGGCACCAACCCGTTCCTCGCGGGCCTGCCGCAGATGAACATCGCCAACCCGGACCACCTCTACCGCGGCCCGCTCAACCGCACCCTCACCGGCCGCACCGAGGGCGAGCTCGACAACCGCGCGATCTACGTGTTCGACACGCTCAAGTTCAACGAGCAGTGGCAGCTGAGCCTGGGCGCGCGCTACGAGCGCAACGAGGGCAAGACCAGCATCGCCAACGTGGTGCAGGCGCCGACCGCCGCCAACCAGCCGCTGCCGGCGCTGCCGATCGGCACCGTCACCGGCTACGGCGTGCCGTTCAAGAACAACGACGACCTGTTCTCGTACCGCGCCGGCCTGGTCTACAAGCCGGTCGAGAACGGCAGCGTCTACGTCGCCTACGGCAACTCGAAGACGCCGTCGAAGGCCTCGGTCAACGGCTCGTGCACGATCGAGACCTGCTCGGTCGATCCGGAAAGCGCGGTCAACTACGAAATCGGCACCAAGTGGGACTTCCTGGAAGGCCGCCTGGCCTTCACCGGTTCGGTGTTCCGCAACGAGCGCAAGAACTACAAGGTCGCCGACCCGGCCAACCCGCTCAACCCGTCCGGCCTGCAGCAGCTCGACGGCCGCGCGCGCGTCGACGGCGTGATGCTCGGCCTGTCGGGCCTGATCGCCGACAACTGGGCGGTCTACGCCAACTACGCCTTCCTCGACAGCGAAGTGCTGCAGGGCGCGTCCAACCGCCAGTCGCAGCTCGGCCTGGACTACACCCGCGGCGACCGCCTGCTGAACGTGCCCGAGCACTCCTTCAGCCTGTGGACCACCTACGACCTCAGCCCGAAGTGGCAGATCGGCTACGGCGCGACCTACCAGGGCAAGATCTGGGTGGCCCAGCACAGCGCGACCAACCTCGACGGCCCGCTGGCGACCTACGGCAGCTACTGGACCCACCGCGCGATGGTCGCCTACAAGATCAGCCGCCAGGCGCAGCTGCAGCTCAACGTCAACAACCTGACCGACGAAGAGTATTTCACCCGCGTGCGCAACAACGGCTGGGCCACCCCGGGCGACGGGCGCCAGGTGGTGCTGAGCGCCAACTTCTCGTTCTGACCGCAAGCCAAGTGGCGGCGGGCGCCGGCTTCACGGTCTAATCGACGCCTCTCCGCCGCGCGCGCCGCCCGGGCCTTCCGGGCGGCCGCATCGAGGTAACCATGCTGCTGCACGTGCCCAAGGTGCTCACCGCCGAACAGGTCGCCCACTGCCGGGCGCGCCTGGATCAAGCCGGCTGGGCCGACGGACGCATCACCGCCGGCCACCAATCGGCCAAGGCCAAGGACAACGCGCAATTGCCGGAAACCGATCCGGCCGCGCGCGAGCTCGGCGCGCTGATCCTCGACTCGCTGTCGAGGAATTCCACCTTCTTCTCCGCCGCCTTGCCGCAGCGCGTGTATCCGCCGTTGTTCAACCGCTACGCCGGCGGGCAATCGTTCGGCTTCCACGTCGACAACGCGATCCGCTACGACCGCAGCCGCGGCGGCATGGACGCGGTGCGCACCGACCTGTCGGCGACCTTGTTCCTCAGCGCGCCGGAGGAATACGACGGCGGCGAACTGGTGATCGAAGACACCTACGGCTCGCACAGCGTCAAGCTGCCGGCCGGCGATCTGGTGCTGTACCCGGGCACCAGCCTGCACAAGGTCACTCCGGTGACCCGCGGCGTGCGCACGGCCTCGTTCTTCTGGATCCAGAGCCTGCTGCCGGAAGATTCGCAGCGCCGTCTGATGTTCGAACTGGACGTGTCGATCCGGCGCCTGAGCGCCGACGTGCCCGAGCATCCCGCGCTGGTCCAGCTGACCGGCGTCTACCACAACCTGTTGCGCCGCTGGAGCCAGACGTGAGCGCTGCGGCTTCCAACGGCGCCGACCCGAACCGCCGCGCGTACTGGCTCAAGACCCTGCACCGCTGGCACTGGATCAGCGCCGCGCTGAGCCTGGTCGCGCTGCTGCTGTTCTCGGTCACCGGCATCACCCTCAACCACGCCGCGCAGATCGAATCCAAGCCGCGCGTGGTCAATCTCAAGGAAACCCTGCCGGCCAGCCTGCTGCGCAGCCTGCAGGGCGAACGCGCGGCCGACGCGCCGCTGCCGGGCAATGTCAACGACTGGCTCGCCGATGCGTTGGACGTGCGCGCGCAAGGGCGCAAGGGCGAGTGGTCCGACGGCGAAGTCTACGTGTCGCTGCCGCGTCCCGGCGGCGACGCCTGGATCAGCATCGACCGCGAAACCGGCGCGATCGAATACGAACGCACCGACCGCGGCTGGATCGCCTGGCTCAACGATCTGCACAAGGGCCGCAACACCGGCACCGCGTGGCGCTGGTTCATCGACCTGTTCGCGGTCGCCTGCCTGCTGTTCGCGCTGACCGGCCTGTGGCTGCTGCAGCTGCACGCGCGCCAGCGCGGCAAGACCTGGCCGCTGGTGGCGGCGGGGCTGTTGCTGCCGCTGCTGATCGTCGTCTTGTTCATGCATTGAAGAATCCGAAGTTTCCACTCAGGAGCGTTCCATGAAGCCGTCCATGTTCAAGATCCTGATTCCGGCGCTGACCCTGCCGCTGCCGGCGTTCGCCGCCGATCTGGAACTCAACATCGAAATTCCGCGCATCAACGCGGCCGAGTATCACCGCCCCTACGTCGCCGCCTGGATCGAGAAGGCGGACAACACCGTGGCGAGCAACCTCGTCGTCTGGTACGACGTGGACATGAAGAACGGCGAAGGCACCAAGTGGCTCAAGGACATGCGCCAGTGGTGGCGCCGCAGCGGCCGCACCCTGAGCATGCCGGTCGACGGCGTCAGCGGCGCGACCCGTCCGGTCGGCCAGCACGCGGTCAGCTTCAAGGGCGCGTCCAAGCAGCTCGCCGGCCTGGCCCCGGGCAACTACACCCTGGTGGTGGAAGCCGCGCGCGAAGTCGGCGGCCGCGAGCTGCTGACGATCCCGTTCGAATGGCCGGCCAAGGCGCAGAAGCTGTCGGCGCAAGGCAAGACGGAGTTGGGCAAGGTCGCGGTGACGGTGAAGCCGTGATGGAACGGGGAATGAAGGCAATGAGGGGAAACAAGGGAATGGCGGGGGTTGTCGCTGCGCCTGTTTCCTGCCTCGTTCGTCGATTCGTTCCCGATGGTTCCGCACGCTCCGGCGCTCCCTGCATTGCCCATTTCCCATCACTCCCTTCATTCCCGGACTAACACCATGAACTTCAAACTCGCACTCGCCACCGCCACCGCCCTCGCCGCGCTCGGCCTCAGCGTCACCGCCCACGCCCACAAGGCCTGGCTGCAGCCTTCGCAGACGGTGTTCTCGGAGAAGGGCTCGTGGATGACGGTCGATGCGGCCGTGTCCAACGACCTGTTCTACTTCAACCACGTGCCGCTGCCGCTGGAGCGCCTGCAAGTGACCGCGCCGGACGGCAGCGCGGTGCAGGCGCAGAACGGTTCGACCGGCAAGCTGCGCAGCGTGTTCGACTTGCAGTTGCAGCAGGAAGGCACCTACAAGATCGCGATGAACAACGAAGGCATGTTCGCCAGCTACAAGCTCGGCGGCGAAGCCAAGCGCTGGCGCGGCAAGGCCGGCGAGTTCAAGACCGCGATCCCGGCCGGCGCGACCGAGGTCGAAGCCTCCGAGAGCCTGGGCCGGGTCGAGACCTTCGCCACCGTCGGCAAGCCGAGCACCGGCGTGTTCAAGACCACGGGCAAGGGCATCGAGCTGGTGCCGGTGACCCATCCCAACGATCTGTTCGCCGGCGAGTCGGCGACGTTCCAGCTGCTGGTCGACGGCAAGCCGGCCTCGGGCCTGAAGATCGAAATCGTTCCGGGCGCGACCCGCTACCGCAACGAGCAGGCCGAGATCCACGCCACCACCGGCGCCGACGGCAAGTTCGAAGTGAAGTGGCCGCAGGCCGGCATGTACTGGCTGGAAACCGCCAGCGAAGACAAGAAGACCACGCTGGCCGACGCCAAGCAGCGCCGGCTGAGCTACGTGGCCGTGTTCGAAGTGCTGCCGCAGTAAGCATGACCGGGCGCGCGCCGCAGCCGCTGTGGTCGTGGACGGGCGCCGTGGCGTCCGCGCATGGCGCGGCCGCGGGTACGCCGCAAGTCGTGGTGCCGAACGCTTTGACATCGACGCCTGCGGCGAACCTCGCCGCGAGCGCGACGGCGATGTCCGCAGCCGTCGCCGTGCACGAGTTGCGCGGCCTGAGCATGGGCACGACCTGGTCGGTCAAGCTCGCCGCACCGGTCGCGGCCCTGGTCGATCTGGAACGCGGCATCCAGGCGCGGCTCGACGAAGTCGTCGCGCAGATGAGCACCTGGGAAGCCGGCTCGGACATCAGCCGCTACAACCGCGCCGACGCCGGCAGCGCGCACACGCTGCCGGCGCCGTTCGCCGAAGTGCTGGCCGCGGCGCTGGCGCTGGCCGCGGACACCGACGGCGCCTACGACCCGACCGTCGGCCCTCTGACGGATCTGTGGGGCTTCGGCCCGGCCGGCGCGCGTGCGCAAGCGCCCGAGCCGGCGCCGCTGGCGCAGGCGCGCGAACGCGTCGACTGGCGCCGCGTGCGCTTCGACGCGGCGACGCGCGAACTGATCCAGCCCGGCGCCGCGTACCTGGATTTGTCCTCCATCGCCAAGGGCTACGGCGTCGACCGCGTCGCCGACTGGCTGCTCGCGCAAGGCTGCGGCGACTGTCTGGTCGAAGTCGGCGGCGAGCTGCGCGCGCACGGACGCAAGCCCGACGGCTCGGCCTGGCGTGTCGCGGTCGAACAACCCGGCCGCGAGGACGAAGCCGCCGCGGTGATCGCGCTCGACGGCCTGGCCATCGCCACCTCCGGCGACTATCGCCGCTATTTCGAACAAACCGGCGCCGGCGCCGCGCGCCGCTATTCGCACACCCTCGATCCGCGCACCGGCACACCGATCGATCACACCGTGGCGTCGGTTACCGTGCTGCACGAACGCTGCATGCACGCCGATGCGCTCGCCACCGCGCTGACCGTGCTCGGCGCGCGCGCCGGGCTCGCCTACGCCAACCGCCGCCGACTCGCCGCGATGTTCGTGCTGCGCGAAGGCGGCGGCTTCGTTTCCCGCGCCACGCCCGGCTTCGTCGCCCGGCAGCGCTCCACCTGATTTCCGCATGATTTCTTCATCCGCCGCGCGCGCGCGTCGTTTCACTCTGTCCTGGCTCGGCAACGCCATGGCCTTGCTGGCGCTGTGCGCGCTCGCCGTGGTGTCGGCGCGCACCCAGGTCGAGGGCTGGCAATGGATCGCGCCGGGGCGCGGCCAATGGTGGCTGGCTGCGGCGCTGGTCGCCGCCTACGTCGGTTTCGTCGCGGCGGTGGCAGTGTCGCGCAAGCGCAGCGCGCGGCGCGACGCGCTGCCCGAGCTGCAGGCCGATCGGCGCGGCGAGTGGTTGGTCGCCTTCGCCAGCCAGACCGGCTTCGCCGAACAATTGGCGCGGCGCAGCTGGCAAGCGCTGCGCGACGCCGGCCTGCGCGCCGACCTCGCCGTGCTCGGCACGCTCGACGCCGCGCAACTGGGCCAGTACCGGCGCGCGTTGTTCGTGGTCAGCACCACCGGCGAGGGCGACGCGCCCGACAGCGCCGCGGCGTTCGTGCGCAAGACGATGGGCGCGGCCGCGCCGCTGCCGCAGCTGGGCTACGGCGTGCTCGCGCTCGGCGACCGCGAGTACGCGCAGTACTGCGCGTTCGGCCATCGTCTCGATCATTGGCTGCGCCACGCCGGCGCGCAGCCGTTGTTCGATCTGGTCGAAGTCGACAACGGCGAGGCCGGGGCGCTGCGCCACTGGCAGCATCACCTCGGCCTGCTCGCCGGCCGCACCGACCTGCCCGACTGGAGCGCGCCGGCCTACGCGCCGTGGCGCCTGAGCCAGCGGCGCGTGTCGAACCCGGGCAGCGCCGGCGCCGCCGCGTTCGATCTGGCGTTGCTGCCGGCCGACGGTTCGGCGCTGCAGTGGCGCGCCGGCGACATCGCCGAGATCGGCCCGCGCAACCCGCCCGACGAAGTCCCGCAGTGGCTGGCCGCTGCCGGCCTCGACGGCGCCGCGCGGGTGCGCCGCGACGACGGCGAGATCGCGTTGGCCGAATTGCTCGCGCGCTCGCGCCTGCCCGTCGCCGCCGACGCGCGCGGCCGCAGCGCGCAGGCGGTGGCCGACGGACTGGCGGCGCTGCCGCATCGCGAATACTCGATCGCCTCGATCCCCGCCGACGGCGCGCTGCGCCTGCTGGTGCGGCAGATGCGCCGCGACGACGGCCGCCTCGGCCTGGGCAGCGGCTGGCTGACCGAATACGCCGGCGACGATGCCACGATCGACCTGCGCATCCGCTCCAATCCCTCGTTCCACGCCCCGGCCGACGCGCGCCCGCTGATCCTGATCGGCAACGGCACCGGCCTGGCCGGATTGCGCGCGCTGCTGCGCGAGCGCATCGACGCCGGCCGCCATCGCAATTGGCTGCTGTTCGGCGAACGCAACGCGGCCTGCGACCTGCACTACCGCGACGACCTGGACGCCTGGCAGGCCGACGGCCGGATCGAGCGCAGCGATTACGCGTTCTCGCGCGATGGCGCGCAGCGCATCTATGTGCAGGACCGGCTGCGCGAACGCATCGGCGAGATCCGCGAATGGATCGCGGCCGGCGCGGCGGTCTACGTCTGCGGCAGCCTGGAAGGCATGGCGCCGGCGGTGGACGCGGTGCTGCGCGAGGCGCTTGGCGACGACGCGCTGGAGACGATGGCGGCGGATGGAAGATATCGGCGCGATGTCTATTAGCCGATAACGACGCAGGGCTCGAGAATCGCTGTAACGGCGCGAGCCAATGTAGGAGCGGCGCGAGCCGCGACCGCGGAATTTCCGCTCGCAACGAAAGGTTCGTCGCAGCCGCACTGTCGCGGTCGCAGCTCGCGCAGCTCCTACAGTCGGAAACGAAACCCGCGACGGCTACCTGT
>NZ_LXSD01000367.1:23726-23976 GCF_017168095.1 Lysobacter enzymogenes | reverse complement strand
GCAACCGCGCTGTCGCGGTCGCAGCTCGCGCAGCTCCTACAGTCGGAAACGAAACCCGCGACGCTACCTGTAGGAGCGGCTCGAGCCGCGACCGCGGAATTTCCGTTCGCAACGAAAGGTTCGTCGCAACCGCGCTGCCGCGGTCGCAGCTCGCGCAGCTCCTACAGTCGGAAACGAAACCCGCGATGGCTACCTGTAGGAGCGGCGCGAGCCGCGACCACGGAATTTCCGCTTGCAACCAAAGGTTCGT
>NZ_LXSD01000367.1:10910-23676 GCF_017168095.1 Lysobacter enzymogenes | reverse complement strand
CTGTCGCGGTCGCAGCTCGCGCAGCTCCTACAGTCGGAAACGAAACCCGCGACGGCTACCTGTGGGAGCAGCGCGAGCCGCGACTGCGAGGCGTCCCGATCGCTACGAAGGCTCCCTCCCTCAAGCCTCGCCGACGCGCACCAGCAGCACCTCACCGCCGCCTTCCAGCACGTGGCGCAGGCGTTCCTCGCCCGCAGCCAGGATCGCGGTGTCGCCGGCCTGCAATGGCGCCAGCCCGGAGCCGTCGGCGAAGTGGGCCTGACCGGCGAGCAGGTGCACGGCCCAGCTCTGCCCGGGTTCGGCGAACAGCACCATCGGGCCGACCAGCGGGCGGTGCCAGAGCTCGGCGCGGACGCGGTCGCGGCGCCACATCAGGTTGAAGTCGTGGGTCGGGCCGTCGATCAGCTCGCCGCTGACCGTGCGTTCGCCGGCGAAGCGCAGCTTGTCGTGCGGCGGGCGCAGTTCGAAGGCCTCGCCGTCGTCGAAGCGCAGGCGCAGGCCGTTGCCGCTGAGCAGGACCAGTTCGCGGTCGATGCCCGGAAAGGCCGAGAACGGGGCGTCGCTTTCGATTTCGGCGATCGACAGGCGCCAGTCCCACTCTTCCTCGCCCGCGGCGGGGCGGTCGCGGCCGGCTTCGCGGCGCATGCGCACGATCTCGCGGGTCCAGCCGAACTGGTTGCGCCAGCGCTCGCGGCGGTACTCGTTGGCGGGGATGCACCAGGAGGGACGGTCGGGCATGGGGGCGACTGGCTGAATGGAGGGGCCAGTCTAGTGGGTCTGGAGGGGTGGCCCAAGCGGGGGGCGCGGGCGGCCGCCGAGGGTATGGGCCGGGGCGGACTGGGAGCTTGGAGCGGGAAACGCGGGAGGGGCTGCGCGCGATGGAGGTGGCGCCGGAGTTGAGGAGGCGCGGTCGCGGCTTGCGCCGCTCCTACAGGGGGGGTCCCGTAGTACGGCGTCAGGGACGGCTTGGGGTGTTGTCGCTTCGGGGTGCGACGGCGGAGCTGCGTAACTTCGGTTGGGTGTGCCCCGCCGCGGATCCTTCCGCGGCGGGGCAGCGTACTTCCGTGTCCAGGGACCTCCCCCCGAATCCTTCGGGCCTCCTTGCCCGATCAGCTACCGGCTCCGCATCCTTACGGTGCCGGCAGGCGAGTTCAGCGCTTGCTGGCGGCGCGCGGCGCCGCGATGGCGCCGGCGGTGTTGGTCGGACGGCCGCCTTGCGCCGGCGCCCCACCCACCACGATACGGTCGCGGTTCTTTTCTACCGTCTTCAGACCGATCCCCTTGACCAGGGCCAGCTGCTCGACGCTGCGGAAGGCCCCGTTGGCCTTGCGGTAAGCGACGATCGCTTCTGCCTTGGACGCCCCGATGTTGAGCAGCACGCGGTCCAGCGTGGCCGCATCGGCGCTGTTGATATTGACCTTCTCCGAGGCGTAGGCGCTGCCGGCGAGGACCAGCGACAGCATCAGCGACTTGGCGATGAGGGCAAACGACTTCATGTTGAGCTCCTTGAGATTGGATTCCTTTCCAGTCCGGAGGACGTTGCTTCCTTGGTTCCTTGTCCGCCGGTGGAGACAGTCTCCATGTCTCGACGGGCACAGGTTATCGCCGCTTGCGCCCCGGCGAAGTCGGGCGGAACCGCAGCGCAGGGTAGGAAAAGTCCTACACGCCCCGGCCGGCGTAAAATGGCCGCCTTCCCCAGCTCCGAGGCCCCGTTCATGGACGCCAGCAAGGTCGACCGCTACGTCGGTCAGAAGTGGGACGACGAAATCGTCCCGCAATTGGTCGAATACATCCGCATTCCCAACAAGTCGCCGATGTTCGACGCCGACTGGGTCGCGCACGGCTACATGGACGACGCGGTCAGGCTGATGGAGTCGTGGGCCAAGGCCCAGTCGATTCCCGGCATGCAGGTCGAGGTGGTCCGCCTGGAAGGCCGCACGCCGTTGATCTTCATCGATATTCCCGCTTTCGCAGGCACGTCCGCGCACGGCGCCGCCGATGCCCCGGCATCGGCACAAGCACGCGACGAGGATTGCGTGCTGCTCTACGGCCACCTCGACAAGCAGCCGGAGATGACCGGCTGGGACGACGACCTCGGCCCGTGGAAGCCGGTAATCAAGGGCGACAAGCTGTTCGGCCGCGGCGGCGCCGACGACGGCTATGCGATCTTCGGTTCGCTGGCGGCGATCCTGGCCCTGCAGGACCAGCAGATCCCGCACTCGCGCTGCGTGATCCTGATCGAGGCCTGCGAGGAATCGGGCAGCTACGACCTGCCGGCCTACGTCGACCACCTCGCCGAGCGCATCGGCAAGCCCTCGCTGGTGGTGTGCCTGGACTCGGGCTGCGGCAACTACGAGCAGCTGTGGTGCACGACCTCGCTGCGCGGCCTGGCCGGCGGCAACTTCACGGTCAAGGTGCTCAGCGAAGGCGTGCATTCGGGCGACGCCTCCGGCGTGGTGCCGTCGAGCTTCCGCCTGCTGCGCCAGCTGCTCTCGCGCCTGGAGGACGAGACCAGCGGCAAGATCCTGATCGAAGGCCTGTACGTGGACGTGCCCGAAGAGCGCATCGAGCAGGCGCGCCAGGCCGCCAAGGTGCTCGGCAACGCGGTCTACGACAAGTTCCCGTTCCTGCCGAACATGAAGCCGATGGCCGACGACCTGTCGGAGCTGGTGCTCAACCGCACCTGGCGCCCGGCGCTGTCGGTGACCGGCGTGGACGGCATGCCGCCGCTGGCTTCGGCCGGCAACGTGCTGCGTCCTTACACCTCGGTGAAGCTGTCGCTGCGCCTGCCGCCGACGCTGGACGGCAAGCGCGCCGGCGAGCTGCTCAAGGAAGTGCTGCTGCGCGATCCGCCCAACGGCGCGCAGGTGTCGCTGGAGCTGGAGAAGTCGTCCAGCGGCTGGAACGCGCCGGCGATGTCGTCGTGGCTGTCCAAGGCCATCGACGCCTCGAGCCGCGAGTTCTTCGGCCAGCCGGCGATGTACATGGGCGAAGGCGGCTCGATTCCGTTCATGGGCATGCTCGGCGAGAAGTTCCCGGGCGCGCAGTTCATGATCACCGGCGTGCTGGGCCCGCATTCCAACGCGCACGGCCCGAACGAGTTCCTGCATATCCCGATGGGCAAGCGCGTCACCGCGTGCGTGGCGCGGGTGGTGGCCGAGCATCACCAGGCCAGCCAGCGCGGCGAGACCACCGGCGCGGCGGTCGTCGCCGATAGCGGCGATCGCCACGGCGGCCACGGCTGCTGCTGACGCTCGCCGCGGGCGGTGGATGCGCGAGAAAGCGGGCCGATCGGCCCGCTTTTTCTTTGTCCGCGTCCGCGGCGGCGGCGGCGGCAGCGAACGGCTTCGACGACGCCGCGGCCAGCGCAAGCCGACGGCGATGCCCTGGGAGGCGCGAAGCTTGCGCGAGCGGGCCTCGCGCTGCGCGGACGCCGCGCGCAGCGGCGGTGCGACGCAGCCAGGATCGGCTGCGTCTCGCCCGCGCGGAAAGCGCACGACCGATTGCGCGCGCAGGCGAGAACACCACGCAGGCGGCGCGCTTCCAGTCCGGCGGCACCGGCTTAACCGCCGCCCAATCCACCCGCGACGCCCTCACGCGGCGGCGACGCCGGCGCTCACATGATCCCTGCGCACTCCATCCCGGTGCGCTCCATTCCTTCGAGGAGGCAGGCCATGTTCGGCGGCATCATTTCCACGATCATCATCGGCGCGGTCATCGGCATCCTCGCGCGTTTCTTCAAACCCGGCGCCGATCCGATGGGCTGGATCCTGACCATCCTGCTCGGCATCGCCGGCGCTTATGTCGGCAGCCTGGTGTATGGCGGTGGCGGCTTCATCGGCCTGATCGTTTCTGTGGTCTGCGCGATCGTGCTGTTGTTCCTGTACGAGTTCATTCGCAGCAAGTCGGCGAAGAGCTGACGCCCGACTTTCTTGTCGTATGCGCGAACGCCCCGGTCTGTGCCGGGGCGTTCGTTTTTTGGGCGGCGTTTCGACGAGGACCGGCGGTTGCCAGGTTCGTCGTAGTCGCATTGGCGCGGTCGCGGCTTGCGCCGCTCCCACAGGGGGCTCGTGCGGCTGGGCGGAGCGATTGTAGGAGCGGCGCGAGCCGCGACCGCGCAACGGCAGGTCGCGACGCGAGCCCAAAGCCACGATGGAGCGTCAACCGCGCAGGAAGTCGACCACGCGCTGGGCCAGCGTCTGCGGATCGGCTTCCAGCGTCGCCAGATGCAGCTCCGGCGATTCCGGGGCCTCGTAGGGCGAGTCGATGCCGGTGAAGTTGGGAATCTTGCCGGCGCGCGCCTTCGCGTACAGGCCCTTGACGTCGCGGCGCTCGGCTTCCTGCAGCGGCGTGTCGACGAACACTTCGACGAATTCTCCGGCGCCGAACAGTTCGCGCGCGAGTTCGCGCTCGGCGCGGAACGGCGAGATGAAGCTCACCAGCACGATCAGGCCGGCGTCGGTCATCAGCTTGGCCACTTCGGCGACGCGGCGGATGTTCTCGACCCGGTCGGCGTCGGTGAATCCCAGGTCCTTGTTCAAGCCGTGGCGGACGTTGTCGCCGTCGAGGATGAAGGTGTGGTGGCCGAGCGCGTGCAGTTGCTTGTCGACCAGGTTGGCGATGGTCGACTTGCCCGAGCCCGACAGGCCGGTGAACCACACGCAGCGCGGCGTCTGCCGCTTGGCCTGGGCGCGCGCGGCCTTGTCGACGTCGACCGGCTGCCAGTGGATGTTCTCGGCCCGGCGCAGGGCGAAGTCGAGCGTGCCGGCGGCGACGGTGGCGTTGGTCTGGCGGTCGATCAGGACGAAGCTGCCGAGCTCGCGGTTGTCGCGATAGGCCTCGAACGCGATCGGCTGGTCCAGGCCGAGATTGCACCAGGCCACTTCGTTGAGTTCGAGCCGGCGCGCGGCCAACTGCGCCTGGGTGTTGACGTCGATCTTGTGCTTGATCTCGGTGATGCTGGCGGTGACCGTGCGCGCGCCGATCTTGAGCCAATAGGAACGGCCGGGCAGCAGCGGCTGGGCGTCCATCCACAGCAGGTGCACGGCGAACTGGTCGGCCACCTGCGCCGGCTGCGCGGCGCCGGCGATCACGTCGCCGCGGCTGATGTCGAGTTCGTCGGCCAGGGTCAGCGTCACCGCCTGCCCCGCCGTCGCCTGCGCCAGGTCGCCGTCGGCGGTGACGATGCGCTGCACGCGCGAGCGCCGGCCCGACGGCAGGGCGACGATCTCGTCGCCGGGGCGCACGCGGCCGGCGGAGATCGTGCCGGCGAAACCGCGGAAATCCTGGTGCGGGCGATTGACCCACTGCACCGGCAGGCGCAGGCCCAGCTCGGCGGCGTCGCGGCCGACGTCGACCGTTTCCAGATGTTCGAGCACGCTCGGCCCGCGATACCACGGCGTGGCCGCCGAGCGCGCGGTGAGGTTGTCGCCGTTGAGCGCCGACAGCGGCACCGCCTGCACGTGCTCGATGCCGAGCTTGGCCGCCAGTTCGCGGTATTCGCCGACGATGCGCTCGAACACGGCCTGATCGAAATCGACCAGATCCATCTTGTTGACCGCCAGCACCACGTGACGGATGCCGAGCAGCGAGACGATGTAGCTGTGGCGGCGGGTCTGGGTCAGCAGGCCCTTGCGCGCGTCGACCAGCACCACGGCGAGGTCCGCGGTGGACGCGCCGGTGGCCATGTTGCGGGTGTACTGCTCGTGGCCGGGGCAGTCGGCGACGATGAACTTGCGCCGCTCGGTGCCGAAGTAGCGGTAGGCCACGTCGATGGTGATGCCCTGCTCGCGCTCGGCGGCGAGGCCGTCGACCAGCAGGGCGAAGTCGATCTCGCCGTTGCGCGTGCCGTGGCGCCGGCTGTCGGCGTCCAGCGCCGCCAGCTGGTCTTCGAACAGGCGCTGGGTGTCGTGCAGCAGCCGCCCGATCAGGGTGCTCTTGCCGTCGTCGACGCTGCCGCAGGTGATGAAGCGCAGCAGGCTCTTGCTTTCGTGCTGCTTCAAATAATCGGCGACGGCGTCGCCGGCCGAATGCGCAAGCCGCGCTTCGGAATTCAGCGCGACCACGCTGCCGCCGCTTTTGCCGACCCCGTCCCTGCGCAGCCCGTCGTCCGCCTCGCTACGTTCCGCCTTGGCCGATCCCGAATCCAGAATCCCGATATCCGCGCTCATCAGAAGTAGCCCTCCTGCTTCTTGCGCTCCATCGAGGCGGACGGATCGTGGTCGATCATGCGGCCCTGGCGTTCGGACGTGGTGGCGACCAGCATCTCGGCGATGATCTTTTCCAGCGTGTCGGCGTCGGACTCGATCGCGCCGGTCAGCGGATAGCAGCCCAGGGTGCGGAAGCGCACGTTGCGCAGCTGCGGGGTTTCGCCCGCGCGCAGCGGCAGGCGCTCGTCGTCGACCATCAGCAGCGCGCCGTCGCGCTCGACCACCGGGCGCTTTGCGGCGAAGTACAGCGACGGCACCGGGATGCGCTCGCGGTAGATGTACAGCCACACGTCGAGCTCGGTCCAGTTCGAGATCGGGAACACGCGCACGCTCTCGCCGGCGTGGATGCGGGTGTTGTAGAGGTTCCACAGCTCGGGGCGCTGGTTCTTCGGGTCCCAGCGGTGCTGCGGATTGCGGAACGAGAAGATGCGTTCCTTGGCCCGCGATTTTTCCTCGTCGCGGCGCGCGCCGCCGATCGCGGCGTCGAACTTGTTCCAGTCCAGCGCCTGCTTGAGCGCCTGGGTCTTCATCACGTCGGTGTGCACGGCCGCGCCGTGGCTGACCGGGCCGATGCCCTGGGCCAGGCCGTCGGGGTTCATGTGCACGCGCAGGTCGACGCCGGTTTCGGCGGCGCGGCGGTCGCGGAAGGCGATCATCTCGCGGAACTTCCAGCCGGTGTCCACGTGCAGCAGCGGGATCGGCGGGCGCGCCGGATAGAACGCCTTGAGCAGCAGGTGCAGCAGCACCGAACTGTCCTTGCCGATGGAATAGAGCATCACCGGGTTGCGGAACTCGGCGGCGACCTCGCGCAGGATGTGGATGCTCTCGGCTTCGAGCCGGTCGAGGTGGCTCAGCGCCCGGGCCAGCGGCGCGGCGGGGTCGGAGACGGAGTCGAAGGCAGCGCTCGGTACGGGTGACGCAGTCATCGCAAAGGGGCTCGCTCGCCGCGTTCCTGATACGGCGGAGCGACGCGGCGGCGCCCGGCCTGCGAATGAGGATCCGACTCCATGGACGCCAGCGCGGCGGCCCGATGTCCATGGAATCACAATGTTTGCGGTCTGTCGCGCCGGTTGCGCCGGGCGACGCGGCGCCGATGCGGGCCCGGCCGTGCCCGACGGCGCGGGCCGACGCGTGGATACGGCCGCGCCCAGCGCCGCGCCGGAGTGCCAACCCGGTCGCATTGCGGCCGCCCTCGCCGGCCCGAAACGGGGCAGGCCGCGGGCGCCGCCTTGGATCGCATTAGAAATCCCCCCGGATTCGGGGAGAAATGAACGCAAGGCATTAACGAATAACCGAGCATCCTTTCCGCGCGCCGGGCGCGCGCTCGTAGCCTGCGGACTCCAAAGCCACACGCAGACCCGCCACCGTGCCTGCCGCCGCCCCGTCCGCCCTCGCGTCCGCCCCCGCCCTGCTCGCCGCGCCGTTGCCGGCCGACCGGCTGGACTCGCTCGCCCGCCTCACCGACGGCCTGGACCGCGACAGCCTGTGGTGGTTGTCCGGTTACGCCGCCGGCCTGGCCCGCTCCGGCCTGACGCCGACGCCGATCGCCGCGGCCCTGGCCCCGGAGGCCGCGCCGGAAGCGCGCAGCGGCGAGCGCCTGACCGTGGTCTACGGCAGCCAGACCGGCAACGCCAAGCGCCTGGCCGAACAACTGGCCGCGCAGGCCGAGGCCGCCGGCCTGGGCGTGCGCCTGCTGCGCGCCGACGCCTACCCGACCCGCGAACTCAAGAACGAGCGCCTGCTGTACCTGGTGGTCAGCACCCAGGGCGACGGCGATCCGCCCGACGATGCGCGCGGCCTGATCGAGTTCATCGCCGGCAAGCGCGCGCCGCAGCTCAAGGGCGTGCACTACGCCGTGCTCGGCCTCGGCGATTCGAGCTATCCGCAGTTCTGCGCGATCGGCGCCCGGCTCGACGCGCGCCTGGCCGAACTCGGCGCCACCCGCGCCTTCGCCCGCGGCGACGCCGACCTGGACATCGAAACCGTGTCCGGCCCGTGGCTGCAGCAGGCGCTGGTCCAGGCCAGGGAAACCCTGAAGCCGGCCGCCGCGCACCTGGCCACGGTGACGCCGCTGCGGCCGATCGCGCCGGCCGCGCCGACCTATCACCGCGACGCGCCGTTCGCCGCCGAGCTGATCGGCAACCGCCGCCTGATCGCCCGCGCCAGCAGCGCGCGCGGCGCGGTGGCCGCCGCCAAGGACATCCGCCATATCGAGCTGTCGCTGGAGGATTCCGGCCTGCACTATCAGCCCGGCGACGCGCTCGGCCTGTGGCCGCGCAATCCGCCCGCGCTGGTGCAGGCGGTGCTGGAAACCCTGCAGCTCGACGGCGACGCCGCGGTCGCGCACGCCGGCCAGAGCCTGCCGCTGCGCCAGTGGCTCGGCGAGAAGCGCGAGCTGACCAAGCTGGCGCGCCCGTTCGTGGCCAGCCACGCGGCGCACGCGCGCAGCGACGAGCTCAATCGCCTGCTGGCGCCCGACCAATCCGCCGCGCTGGCGCAGTTGCTGGCCGGCACCCAGGTGATCGACCTGCTGCAGCGCTTCGACGGCGCCTGGTCGGCCGAGGAACTGGTCGCCGCGCTGCGGCCGCTGACCCCGCGCCTGTATTCCATCGCCTCCAGCCAGAAGGCGGTCGGCGAGGAAGCGCACCTGACCGTGGCCCACGTCGAATACGCCAACGAACTCGGCACGCGCTGGGGCGCGGCTTCGCACCAGCTCGCCAGCGCCGAGGAAGGCGAACGCCTGCCGGTGTTCATCGAGCACAACGAGCGCTTCCGCCTGCCCGCCGACGGCAGCCGCGACATCGTCATGATCGGCCCCGGCACCGGCGTCGCGCCGTTCCGCGGCTTCGTCCAGGACCGCGCCGCCGACGGCGCCTCGGGCCGCAACTGGTTGCTGTTCGGCAACCCGCATTTCCGCACCGATTTCCTCTACCAGACCGAATGGCAGGCGGCGCTGAAGTCCGGCCAGCTGCACCGGCTGGACCTGGCGTTCTCGCGCGACCAGGCGCACAAGGTCTACGTCCAGCACCGCCTGCGCGAGCACGGCCGCGAGCTCTACGACTGGCTGCAGAACGGCGCCCACCTGTACGTCTGCGGCGACGCCACGCGCATGGCCAAGGACGTGCACGCGGCGCTGCTGGCGGCGATCGCCGAGCACGGCGGCCGCGGCGCGGAAGCCGCCGAGGAATATCTCAACGATCTGCAACAACAAGGGCGCTACGCCCGGGATGTCTACTGATGTACGCCGTCGCTGTCCGCTGGTCGGAACATTACGTTGTCGAATCGCGCCGCACGTCGCACGACGGCGCGGGCTTTGTGGCGTCTACTGAGCGTCGCGGGACGCTCGGCCTTGCGCCCGCAACGATTGCCCCGGCAGTCCGGATGGAGCGCGATGTCCGCGCCGCCGCGCACCAGCGCGCCGCTCAGAGCGCGCCGACGTCGTCGCGACGCGCTCCGTTCGGGCTGCAACTCGCGGCGCCGGCCGCGCCCGCGTTCGCCGGAGCGCCGGCATGAGCGCGCATTCGGTCGAAGACATCAAGCGCGCCAGCGCGCGCCTGCGCGGCAGCCTGCTGGAAAGCCTGGCCAACCCGCTGACCGGCGCGCTCAACGAGGACGACCAGACCCTCATCAAGTACCACGGCAGCTACCAGCAGGACGACCGCGACGTGCGCGAAGAGCGCCGCGTGGCCAAGCTGGAGCCGGCCTACAGCTTCATGATCCGCACCCGCACTCCGGGCGGCGTGGTCGCGCCGGCGCAGTGGCTCAAGCTCGACTCCATCGCCACCCGCTTCGCCGAGCGCGGCCTGCGCATCACCACGCGCCAGGCGTTCCAGTACCACGGCGTGATCAAGACCGAGCTCAAGCCGACGATGCAGGCGATCAACGCCGCGCTGATCGACACCCTGGCGGCCTGCGGCGACGTCAACCGCAACGTCGCGGTGGCGGCCAATCCGCTGGTGTCGGCCAGCCACGCGCAGGTGTTCGCGCAGGCCGCGGCGCTGTCGGAGCATCTGCTGCCGAACACTCGCGCCTATTACGAAATCTGGCTCGACGAGGAGCGCGTGGCCGGCAGCGGCAGCGAGGACGAGCCGGTCTACGGCCAGGCCTACCTGCCGCGCAAGTTCAAGATCGGCTTCGCGATCCCGCCGTACAACGACGTCGATGTGTTCGCCCAGGATCTGGGCTACATCGCCATCATCGAAAACGGCGAATTGCAGGGCTACAACGTCACCGTCGGCGGCGGCATGGGCGCGACCCACGGCGATGCGGAAACCTATCCGCGCGTCGGCGACGTGATCGGCTTCGTCGCCCCGGACCAGGTGATCCCGGTCGGCGTGGCGGTGGTCACCGCGCAGCGCGATTTCGGCAATCGCCAGGTGCGCAAGCGCGCGCGGCTCAAGTACACCATCGACGACCGCGGCCTGGACTGGTTCAAGTCGGAAGTCGAACGGCGCGCCGGTTTCACTCTCCTTCCGGCGCGTCCGTTCGCCTTCCGCCACAACGGCGACCGCTTCGGCTGGGTCGACGGCGACGACGGCCGCGCGCACCTGACCCTGCGCATTCCGGCCGGCCGCATCGTCGACGGCGCGCTCGACGGCCGCGGCGAGACGCTGACCCACCTCAGCGGCCTGCGCGAGATCGCGCAGCTGCTGCTCGACGCCGAAGGTTCGCAGTTCCGCATGACCCCGAACCAGAACCTGACCGTCGCCGGCGTGCCCGCGGCGCTGCGCGAGCGTGTGGACGCGCTGGTCGCCGAGCACGGCCTGGACGGCTACCGCAGCGCCAGCCCGGTGCGGCGCAACGCGCTGGCCTGCGTGGCGCTGCCGACCTGCGCGCTGGCGATGGCCGAGGCCGAGCGTTACCTGCCCGATTTCGTCGCCGAGGTCGAACGGCTGCTGCAGCGCCACGCGATCCCCGACGCCTCGATCAACCTGCGCATCAGCGGCTGCCCGAACGGTTGCTCGCGCCCGTACCTGGGCGAGATCGCCCTGGTCGGCAAGGCGCCGGGCCGCTACAACCTGATGCTCGGCGCCGACCATCGCGGCCAGCGCTTGAACACGCTGTACCGCGAGAACATCGGCGAAGCCGAGATCGCCGCGGCGCTGGATCCGTTGTTCGGCGCCTACGCCGCGCAGCGCGAAGGCGACGAAGGCTTCGGCGATTACCTGGTGCGCAGCCAGGTCGTCAGCATTCCCTATCCCACGCCCACCGGCATCCCCATCGCCCTCGTCGCAGAGGCACACGCATGAGCGCCCCGACCGATCCCGTCACCGCCGCCGAATCCCCGCGCGCGCTGGCCGAACTCAACGCCTGGCTGGGCACCCAAAGCGCCGAGCAGCGGGTGGCGTGGGCGTTGGAGAACACCGCCGGCGAGCACGCGCTGTCGTCGAGCTTCGGCGCGCAATCGGCGGTGTCGCTGCACATGGTGACCCGGCAGGCGCCGCGGACTCCGGTGATCGTGATCGATACCGGCTATCTGTTTCCCGAGACCTACCGCTTCATCGACGAACTCGGCGAGCGCCTGTCGCTGAACCTGAAGGTGTACCGCCCGCAGATCGGCGTGGCCTGGATGGAAGCGCGCTTCGGCAAGCTGTGGGAACAGGGGCTGGAAGGGATCGAGCGCTACAACCGCATGCGCAAGGTCGAACCGATGCAGCGCGCGCTCGCCGAGCTGGGCGTGCGCACCTGGATCGCCGGCCTGCGCCGCAGCCAGTCCGGCAGCCGCGCCAACCTGGATTTCCTGCAGATCAAGGACGGCCGCTGGAAGCTGCACCCGCTGGCCGACTGGAGCGACCGCGACGTGTGGCAGTACCTGCAGGCGCACGACTTGCCCTACCACCCGCTGTGGCACGACGGCTACGTATCGATCGGCGACGTGCACACCACCCGCCGGCTGGAGCCGGGCATGCGCGAGGAAGACACCCGCTTCTTCGGCCTCAAGCGCGAATGCGGCCTGCATTTCGACAGCGAACCCGCGCAGGAAAACCAAGCGGCGTAAGTGCGACTCAAGCCCCTGTAGGAGCGGCGCGAGCCGCGACCGCGGGAACGCAACTGCGACGCAGCTTTCGGCGCGGGCGGATGGTACGCGGTCGCGGCTTGCGCCGCTCCTACAGGTAGATCGCGCAGCGGCGCTGCGGCTCGCGGCCATTCGCGCTGTCGCCGAAGCCACTGTAGGAGCGGCGCGAGCCGCGACCGCGCAAACGCAACTGCGACGCAACTTTCGGCGCGAGCGGATCGTCCGCGGTCGCGGCTTGCGCCGCTCCTACAGATAGATCGCGCAGCGGCGCTACGGCTCGCAGCCATTCGCACTGTCGCCGAAGCCCCTGTAGGAGCGGCGCGAGCCGCGAACGCGCAAACGCAACTGCGACGCAGCTTTCGGCGCGAGCGGATCGTCCGCGGTCGCGGCTTGCGCCGCTCCTACAGGTAGATCGCGTAGCGACGCTCCGCCTCGCGGCCACTCGCGCTGTCGCCGAAGCCCCTGTAGGAGCGGTGCAAGCCGCGACCGCGGGAACGCAACTGCGACGCAGCTTTCGGCGCGGGCGGATGGTACGCGGTCG
>NZ_LXSD01000367.1:10573-10860 GCF_017168095.1 Lysobacter enzymogenes | reverse complement strand
GCTGCGGCTCGCGGCCACTCGCGCTGTCGCCGAAGCCCCTGTAGGAGCGGCGCAAGCCGCGACTGCGGGAACGCAACTGCGACGCAACTTTCGGCGCGGGCGGATCGTCCGCGGTCGCGGCTTGCGCCGCTCCTACAGGTAGATCGCGTAGCGACGCTGCGCCTCGCGGCCACTCGCGCTGTCGCCGAAGCCCCTGTAGGAGCGGCGCGAGCCGCGACCGCGGGAACGCAACTGCGACGCAACTTTCGGCGCGAGCGGATCGTCCGCGGTCGCGGCTTGCGCCGCTC
>NZ_LXSD01000367.1:3063-10523 GCF_017168095.1 Lysobacter enzymogenes | reverse complement strand
TCCTACAAGTAGATCGCGTAGCGACGCTGCGGCTCGCGGCCACTCGCGCTGTCGCCGAAGCCCATGTAGGAGCGGCACAAGCCGCGACCGTGGTAACGCAACTGCGACGCAGCTTTCGGCGCGCGCGGATCGTCCGCGGTCGCGGCTTGCGCCGCTCCTACAGGTAGGTCGCGCAGCGCCTTGCTTGGCGCCGGTCCGCGCTCAGGAACTGATCGACTGGGTCAGCTCGACCCAGGTCGGGGCCTTCGGCCAGTGCGGTTCCAGGTTGCCTTCCAGCACCCGCCGCAGGTCGCGGCGGTCGATCTGCGGGGCCAGGCCTTGCACCAGTTCCAGCGCGTAGTCGCGCAGCACCCGCGCGCGCGGGATCACCGCCCAGGTAATGCACTCGGGCACCGCGTCGGGCGCGACCAAGGCCTTGAGGTCGTCGTCGCGCGAGGTCACCGCCATTTCCGCGAGCAGGCCGACGCCCAGGCCGGTGCGCACGTAGGTCTTGATCAGGTCGGCGTCGCGCGCGGTCATCGCCAGCTGCGGCTCGTGGCCGCCGGCGGCGAAGGCGCGGCGCAGCGAGGATTCCGGCCGGGTCGAGGATTCGTAGCTGATCAGCGGATGCGCGGCCAGTTCGGCCAGGGTCGGCGCGCGCTCGAGCTTGGCCAGCGGATGGCCGCGCGGCACCAGCACCACCCGGCGCCAGCGGAACAGCGGCACCGCCAGACCGCCCTCGGGCGGCGCGCCGGCGGTGCTGATCACGGCGAGGTCGGCGTTGCCGTGCGACAGATGGGTCAGCACCTCGCCGTCGGCCGCCGCTTGCAAGTGCACGCTGACCTGCGGGAAATCGCGCTTGACCTGGGCGATCACCGGCGGCAGCACGTAGCGCGCCTGGGTGTGGGTGGTCGACAGCACCAGGCGGCCGGCGTGCTGGCCGCGCTCGTTGGCGGCGTAGGCGCGGATGTTGGCCGCTTCCTCGAGGATCCGCCGCGCATGCGCGAGCACGCGCTCGCCGGCCGGCGCGATCGCCTCCAGGCTGCGCCCCTTGCGCACGAACAGCAGAAAGCCCAGCTCGTCCTCGAGCTGCTTGAGCTGCTTGGACAGGCCGGGCTGGGTGGCGTGGACGCGTTCGGCGGCGAGGGTGATGTTGAGGCCGGAGTCGGCGATGGCGACCAGATAACGCAGCTGGGTCAGGGTCATGGGGTGGCGATCCAGAATGAGAGTCGGTGTGGAAGGTGGCGTATGGCGCGGCGGCGACAACAGCCGGCGCCCGCGTCGCCGCGGCAGCGCGGATGCATCGCTCGCATTCGCTGGCACCTCGATTCCACGTATCTATCGCTCTATTCGGATGAAAGGATTTATAGATTAACCATCCCCCGGGCCGGCTGTCCAGTATCGGCCCGGCAACGCTACGGCTCATTACGTGACGGCATGTGCAAAGGCCCCGCCGTCATTTCCGCCGCGCCCGCCGGCCGCCGTAGGGTCGTCGCATCCTCCCCTCAACGCACGAACACCGCCGTGACCCGCGCCTCGTCCTCCCGCGCCTCGACGCCGATGTACCCGCTGTTCGCCGACCTGCGCGGCCGCGCCGTGCTGGTCGTCGGCGGCGGCGCGGTGGCGCAGCGCAAGGCCGCGGCCCTGCTCGAGGCCGGCGCGCAGGTACGCATCGGCGCGCCGCGCTTGAATGCGGCGCTGGCAGCCTGGGCCGCCGAAGGGCGCATCGAACACCTGGCCGGCGAATTCGCCGCCGAATGGTTCGACGGCGCTTGGCTGGCGGTCGCCGCGACCGACGATGAAACGGTCAACCGCGCCGTCGCCGCCGCCGGCGAAGCGCGCCGGGTCTGGGTCAACGTGGTCGACGATGTCGAAGGCTCGAGCTTCCACGTGCCCGCGCGGGTCGAACGCGGCCCGGTGCAGGTCGCCATCTCCAGCGGCGGCGGCGCGCCGATGCTGGCTCGGCACCTGCGCGAGCGCCTGGAAACCGAGCTCGACGAATCGCTGGGCGAACTCGCCCGGTTGCTCGCCGCCGAACGCGCGCGCATCCGCCGCCACTACCCCGATCTCGGCCAGCGCCGGCGCTTTTTCGAGCGCGTGCTGGCCGGGCCGATTCCCGCGCTGCTGCGCGAAGGCCGGCGCGAGGATGCGCAGCGCGCGTTCGGCGCGGCCCTGATCGACGACAAGCCGGCCGCGCCGCCGGCCGGTTCCGTGGTGCTGGTCGGCGCCGGCCCCGGCGACGCCGGATTGATGACGCTGCGCGGCCTGCGCGCGCTCAATCAGGCCGACGTGATCCTGCACGACCGCCTGGTCAGCCGCGACGTGCTGCAACTGGCGCGGCGCGACGCCGAGCTGATCGAAGTCGGCAAGCAGGCCGGCAACCACCACACCACCCAGGACCGCATCCACGAGCTCATGCTCGAGCACGCCCGCGCCGGCAAGCGCGTGGTCCGGCTCAAGGGCGGCGATCCGTTCGTGTTCGGCCGCGGCGGCGAAGAACTGGAAGTGCTGGCGCAGGCCGGCATCGCCTTCGAAGTGGTGCCCGGCATCACCGCCGCGCTGGCCTGCGCCGCCTACGCCGGCGTGCCGCTGACCCATCGCGAGCACGCGCAGTCGCTGCGCCTGGTCACCGCGCACCTCAAGGATTCCGCCGGCGATCTCGACTGGCAGGCGCTGGCGCAGGAAAAGCAGACGCTCGCGGTGTACATGGGCGTGGCCGGCCTGGACGTGCTGCGCGACAAACTGATCCAACACGGCCGCGCCGCCAGCACCCCGTTCGCGCTGATCGAAAACGGCTCGCGCCGCGAGCAGCGCGTGGTGACCGGCACCCTGGCCGAACTGGCCGAACGCGCGCAGGGCCACCGCGTGCAATCGCCGGCGCTGCTGATCGTCGGCGAAGTCGCCGCGCTGGCGCAGCGCCTGCATTGGTTCGGCGACGCCCCGCTTACCGATTTGCCCGACGCCGACGCCGACGACGCGCTGGCCCAGGCCGCCTGATTCCCCATACACCCCACGCCACGGGAGCACGTCCATGTCGCTGCACGAAAGCATCCTCGACACCATCGGCGACACGCCGATCGTCAAACTGCACCGCCTCGCGCCCAAGCACGTAACGCTGTACGCCAAGGTCGAATCGTTCAATCCGGGCGGCTCGGTCAAGGACCGGCTGGCGCTGGCGATCGTGCTCGACGCCGAACGGCGCGGCGAGCTCAAGCCCGGCCAGACCATCGTGGAAGCGACCTCGGGCAATACCGGCATCGCCCTGGCCATGGTCGCCGCCGCGCGCGGCTACCCGTTCGTGGCGGTGATGACCGAGACCTTCTCGGTCGAACGACGCAAGCTGATGCGCGCCTACGGCGCCAAGGTGATCCTGACCCCGGCCGCCGAACGCGGCACCGGCATGGTGCGCAAGGCCGCCGAACTGGCCGAAAAGCACGGCTGGTTCCTCGCCCGCCAGTTCGAGAACCCGGCCAACCCGGCCTATCACCGCAGCACCACCGGCCCGGAAATCCTGCGCGATTTCGCCGGCAAGCGGCTCGACTACTTCGTCTCCGGCTGGGGCACCGGCGGCACCCTCAGCGGCGCCGGGCAGGTGCTCAAGCTGGCGCGCCCGGACCTGAAGATCGTCACCTCCGAACCGGCCGGCGCCTCGCTGCTGGGCGGCAAGGAGTGGGCGCCGCACAAGATCCAGGGCTGGACCCCGGACTTCGTCCCGGCCGTGCTCGACCGCAGCATCGCCGACGAGATCCGCCCCATCGACGATGTGACCGCGCGCGACACCGCGCGCCGCCTCGCCGCCGAGGAAGGCCTGTTCGTCGGCATCTCCGCCGGCGCCACCATCGCCGCGGCGCTGGAAGTCGCGCAGGCCGCGCCGGAAGGCTCGGTGCTGCTGGCGATGCTGCCCGACACCGGCGAGCGTTATCTGTCCACGTTCCTGTTCGAAGGCGTCAACGAAGGCTCCGACGACGAGTGGCTCAAGTCACTGGAGCAGGAAGAACCGGTCGCCGCCTGAGGCGCGGCCGGCAAGCGATTTCGTTTTACCCGGGCACCCGTAGGGCGGGGCCCGCGGCGCAAGCGGCAGGGGAAGGCGGTGGCGACCGTTCCCGGCCAAAGGCGACGCGGGCTTCGCCCTACACTTTTTTGCCGCGGCGATGTTTCCCTGATCGCGACACGGCTACGGTCGCTCCCTGTAGGAGCGGCGCGAGCCGCGACCAACCGAAGCGACGCACCGAAAGCGTAACCTGCCGAAGCCCGGCCGGCAGCCATACATACGCCGCTTCGGAACGTCCCGTGGTATGACGTCGCTTCGGTTGGTCGCGGCTCGCGCCGCTCCTACAGGGAGTTACCGCGGCGGCACCACAGCATGAAGGTTGCGCTCCCGCACCGGCCGGCTACCCTGTGCGCCGGCGGCCTTCGCCGCATGGAGCCTGCATGACCCAGCCGTCCCCCTCCGACCGCGACGCCGCGCGCCTGGCCTGGGCCCGCGCCGCGACCGGCGACGCGCGCCTCGAACTCGTCCGCGCCTCCTTCGACGCCGGCTTCCGCAGCTACTGGCGCGGCCGCGTGCACGCCGGCGCGGCGCTGCCCGAGGGCGACGCCATCGTCATGGACTCGCCGCCGGAGCTGGAAGACCCGCGCCCCTGGCTGCGCCTGCGCGAGGTGCTGGAGGCCGGCGGCGTGCGCGTGCCGCGGGTGTTCCAGGCCGATCCCGAACGCGGCTTCCTGCTGCTGGAAGACCTCGGCCGCGACACCGTCCTGCAGGCGGTCGAAGCCGGCCGCGCCGATGCCGACGCGATGTTCGAGGCCGCCTTCGACCAGTTGCTGAAGATCCAGGCCCTGCCCTGCCCCGACGACCTGCAACCCTACGACGAAGCCTTCCTGACCCGCGAGCTGCGCCTGTTCGACGAATGGTTCCTTGGCCGCCACCTGGGCGTGGCACTGGACTGCGGCGACCTGGAACGGCTCGACCTGGCCTACCGCCGTATCCTCGACAACGTGCTGGCGCAGCGCCAGGTGTTCATCCACCGCGATTTCATGCCGCGCAACCTGATGCCGGTCGAAGGCGGGCTGGCGGTGATCGATTTCCAGGGCGCGCTGCGCGGGCCGATCGCCTACGACCCGATCAGCCTGTTCCGCGACGCCTTCGTCAGCTGGCCGCAGGAGCGCGTGGAGGCGTGGCTGGCGCGCTACCACGCGCGCGCCGTCGCCGCCGGCATCGCGCTGCCCGACTACGCGCGCTTCCGCCGCGATGCCGACTTCGCCGGCCTGCAGCGCCACATCAAGATCCTCGGCCTGTTCGCGCGCCTGAACCACCGCGACGGCAAGCCCAAGTACCTCGCCGATGCGCCGCGTTTCCTCGGCTATCTCGATCTGGTCCTGCCGCGTTACCCGGAACTGCAGCCGCTCAGCGAAATCGTCGAGCGCTACGTGCGCCCGGCGCTGGCGGCGCGCGCATGAAGGCGCTGATCTTCGCCGCCGGCCTGGGCGAGCGCATGCGCCCGCTGACCCTGCACACGCCCAAGCCGCTGCTGCCGGTCGGCGGCAAGCCGCTGATCGAATGGCATCTGGAGAAGCTCGCCGCGCTCGGCGTGGACGAGGTGGTGGTCAACACCTCGTGGCTGGCCGAGCGTTTTCCCGCCGCGCTCGGCGACGGTTCGCGCTGGGGCCTGCGCCTGCGTTTTTCCTATGAGGGCGCCGCGCCGCTGGAAACCGGCGGCGGCATGCTCAATGCGCTGACGCTGCTGCAGGAAAACGCCGCGCCGCAGACGCCGTTTCTGGTCGCCAACGGCGACATCTGGACCGACTACGACTTCGCCCGGCTGCCGCGCGAATTCGACGGCGACGCGCACCTGCTGCTGGTCGACAACCCGCCGCAGCATCCGCGCGGCGATTTCCGCCTCGACGCCGACGGCCGCGTCGGCAACGACGGCGAGGACAAGCTCACCTACGCCGGCATCGGCCTGTACCGCGCCTCGCTGTTCGCCGACTGGCGCGACGCGCTCGGCGACGCCGCCGGCACCGAGCTGAATCCGCCGCGTTTCAGCATCGTCCCGCTGCTGCGCCGCGCCGCCCAGCGCGGCCGCCTGCGCGGCTCGCGCCACCGCGGCCGCTGGACCGACGTCGGCACGCCCGAACGCCTGCGCGAACTGGACGCGACGTTCGTCGCCGACTGACGGCCGTCGCGGCACTGGCGCGTGCTGCGGCGCGCGACTAGCATCCGCGCCGACGCTTATGACCGACCCACAACACAAGAAACTCAGCAAGTTCCTCAGCCTCGTGCTGCGTCACGAACCGCAGGCCATCGGCCTGAGCCTGGACGCCCAAGGCTGGGCCGACGTCGATGAATTCATCGCCAAGGCCGGCGCGCACGGCCGGCTCTACAGCCGCACGCTGATCGAAGCGATCGTGCGCGACAACGACAAGCAGCGCTTCAAGCTCAGCATCGACGGCCGCCGCATCCGCGCCAGCCAGGGCCATTCGATCGACATCGACCTTGCGTTGCAGCCGCTGCAGCCGCCGCCCTCGCTCTACCACGGCACCGCCACCCGCTTCGCGGCCTCGATCCGCGAGACCGGGCTGGACAAGCGCAGCCGCCGCCACGTGCACCTCTCGTTCGACCGCGACACCGCGGTCAAGGTCGGCAGCCGCCACGGCGCGCCGCTGGTGCTGCACGTGCGCGCCGGCGAAATGCACGCGCGCGGCTTCGCGTTCTACCGCGCCGACAACGGCGTGTGGCTCACCGACGCGGTCGCGCCGGAGTTCATCGATTGGCCGACGCAGGGCTGAGGCGATGCGACTGCGTGCGATCCGCGCCGACATCACGACCCTGGCGATGGACGCCATCGTCAACGCGGCCAACTCCTCGCTGCTCGGCGGCGGCGGCGTGGACGGCGCGATCCACCGCGCCGCCGGCCCTGGATTGATCGCCGAATGCCGCCTGCTCGGCGGCTGCAAGACCGGCGAGGCCAAACTCACCGGCGGCCACAAACTGCCGGCCCGGCATGTGATCCACACGGTCGGGCCGGTATGGCGCGGCGGCGATCGCGGCGAACCGGAGCTATTGGCCGCCTGCTATCGCAACAGCCTCGACATCGCCGCGCGTCGCGGCTTCGCAACCGTGGCGTTCCCCTGCATCAGCACCGGTATCTTCGGATATCCCGCCGAAGCGGCGGCGCGCGTGGCGGTGGATACGGCGCGCCGCCATGCCCTCGACGCCCAGTTGCCGGAAACGGTGACCTTTTGCTGCTTCGGCGACGCGGATCTTTCGATCTATCTGGAGCTGCTGGACCGAGCCGACTAGAAACGCCGCAGCTCCGAAACTACAGCCTGCGCACCGAAGCCAAGCAACCTCCGACTCGTCATTCCGGCGAAAGCCGGAATCCATGTTGATCTTGATCTTGCTGTCGCCCTTGCTCCTCGCTCCCCCCGCCGCCCCGAACTCGCCACAGGCAACCAGAGACCCGAAGGGCGGCGCACAGGAT